>JBJOHR010000235.1:0-9486 GCA_046047575.1 Bacteroidota bacterium | reverse complement strand
TCGGTTCGCTTTTATCATCGTGCAATACCGAAAAGGATGACGACAAATTACCGGATGCCGTTTTCAATGCAACCATAACAGGAGCAATAAGTCAGAACATCAGTTTCACCTTGCCTGAGAACGTGACGGGAACAGAGGCGGTAAACGGTACATACTCTGGAGCAGCAGACCTATTTGCGATGAATGCCATTAACATGGGTGGAGCATGGCAGTTCGGAGTTTCCTTCAGTTCCGGTTCATTTGGCGTTGGAACTTATGATGTGGCCGCATCAAGTGGTTTTAACAATCCATCGCTGGCGCAGACCTCGTTTTCGGCCACCTCTGGAACCATAAGCATCAGCAAGTCCGAATTGTACCAGGGTGTCGGTTCAGGTCTGGGTGGTGCTGACGATTATTTCATTGATGGAACCTTCACCATTATGATGGAAAGCTCGGATACACCACCGCAGCAGATCCAGGTCAGTGGTAGCTTTACAGGAGTTAACATTAAGGTGAACTGATTACGAATATCAACTAATTGTTCAGTGAGTATTCGATTGGTGTCGGATACGAATTTGGCCTCGATCAGGAAACTGGTCGGGGCTTTTTTTTGATTGACGATGGAGCGAATTGCGTCAACTTATCTCTTTGTCAACTTTATCAACTCAGTCAACTTATTCAAACCTCAAACTCTCAATCGGATCCAGGTTGGAAGCTTTGATGGCGGGGTAGATTCCTGAAATGACTCCAACAATAAAGCAGATGATCACACCAACCGAGATCCACAACCAAGGAATGATGAAGCCGCCACCGATGAAGCTGGAAACACCATTCCCGATCAATATGCCGAATACGATTCCGAACAATCCACCCAGAACGGAGATGGAAACCGCCTCTACCAAAAACTGAAGACGGATAAAGGCTTTCGTTGCACCCAGTGCCTTGCGGACGCCTACTTCGCGCGTTCGTTCGGTAACTGAAACAAGCATGATGTTCATTAGCCCAATGGCCGCGCCCATCAGCGTGATGATGCCGATCAGAAATCCTGCAACCTGAACTTCATAAAGGTTATCCACCAGCATCTTCGAAAGGTTATCACTTCGTACTACTTCGAAGTTGTTCTCCTCCGCTGCTTTCAAACCTCTCACCACTCTGAAGGTGCCGGTAGCTTCGCTTATGGCACTTTCCAAAGAGGCCACATTATCTGCCAGCACGCTTACCGTGAATGAGGTCTTTGGTCTAAGGAAATGTTGACGAGCATTGGTTAGGGTGATCATACACGATTTGTCTCCACCGAATCCCATGCTTGAACCTTTTTCGGCAAGCACACCGATCACCTTGTATTTGTTCGCTCCAACGGAAACCTCTTTTCCTATGGGGTCAACATTCTTGGGAAACAGCACATTCTTGATCTCCTGACCTATAATGATCACCGGAATGCCAAAGCGCAATTCGGTTTCGGAGAAGTTCCTTCCGCGCTCGATCTCATAGCCGCTTACAACGAAGTAATTCGCATCACAACCCAATACGCTGATATTTGGCTGTGTTTTCTCGGAACCATGCTTAAGCGTAGAGGAGAATGTAGCGTAGGCAGAAATGCTCGAAAGTGCCGGATATTCGAACAGTTGCTGAAAACGTTCAGCTTCTCTAAAGGTAATGCGCGAGTATTCCTTCGGGCGTTTGCCACCGCGGCCTATACGGATGTTCGAGCCATTGTTGCGGATGGTGAAAGTATTGGCTCCCATGCTGGCAAAATTGCTCGTCAGCGAACTCTTTATGCCGTCTATGGAGGTTAGAATTCCAACTAGGGCGGTAATACCTATGGCTATGATCAGCATGGTAAGGACGGCTCTCAACCATTGGCTTCGAATGGAACCGAGAGCCACTTTTACGTTCTCAAGAAATAGTTGGAGATACTTTTTGTCCATTCTTCTTCAGCGCCCGCGCAAGGTAGCTATTTGCACTTGCAATGTACCTTGATTATGGTATTCTGATTGCCTACTTTTGCGCACGGAAAATGAACACTTTCAAACTCAAGTTTGTTTGATCAATTCTTGGTTTCATCGATTCATTTTTCGGACAAAACCTAAGCGCTAACAACTAACTTTTACATAGAATGGCTTTTGATCTGGATATGATTAAGAAGGTTTACGACAAGTATCCTTCGCGCGTTGCTGCTGCAAGAAAAGCAGTTGGAAAACCACTGACCTTGGCAGAAAAAATCCTTTACACTCACCTTTGGGATGGAGAGGCCACCGTTGCCCACGAACGAGGAAAGTCCTACGTGGATTTTGCACCAGACCGCGTGGCCATGCAAGACGCAACAGCTCAAATGGCCTTGTTGCAGTTCATGCAGGCAGGGAGGAAGAAAGTTGCTGTGCCGTCTACTGCGCATTGCGATCACTTGATCCAAGCGCGTGTTGGTGCCACTGCCGACCTTCAAGATGCCATGAATAAAAGCTCCGAGGTTTTTAATTTCTTGGAGAGTGTTTCCAATAAATACGGTATCGGTTTCTGGAAGCCAGGAGCAGGTATCATTCACCAAGTCGTTCTAGAGAACTACGCATTCCCAGGCGGAATGATGATCGGAACGGATAGCCACACGGTGAATGCCGGTGGTCTGGGAATGGTAGCCATCGGAGTTGGCGGTGCCGATGCCGTTGATGTGATGGCTGGAATGCCTTGGGAGTTGAAATTCCCGAAACTGATCGGTGTGAAGTTGACCGGAAAACTGAACGGATGGACGGCTCCAAAGGACGTGATCCTGAAAGTTGCTGGAATCCTGACGGTGAAAGGTGGAACAGGAGCCATTGTTGAATATTTCGGAGAAGGTGCCAAAAGCATGTCCTGTACTGGAAAAGGTACTATTTGCAACATGGGCGCGGAGATCGGTGCAACCACTTCAACTTTCGGTTATGACGAAAGCATGGAGCGTTACCTGCGTGCCACAGATCGTGCCGAAGTGGCCGATATGGCAAACAGTATCAGAGAACATTTGACCGGTGATGCGGAGGTTTATGCTGATCCAGCGAAGTATTTCGATCAAGTGATCGAGATCGATCTTTCTACACTTTCTCCGTACATCAACGGGCCATTCACGCCAGACTTGGCCACACCGGTCGCTGATATGAAGGCCGCTTCAGCTAAAGCAGGTTGGCCAACCAAAGTTGAGTGGGGATTGATCGGTTCTTGTACCAACTCATCTTACGAGGATATCTCGAGAGCTTGTTCCATTGCGGAAGACGCATTGGCAAAAGGCCTGAAGCCAAAGGCCGAGTTCGGCATCAATCCAGGATCTGAGCAGGTACGTTACACGATTGAGCGCGATGGTTTCATCGATACCTTTAACAAGTTGGGAGCGAAGATCTTTACCAACGCTTGTGGACCATGCATCGGTCAGTGGAGCAGAGAAGGAGCCGATAAAGGCGAAAAGAATACCATCGTTCATTCGTTCAATAGAAACTTCAGCAAGCGTGCGGACGGAAATCCGAACACACATGCTTTTGTTACCTCACCTGAAATGGTTGCTGCATTGGCCATATCGGGCGACCTGAATTTCAACCCGATCACGGACACACTGACCAATGATAAAGGCGAGCAGGTGAAATTGGCCGAGCCGACAGGTCACGAGCTTCCGCCAAAGGGTTTCGCGGTGGAAGATGCAGGTTATCTTGCCCCAGCTGAAGACGGAAGTTCTGTAGAAGTGAAAGTGAAGCCAGATAGCGATAGACTTCAACTGTTAGAAGGTTTCGCTCCTTGGAACGGACAGAACATCATTGGCGCCAAGTTGCTCATCAAAGCGCAGGGAAAATGTACCACCGATCACATTTCAATGGCCGGCCCGTGGTTGCGTTACCGTGGTCACTTGGACAACATTGCGAACAACACCTTGATAGGTGCGGTGAACGCATTCAATGGCGAAACGAATAAGGTGAAAAACCAATTGGACGGTTCATACGGTGAAGTTCCTGCTGTTCAGCGTGCTTACAAAGCTGCTGGAGTGCCAACCATCGTTGTGGGAGACAGCAACTACGGAGAAGGTTCTTCTCGAGAGCATGCGGCCATGCAACCGCGTCACTTGGGTGTGAAAGCGGTATTGGTGAAATCATTCGCACGTATCCACGAAACAAACTTGAAGAAACAAGGAATGTTAGGTCTGACCTTCGCTAACGAATCAGACTACGACAAGATCCAAGAAGATGACACGATCAACTTCATCGATCTCACCTCCTTCGCTCCAGGCAAGCCGCTTTCGCTGGAGTTTGTTCATGCAGATGGATCGAAAGACCTCATCAAGGCAAATCACACATACAACGAGCAGCAGATCGAGTGGTTCAAAGCAGGTTCTGCCCTGAACATGATCAAAGCAGAGGCAGCAGCCAACGCTTGATTGTTTGACTAATTTTGAAGCGGGCATCAGACTTGGTCTGATGCCCGCTTTTGTATTTCAATATGGCTAAGAAGATCATTCCTAAAAAAGCAAAGCCCGCTAAGTCGGCCAAGAGTCGCCATTGGTTCAAGCGTGTGCTTCGGTTCATTGGCTTTACCGTTCTTGCACTGTTCGTCTTTAGTGTCGGAATGGTTGTGATTTATCGTTTTGTGCCGATTCCAGTAACCATTCTTCAGCTTTCGCGATGCGTGGAGCAGTTTCAGGAAGACAGACCCATGGTGCTTTACAAGGATTGGGAACCGCTGGAGAATATCAGCAATAAGTTGCAATTGGCTGTGGTCTGTGCCGAGGATCAAAAGTTCTTGAACCACAACGGTTTTGATATTGAAGCCATCGAAAAGGCGATTGAGCACAATAAGAAGGGAAAGAAAGTTCGCGGGGCAAGCACCATAAGCCAGCAAACGGCCAAGAATGTTTTCCTATGGGAAGGAAGAACGTGGGTAAGGAAAGGTTTGGAGGTTTACTTCACCGGTCTGATTGAGCTGATTTGGAGCAAGGAGCGCATCATGGAAGTCTACTTGAACGTGATCGAGATGGGCGATGGCATTTATGGCGCTCAGGCTGCATCTAAACATTACTTCGGAAAGGACGCGACCGACCTGTCCACTTCTCAGGCCGCACTTTTGGCAAGCATTCTTCCAAGTCCGAGGCGCTATTCTGTGTCGCGCCCAAGCGGTTTTGTGCGCGGCCGCCAGTCGTGGACAATGGGCCAGATGAGCCATTGGGGTGGAAAACTCGATTACGATAACCCTCCTGTTCACAAGGAAAAGAAGAAGAAAAAGAAGAAATAGCTTATGGTCAGTTACAACCCGAAAAGCTGGTTCAGCATCATTTTCCAGCTTCACAAGTATGATACTTTCCGACAGCTTTTGCCAACCATGACGGCAATCGCAGCGGTCACGCTAGGTTTCTGTTATGTTGAAATAGAGATTCTGAACCTCGAATACACCAGCACCATTGCCGTGCATTCGCTCATTGGTTTTGTGCTATCTCTCTTGCTCGTTTTCCGCACGAATACTGCTTACGACCGGTGGTGGGAAGGCCGCAAGCATTGGGGCGCGTTGGTCAACAATACCCGGAATCTTAGCATTAAACTCAGTCAGATCATTCCCGAAGAACAGGTGGAACGCAGGCAACTTTTCCGTGTGCTCATCACCAATTATGTTTTTGCAATGAAGGAGCATTTGCGAAATGGAGTGCTTCCGTTCGAAATGGAAACCCATCCAGATTTTGATCTTGAAAAGGCCTTGGAACGTGACCACGTGCCGAATGCCATTGCGCAGCAGCTTTACAATCAACTTTTATTACTGAAAAAGGACGGATTGATCTCGGATGAACAACAGATCACGCTTGACAGTGAATTCCGCTCCTTGACCGACATTATCGGTGCTTGTGAACGCATCAAGAAAACACCGATTCCGTATTCCTACAGTGCGTTCATCAAAAAGTTCATCTTCATTTATGTGATGAGTCTACCGTTCGGTGTGGTCCGCGACTTCGGCTATTCCACCATATTCGTGGTGGTTTTCATCTTTTATGTGCTCGCCAGTTTGGAGCTCATTGCCGAAGAAATTGAAGATCCGTTCGGGCCAGATGCGAACGACCTTCCAACCGATGCCCTGTCGCAGACCATTCAGAGAAATTTGAAGGAATTATACTGACAAATAGCAACGAGAATTGGAAATCGTTTTTCGCGATACGTTTTTCCTTTTCTCATTTCAACTTGATTACTTCTTACCGAGGTAAGCTGTCAGCATCCAAACCGTTTTTTCCTGCTGCGTGATGTAATCGCTCATCTGCGAATTGGTTCCTTCATCGCCTGCTTCTCCTGCCAGATCAAGAATTCTTCGCTCAAGTTCTAAAAGTGTTTTGAAGTTAGCGAGCGTGGTCGAAACCGTTCCCGTGCTATCGTTCACGTTGGCCGCTTCCTTAATGGTTGAATGCTTCAGGTAATCGCTGAACGTGTGCAAAGGCGTTCCACCAAGCGTCAATACACGCTCTGCGATCTCATCCACCTTCATCACCGCATCGTTGTACAACTCCTCAAATTTGATGTGAAGTTCAAAAAAACTAGGCCCTTGAATGTTCCAATGAAACCCGCGAAGATTCTGATAGAACATCTGATAGTTCGCTAAAAGCGTGTTCAACTCATTTGCAAGTTGGTTTGATTGGTTTTCGTTCAATCCTATATGATTTGTTTTCATCGTTCACTATTTAATTAATGTTGAGCCAAGTTCGGTCAAGAAATGTTGTTCAGTATGACATCTGTCACAGAGGCAGTCTTGCATTTGTCAACACGGTTTGATCCTCTACCTTTTCAGTTCTTACATGAAATCTTGCTCGTGACCTTATACCATGAAAGTAAGCGCGAATAAGGAAGTTTTGTTCAGTAAGTGGGTAATTCGGGACCCGTTTCTTCCAACCGTTTCTGCAACGTTGGTAACTATTGCGTTGTTGATCGCATTCTGACAGTTTGATGATCTAATTCAACGACCTTTGATACACCCACATTAATAACGCCTTTATGGCCCAAGAACTTATTCAACGCGTAAAATTCGCGCCTCGCGAGAGCAAGGACGGATTTGCAAAGACGCTCAACGACCGTGTTGAAGCGTATTTCAAGGAGAACGGTATTTCAAAGTATGCGGACGGTCGCATGTACCTGAAGTCCGTTATCATCGTCTCGGCCTACGTGGTGCCGCTGGTGCTGATGCTTACGGGTGTTACCACATCCACCTTGGCCATTGTGGCTTCATGGATGCTGATGGGTGTGGCGGTGGCGGGCATTGGCATGTCGGTGATGCACGATGCCAATCACGGTTCTTACTCCGAAAATGCGGCTGTGAACAAGTTGGTGGGTTTCCTTCTGAATGTGATCGGTGGAAGTGCCGAAAACTGGAAGATCCAGCACAATATTCTCCACCACACCTACACCAATATTGACGGCTTGGACGCGGACACGGTCACGTTTCCCATGCTGCGGTTTTCGCCTTTTGCAAAGCGAAGGGCCGTTCACCGCTTCCAACACATTTATGGTTGGTTCTTCTACGGGCTGATGACCGTCAGCTGGGTTTTCATGAAGGATTTCAAGCAATTGGTTGATTACAAGAACTCAGGGATGACCACCAATTACGACACGGGTTTCGGCCTCATTGCCTTGCGCATCTTTCTTCTGAAAGCGGTTTACCTGTTCGTCACGTTGGCACTGCCGATGTACATTCTGCCAATTCCGTGGTACGCCACTCTCGGTTGCTTTTTCATGATGCATTTCATCGGTGGGCTGATCCTCGGAATGGTGTTCCAATCGGCTCATATTATGGAGATATGCGAGTTCACCAAACCGAATGACGAAGGGCGGATGAAGGATGAATGGGCCATCCACCAGCTACGAACAACAACCGATTTTGCCCCGAACAACAAATTGGTCACTTGGTTTGTAGGGGGGTTGAACTTTCAAGTGGTGCATCACCTTTTTCCGAAGGTAAGTCATGTTCATTATCCCAAGTTGGCTCCGATCGTAAAACGTACGGCTGAGGAATTCGGGGAAAAGTATCATTGCATCCCAACTTTTACCCAAGCGGTCCTCGGTCATGGGAAAATGCTGCAAGCGCTTGGTCGAGAGGACATTCCTTCGACCATGACCGTGTTGAGTTGACCGTAATGGTTAGTTCAATGTTTCGGTAAACTTACTGGCGTTTGCTTCGAACCATTGGATAGTCTGTTCGATTCCATTTGGCAAAGATGTGAACTCAGTATCACAGTCATGCTCAGATAAAAACTGAAGGAGTTTTGCGTTGCTGGTAACCTTTTTTACTTGACCCACATTCTTTTCTCCACCCCATTTCACTTCACCTTGGAAATCCATCTTCTTGACAATCACCTCGATGAGTTGTCGCATGGATGTTTGGCCTCCAGTGGAAATGACCAGCGGCTCATTTGTTGTGTAATGGTTCAGTATGTCTAGGAAGATGCGCTCAAGGTCTCCCACAAACATGAAGTCTCTAATAGGCGAGCCATCTCCGTATATATTAAGATCGGTACCAGCCTCTTTGGCCAAATAACACTTGTGAATGAAATTTGATACCACCGTAGCATGAGAAAGATGAAAATTATTGTGCGGTCCGTACATGTTAGTTAGCACAGCGCAGGTATAATTCAGACCATACTGTTCATTGTAGGATCGGCAAAGCACATCGATCATGCGCTTGGCGTAAGCGTACGAATAGCACGATGGGTGCGGTACTCCGTCATGCAGATCCGATTCTGCAAGTGGCTTATCTAAATGGTGTGGGAATGCAGTAACAGACGACATGGCAATCAATTTGCGCGTCCCAGCCAGCCGTGCGGCCTCCAAAACATTCATGTCAATGGTCATGCATTCGCGGTAGAAGCCTACCTTATCATCTGCCATTTCCTTGAAATTCCCGTGTTTGGCAGCACAATGGATGATAGCATCTGGTCGGTGATCAGCAAAGAAATCTCTGGTGGCAGTAAAATCCATAAGATCCACATCTTTAGAAGAGATCTTGGTTCCCACTGAAATGTTCTTTCCTATGAATCCGCTACCTCCGGTTACCAGAATCTTCATCTTCTCTTTGGTTGAGTTCAAAATTCACAATATTGCCGAAAGCTATAAACTTAACCAGAGTTGGCAAAGCCGTGATGCGAGATGTACATTTGCCGAATGCTGAAAAATGACCTTTTACTGCGCGCTGCGCGAGGAGAAAAAGTAGAACGTACGCCAGTATGGCTTATGCGACAGGCCGGTAGAATACTTCCTGAATACAGAGAGGTGCGGGCTAAAATGGGCGGATTCAAAGAATTGGTGGAAAGCCCGGAGTTTGCTTGTGAAGTAACCGTTCAACCAGTGGATCATCTTGGCGTTGATGCCGCGATCATATTCTCAGACATTCTAGTCATACCAGAAGCTATGGGTTTGCCGTACCAAATGGTTGAGAAACGCGGCCCTTGGTTTGAACAGACCGTTAAGAACAGAGCAGACATTGACCGACTGAAGGTAGCGGAGGACGATGGAGTACGTTATACACTTGATGCCA
>JBJOHR010000234.1:0-10804 GCA_046047575.1 Bacteroidota bacterium | reverse complement strand
TGGCTACAGCGATCAATGGGTCAAGGAGGCTCAGAAAAGGGGTCTATCTAACATTAAGACGACTCCTGATGCACTTGACGCAATTCTAAGCGATAAGGCGCGGAGCTTGTTCGAAAAGAGTGAAATCCTGAACGAGCGCGAATTGGAAGCTCGCTATGAGATCGATCTGGAGCGGTATACCAAGAAAATTCAGATCGAATCCCGTGTCATGGGAGACCTCGCTGTTAACCATGTGCTGCCCACTGCGGTTGCCTATCAGAATGTATTGATTGAGAATGTTACGGGGTTGAAACAGGTCTTGCCTGAAAGTGAATTCAAAAAATTGGCAGCGGAGCAATTGAGTATGATCCGAGAAATATCCGAGAGAATGACCTCCATCCGCCAGTTGGTTACCGAGATGACCGAAGCCAGAAAGGCGGCCAATCAGCAGGAATCAGTCAGGGGTCAGGCTGGAGAGTATTGCAGTAGTGTCTTTCCATTTTTCGATCGAATCCGCAGAGAAGTAGATAAGTTGGAGCTACTTGTTTCAGATGAAATGTGGCCACTCCCAAAGTACCGCGAGTTACTTTTCAATCGATGAGTTGAAATGCGCTGTAGTTGATTCAGGAAATCGCGTTTCGCCTTTCTTTAACAGACTTTACCCACTAATTGATTCGGCCTTGCGCAATCAAATATTTCTTTATTTTAGCGGCCGTGTAAAACAAGCATATAAACCATGAGAATAACCAAGTTCTTAGTAGTAGCGATCATTGCAGGATTGTTTTCAATCAATGTAAGTGCGCAGACCGATCACCTGGCAGTAGCCAATCTTGCATTCGAAGCGCAAGAATATTACAAGGCGATCACGCTCCTTAAAAAAGCCTACTCTAAGGAGAAGGATAAGGCAAATAAAGCCGACATCATTTATAAGACAGCAGAGTGCTATCGCTTTGTCAATGACACGAAGCAAGCTGAGACTTGGTACCGCAAAGCACTTCAATTGAAGTACCCAGAAGATAAGATCCAGCTGTACTATGCTGAGGCGCTTAAAGCCAATGGTAAGTTTGAGGACGCTATTGCGGAATACGAGAAGTATGCTGAATTGGCTCCTAGTGATCCAAGAGGAAAAAATGGGGCCGAAGCTTGTGCTCTTGCTCAAAAATGGATAGACAATCCTTCACGGTATGTGGTTGAGAATGAGGTTCAGTTGAATGGAAAGTACATGGATTTCGCAGCCTCTTATGCTTCGGCAAATCACAAAGATGTTTACTTCACTTCTTCTAGAAACGGAGCATCAGGAAGCGATATCGATGGATGGACAGGTCAAGGATTCACAGACATTTTTGAAGCAACGATTGACAATAAAGGAAAGTGGAGCAAGCCAAAGCCGTTGCCTGCAACCATTAATAGCGTGTACAATGAAGGTGCAGCAGTTATGAATGCTGATTTTACGCAAATGGTCTTCACACGCTGCGGAGTTAAAAAGAAAGCTACAATGGGCTGCGAACTGTATCAGTCAAAGAAGGAAGGTAGTAATTGGTCAGAACCTGAATTGTTGCCATTTTTTGTGAAGGCTGAAGGAGATGACAGTACACAGGTTACAGTTGGGCATCCAGCTCTTTCTGCTGATGGAAAGACCTTGGTGTTTGCCTCAGATGCAACTGGTGGAAAAGGTGGTCGAGATTTGTGGAAGTCGAAGTATGACGATGAAAAGAAGCGATGGGGAGCACCTGTGGCCCTAGAGGGGGTTAATACCCCAGGGGATGAGATGTATCCTTTCCTTCACAATGATGGAACGCTGTACTTTGCTTCTAACGGTCACATCGGTATGGGCGGACTTGATATTTTCATGGCCGAAGCTCAGGGAGACGTTTGGGGAAATGTTACCAACATGCGTTATCCGATCAACTCATCTGGTGACGATTTTGCAATCGTTTTCGAGAAAGAACAAGAGAAAGGATTCTTTACTTCTAACCGCGAAGACGGAAAGGGAAGTGATGATATTTATTCGTTCCTTCTTCCTGCGCTTAAGTTTACTCTGAGTGGTACTGTTACCGATTTCAAAACTAAGAAAGCGGTTTCCGGTGCTACGGTTTCTATCGTTGGAACTGATGGTTCTTCATTGGAAACAACCACTGATGCTTCAGGTAAGTACAGCTTCGACCTTTCTCCAGCAACTTCTTATGTAATCACGGCTGGTAAGAAGGATTACTATCTGAACAAAACTGGAAAGACGACTACCGTTGGATTCGAGGAAGACAAAGACCTTGTTCATGATTTCGAATTGGATCCGATCAATCGTGTTATCGATCTTCCAAACATTTTCTACGATTTGGGAAAATGGGATCTTCGACCAGAATCTAAAGTCGCTTTGGATGGTCTGATCGAGACATTGAACGACAACCCGACCATCATTATCGAACTTGGTTCGCATACTGATACCCGTGCTTCTGACGATTATAACTTGGCCCTTTCTCAGAAACGTGCTCAGTCGGTAGTTGACTACTTGATCGAGAATGATATTGCGGAGGCAAGACTGGTAGCAAAAGGATATGGTGAAACCACTCCAAAGGTGTTGGATGTAGCGGTTGGTGATTTTGCAGCAGGCAGCGTGATCAACGATGCTTTTATCGCCAAACTTGCTACTGAAGAGTTGAAGGAAGAAGCTCATCAGTTGAACCGTAGAACTGAGTTCAAAGTGTTGAGAAACGATTACGTTCCTAAAGGAAACTAATCAACCTTCATAGATATTACAGAAAAGCATTCCGCAGGTCGGAATGCTTTTTTGTTAAACCCAATTCATGAGTGCAGGAGAAAGATATAAGCAACGCGGAGTTTCGGCCGATAAGGAAGATGTACATCAAGCCATTAAGAATGTAGATCGGGGCCTGTTCCCAAATGCTTTCTGTAAGGTCGTTGCAGATACGCTTTCGAATTCTGAGGAGCATTGCGTCATAATGCATGCAGATGGTGCCGGAACAAAAAGTTCTTTGGCTTATATGTATTGGAAAGAAACCGGAGATCTCTCTGTTTGGAAAGGAATAGCGCAAGACGCTATCGTCATGAATACTGATGATCTGTTGTGTGTTGGCGCAGTTGACAATATTCTACTTTCTTCCACAATCGGAAGGAATAAGTTTCTGATTCCCGGTGAGGTGATTTCTGCTGTCATAGCTGGGACAGAAGAGGTTTTGGAGATGCTTCGAGAAAACGGAGTGGACATTCGTTCTACCGGTGGAGAAACGGCCGATGTAGGCGACCTTGTTCGAACCATGATCGTTGACTCTACTGTTACCTGTCGCATGAAGCGTTCGGACGTTATTGATAACGCCCACATTCGTCCCGGAGACGTGATCGTTGGACTAGCTTCCTATGGCCAATCGACCTATGAAAAGGAGTACAATGGGGGAATGGGAAGTAACGGTCTTACCGCAGCTCGTCATGACGTGTTCTCCAACGAATTGAGTAGCAAATATCCAGAAAGCTATGATGCTGCATTAGACGCAAGCTTAGTGTATTCTGGAAGTTATAGACTGACTGATAAGATTGAAGGCATTCCATTGGATGCAGGAAAATTGGTGCTTTCCCCAACTCGAACCTATGCTCCGATCGTTAAGAAAATTCTTGACCAGTATCGAAATCAGGTTCACGGGATGGTTCATTGCAGCGGGGGTGCCCAAACCAAAATTCTTCACTTTATCGATTCGGGTCACATCATAAAAGACAACTTCCTACCGGTCCCACCATTGTTTCGGATCATTCAAGAAGAATCGAACACCCCTTGGAATGAGATGTACAAAGTCTTCAATATGGGACACAGAATGGAGTTGTATGTCCCTTTTGAGATAGCCGCAGATATCATTGCAATTTCTCAAAGCTTCAACGTGGATGCTCAAATTATCGGAAGGGTAGAGCAGGGAGCCAAGCAACTCACAATTCGATCAGAATTCGGTGAGTTCATTTATTACTGATGGATGGAGCTTCTAGATAAACTTAGAGATATACAACGGAGGTTTCATGACCTCGAAGGGCAGCTGGGAGACCCGGCTGTGGTCGCAGATATGAATCGATTTGTCAAGATAAATCGAGATTACAGAGGTCTGGAACCCGTGGTCAAAGCTGCAAAGGAGTACGAAAACGTTGTACAGAATATTGATAGCAGCAAGCAGATCATTGACACAGAAAAAGATCCAGAGTTTCTGGAAATGGCTCGATTGGAGTTAGATGAACTGCAAAGCAGGAAAGTTGAGTTGGAGGAAGAGTTACGTCTACTGATGTTGCCCAAAGACCCAGAAGACGATAAGAACATTGTTCTTGAAATACGAGCAGGAACGGGAGGTGATGAGGCAAGCATTTTTGCTGGGGATCTTTACCGAATGTATATGAAGTATATGGAAGGGCGTGGCTGGAAGACTTCCATTGTGAATGAAAGCGAAGGGACGGCTGGGGGTTTCAAGGAAATTCAGGTGAAGGTGGAAGGTGAAGGTGTTTACGGTATAATGAAATACGAATCCGGTGTTCATCGGGTCCAGCGAGTCCCACAAACAGAATCTCAAGGCCGAGTGCACACATCTGCGGCAACCGTGGCGGTCATGCCCGAAGCCGAAGAGGTTGACGTAAACATCAATCCTGCGGACATCGATTTTCATACATCCCGATCTGGCGGTGCTGGTGGACAGAATGTTAATAAGGTAGAGACCAAAGTTCAGCTTACCCATAAGCCATCAGGAATCGTGGTGGTATGCCAAGTGGAGCGTTCTCAGCTTGCCAACAGGGAATTGGCCATGGAAATGCTACGTACCAAGCTGTACGAACTGGAGTTGAATAAGCACCTCGATGACATTGCAAGTCGAAGAAAGACGATAGTCTCAACTGGAGACAGGTCTGCCAAGATCAGAACATACAACTATCCGCAAGGACGAATCACCGATCATCGTATCGGCCTTACACTTTATTCGCTCAGCGATTTCATGAATGGAGATATTCAGGAAATGCTAGACGCGCTTCAGATGGCAGAGAACGCTGAGAAATTGCGAGTTGGAGAAACGATCTGATATGGAATTATCACCAAAAGGAAAGAAGTTCAGAGATAGGATAGACAATTGGTTTCTGTTCAACGTTTTCTTGCTTATCAAACTACCGCTTGCATGGATGGCGGGCAGTAGAGTTAAACGAATAGATGCTGAAGCATGCGCCATTAGTATGCCGTACGGGTGGAGAAACCAAAACCCATTTCAGTCAATGTATTTTGCTGCACAAAGCATGTCGG
This sequence comes from Bacteroidota bacterium, assembly GCA_046047575.1. Lineage (GTDB taxonomy): Bacteria > Bacteroidota > Bacteroidia > UBA10329 > UBA10329 > UBA10329. Next base: position 5,556 of record JBJOHR010000234.1, on the reverse strand, counting down.
CCGAGATGAGCACGGGAATGCTCTGCATGTTGGCCATTGAACATTCAGGAGAAGATGTGTCCATGCTTGTTTCTCATAACCGGGCACAGTTCACCAAAAAGGCGAATGGGCACGTTACGTTTACCTGTAACGATGGTCAGAAGATGTTTAACGCTGTTGCGGAGACCTGCAGAACCGGAGAACCCGTTCTGGTAGAGATGAACTCGGTAGGGGTTATGGATAATGGAGTCGAGGTTTCCAACTTCAGCTTTACATGGACTGTTAAGAAGCGGAATCGCTGAGTCGTTCAATAGCACGGCTTAATTCCTATATTCGAACATGGCAACCAAGGTGCATAATTCAGACGGGTGGTTGTACGACCCAATACTTCCCGATACCGACTCATGGCCTATCGTTCAACTTACGAACCATCGGGATGAGTTTCTGAAGGAGTTGGTAGAACAATCCATACAGAACATAAAGGAAACCTTAGGGAACAATCCTTCCAATTTAAAGGATGAATTGGCCAGGACATTATACACTGAACGTATCCGACTTACTCAAACACCTTGGAAAGCGGACGCACCAGATGAAAAGGAATTCTGGAATCAAGTGAAAAAGGACATGGTGCGGATCAATTCCGGCCATGAGAATCCGCAAGCATTCGGTCACGAAGATCTCACCAATCGTATTGTTAGGCGTTATGCAGAAGAAATTGCTGGGGTTTTTGATGTAAAGGCCTACGATTTTGCCAAAGGTTTCACCACATTCATGTTCTCGCGTCTGCTCAATGCATCGCAAGGAAAGGGATTTTCTCGCTTTTGGGACACAAGACACAATCTGCATGACAAGATCCACCTTATCGGAGAGATCGATCATATCAGGGAGTTGGCCAGGCAGGGAACCGTCATTGTAGTGCCTACGCACTTCAGTAACCTCGATTCCATGCTCATTGGTTGGGCCATTCAAAGTATCGGACTTCCTCCCGTGTTGTATGGTGCAGGTTTGAACCTGTTCGGCATCAAGATCATGGCCTGGTTCATGAACCGATTAGGGGCCTATAAGGTAGACCGCAGAAAGAAGAACACGCTGTACCTCGAGACGCTTAAGATGTATTCCGAGCTTTCACTTCGAAAAGGCTGCAATGGTCTGTTTTTTCCGGGAGGCACACGCTCCAGAAGCGGAATGCTGGAAAAGCGATTGAAACTCGGTTTGCTTGGTACAGCCTTGCAGGCACAGCGAATGAATTTTGTAGATGACGGAGACGGAGCCAAGAAGATCTTCGTTGTTCCCGTTACCATCAATTACAACTTCGTTCTAGAGGCGCAAAGCCTCATCGACCAGCACTTGAAGATCAGCGGTCAGGAGCAGTATTATGTGGAGAATGACGATTTCTCTACCTCAAGTAAAATGCTCCGTTTCATCTACAAGTTCTTCACGGCTTCTTCAGAAATAGCGGTACGGTTCGGAACCCCGATGGATCTGTTCGGAAATCGGGTGAACGAGGAAGGAAAGAGTTTCGATCCGAATGGGCACGAAGTGGATATCAAAAAGTACTTCTACTCGAATGGCGAAATATCGAAAGACTTGCAACGCGATGCAGAATACACCCGAATGTTGGGTGAACGGATCGTAGAGCGATATCATTGTGAAGCAGTTGTTTTCTGTAGTCAGATACTGGCGTTTGCCGCATTCAGAATTTTTAAGGCCCGCTACAGTAAAATGGACCTTTATGGGTTGATGAGGCTTCCGTCAGAAGACCTTACCATAAGACCTAAACAATTGATGGACAGTGTAGATAAGTTGGTGGAACGTTTGCTCGAAATGCATTCGAACGGTGAAATTCAACTTGAAAAGGAGATTCTGGAAGGAAGCCTTTCGAACATTATCAAGAAGGGGATTGCCAACCTAGGGATCTATCATGCAAAACTGCCTTTGATGTTCAATGCAGAAGGCGATTTTCAGTCGCAGGACATCAAGCTACTCTATTTCTATCACAACAGACTAGAAGGATATGGACTCCACAAAGTCATCTGATAAAATGCCAGTTGGCGTATTGGGCGGTGGAAGCTTCGGTTCGGCCATTGCCAATCTATTGGCCGAAAACCAACCGGTAATTCTGCTTACACGAAGTGGGGAAGTGGCAGATTCCATTAATACCACGCACAATAATCGGGGACGAACCATGCATGAGAATGTGCGTGCTACTACCGATGTAAAGGATGTTGCCGAACGATGCAGACTTATCTATCCGATCCTTCCGTCTGCCGGGTTTAGAGAAACCATTAAAACCTTGGCGCCTCACCTTTCCCCAGAGCATATTCTCATTCATGGTACCAAAGGAGTAGATTCTCAACTACCTGAAGGCGTGCAACTTACAGTGGATTATAAGCTCAATCCCAAAAAGGTCAATACTATGACCGAGGTGATTCTGCAGGAAACCATAGTGCGCAGGGTTGGCTGCCTAGCTGGACCCAATTTGGCAGGAGAGATCTTGGAAGGACAGCCTGCTGCTACGGTTATTGCCAGTAGATTTGAGGAGGTGATCAAGATCGGGCAGCGGACGTTGAGAACGCCTCGTTTCCAAGTTTATGGAAGCCATGATCTTACCGGAGTTGAAATTGCTGGTGTGCTGAAGAACGTCATTGCCTTGGCAGCCGGAGCTTTAAGTGGTTTGGGTTTTGGAGAGAATGCCAAAGCCTTGCTCATAAGCCGTGGTCTGGTGGAAATGATCCATGTTGGGAAGCACTTGGGTGGCGACATTGTGGCTGTGCTTGGTTTGGCCGGTGTAGGCGACCTCATTGCCACCTGCTCCAGTTCAAAAAGCCGGAATTTTACCGTAGGTTACCGATTGGCCAAAGGCGAATCGCTCAATACGATCCTTGCCGATATGGAAGAAGTGGCCGAAGGTCTGAATACGCTGCGTATCTCTCGGGCCATGGCGAATTACCTTGGAATCCGTGTTCCGCTTACAGAGACGATCTATGATGTGATCTATGGCGAAAAGTCGGTAGAGGAAGGACTCGATTATTTGATGAAATTCCCCTTTTACGTGGATATTGACCGCTCGCTTTTCAGGCGCGACTGACCTGTGTGGCGCTTCCCTGACTGGTAGGAAGAATCAGCATATCTGCCACATTCACATGTTTCGGTCTTGTGGCAGCAAAGGCTATGCAGTCGGCAATGTCTTTAGCCGTTAGCGCTTCCATTCCATGGTAAACGGTTTTCGCTCGTTGCTCATCTCCATGGAAACGAACAATGGAAAACTCCGTCTCAACCAAGCCAGGGGCAATGTTCGTCACCTTAATTCCCTTATCGTAAAGTTCTCTTCGCAACCCTTCTGAAATGGCATGCACCGCGTGTTTGGTAGCGCAATACACATTCCCATTCGGATAGACTTCCATTCCGGCAATGGAACCCACATTGATGATGTGCCCAAATTTGGCCGCTACCATTCGTGGAGCAATTTCTCGGGTGATGTAAAGAAGGCCTTTCACATTCGTGTCGATCATCTTTTCCCAATCTTCCACATCGCCTTCATGCAGCGGTGCGAGGCCCGAAGCCAATCCTGCATTGTTCACCAGCACATCTATTGTTCTGTCAGCAATTTCCTTCCGACAGAACTGCTCTACTTCCGCTTTTTGGCGGACATCGAATGCATGAATGGATACCGTGATTCCATGTTCTGATTCCAGTTGGGACTTCAATTTTTCAAGTCGTTCTTTTCTTCTTCCGGTGAGAATGAGTTCGTAACCAAGCTTGGCAAATTCAACCGCGGTTGCTTGGCCTATTCCTGCCGTGGCACCTGTGATCATCGCTGTTTTAGACATGACCGAAAGGTACAATTTGAACTCAGACCCAAATAAAAACTAAACAAATAGTTGTATAACTAAAAACATAGTTATATATTTGATGCCATGAAAGATCTGACAAAAGCTGAAGAACAGGTGATGCATGCGCTCTGGAAACTGGAGAGAGCATTCGTGAAGGATGTGATCGAAGAGTTTCCAGAGCCCAAACCTGCGTACAATACGGTAAGTACCATTATCCGCATTTTGGAGAAGAAGGAATTTGTGAGCTATAAGGCTTTCGGGAAAACGCATCAGTATTTCCCGTTGGTCTCCAAGGAAGATTACACCAAACACACAGCAGGACAGTTGGTAGATAACTACTTCGGTGGTTCGTTTAAGAACTTGGTTTCGTTTTTCGTGAAAGACAACGATATGACCGTGAAGGAAATGGACGAACTGATGAAGGTTATTGAAGCTAAAAAAGAACAAAATGGGTGAATTCATTCGATTTCTACTGATCAGCAACGTTTCGTTGTTTATTGTTTGGCTCAGCTACAGACTGTTGCTGAACGGGAATACATTCCATGGGTTGAACCGTGCTTACTTGCTAGGTGGTTCGGTTCTCACATTGCTTATTCCGTTCCTTCCAATTGGGCGGGCAACTTCGGAGCGGTTGATGGGGATACAGTTGCCTGCGGTGGAAGTGGGAAGTGGCGTGGTCCCATCTCAGATGCTATCGCTTCCGATTAATTTATACTCAATGCTCTATGCGCTGGGCGCGTTGGTTGCGTTGTGGTTGTTTGTCAGATCTGTTTCCAGTCTGATACGACTTGTAAAGCAGTCGGAATCGGAAATTGTGTTAGGAGAATTAGTTCTTCGTTCAGATAAAGCAGGGCCGTTCTCGTTCCTATCCATCATTCATCTTCCGAAAAAGCTTTCTTCCAATAATCTGGAAACCATTCTGAAGCACGAGTTGGCGCATGTCCGATTGGGACATTCGTACGATGTGCTTTGGCTCAGTTTTCTGCGCATTCTGTTCTGGTTCAACCCGCTGTTGATCTATTACAAGCGCACTCTACAGGAAATCCACGAGTATCAGGCCGATGCTCTCACACATATATCTTCTACCAAGGAGCACTACGTCAAGGTTCAATTGGATCAACTGTTTCAGCTACCGTCAGAACTTTCATTTGCGAACAGTTTTTACAATTCTATTAACCTTAAAAAACGAGTAAACATGATCTATTCAGAAAGAACATCGAAGTGGGGAACCATGCGCTATCTGGTTGCGGTTCCTTTGATTGCGGCCATTGGCCTATTGGCTGCCTGCACGGAAACGCCCGCAGATGCCGTTCAACAAGAAGTTGAACAGGTGTTGAAGCAGGCTGAAGTGATGCCAGAATATCCAGGCGGAATGCAGGCGCTTATGTCCTACATGGGTTCGTCCATAAAGTATCCTGAAACGGCCGAGGCCGATGGCTTGGAAGGCAAGGTTTTCGTTCAGTTTGTGGTGGATAAAGAAGGAAAGGTCGGGCAGATCGAGGTGGTCAAAAGCGTGAGAGATGATCTCGATTCGGAAGCCGTCCGCGTTATCTCCGAAATGCCTGATTGGACACCTGGAAAACAGGATGGAAAGAACGTTTCGGTTCAATTGGTTCTTCCGATCGCTTACAAATTATGACGTAGAGACGCATTGTATGCGTCTGTGCCCCTTGGTTATGAGAGGAATCCCATCTGCGAAAGCGGGTGGGATTTTTTATTTGCATAAGTGATATTAAAATAATAT
>JBJOHR010000233.1:0-3514 GCA_046047575.1 Bacteroidota bacterium | reverse complement strand
CAAAGGGCGCTGCCGATGATGCTTGGAGGGCCACCCAGAGCAGTGCGGCCAATGTAGTGCTAACGGGACTTACATCGCTCAGCTACTACGAGGTGCGCATACGCGCCAAGGGTACTGCCGGATATGGGCCTTACAGCAATACCGTGCAGTTTGCGGTGGTATGACCTTGGGGGCCGCCAACTGAGCGAACAGAACTGCAGACCCTGTTCGACATCAACGGTGGCCCCTACTTCTTAGAGCCCTGCCTCCATTGAGGTGGGGCTTTTTACTTGCATCCGGACTGAATTGAATGCGTAGCATGGCAGCCTTAAAGCAGTGGGTGATGCGGTTGAATGATGTAAGTGCATTTCAGGCCCAGTTCGTATTGAGCAGCCCATCAGGTATCTGTGAACTGACATGTACGCAGCCACCAACAAATCTCGCAGGAGAATTCCAGTGGCCTGCAATAACTTTACAGATAGTTGTTCTATAGATAGTGGAAAATTTGCGGAGCAGCGTTCTAAGACCTTTTACTACCAACCCCTTGAATGAAATGGTCAGCTGCCCCGCAAAAAGTGTGTAAAACTCAGGCTTAAACTCTACAAAGAACATAATGTTCATATACAACTCTATTTTCTCAATTACACAGAATATGCGTTGGAGTAGAATGAGGTGGATAACTCATCCACCAATGTAGTTCAATTGATTTTTCAAAGATTTTCGGGTCAATGATGCCCTACGGTAAACCATCTTAGTCAAATTTCTACATTTGCAATGCATGCATTGAATTATCCGATATGAGCAAACGAGTCGTATTTATTGATGGAGCGAGAACTCCATTCCTCCGTTCAGGAACAGATTACATGGACCTGATGAGCTATCAACTGGGAGCTTTCGCCATCAAAGGCGTGCTCGACAAGACCGGCATCAAGCCTGACCATGTGGATCAGGTGGTGATGGGAACCGTGGTCCATAATGTAAAAACCCCGAACGTGGCCCGAGAGGCAGCGCTCACCGCAGGTTTGAACATGTACACGCCTTGCCAAACGGTTTCTCAGGCGTGCATCTCTGCCAATCAGGCCATTTCGCGCGGAGCAGACCTTATCCGTTTGGGCCATGCCGATGTGGTCATTGCCGGTGGAACGGATTGTACGTCCGACTCCCCTATCGGCTATAAGAAGAGCATGCGAAAGAAACTCTTCAACGCGCAGAAACTTCGCACAACAGGCGATATGCTCAAGTTTGCGATGACACTGAAGTTGACCGACTTCCTTCCTGATAAACCAGCGGTGGCCGAATTCTTGACAGACCGATTGATGGGTGAAGACTGCGAAACATTGGCCGCCAAATTCAGCATCAGCCGCGAAGCGCAGGATGAATTCGCACTGCGGTCACACACATTGGCTCAAAAGGCTCAGGATGAGGGTCACCTTTCCAAAGAGATCGCAGCAGTAGAATTGGCCCCGAACTTCAAACCAATCGACAAGGACAACGGAATCCGTGTGGCACCTTTGGAGAAACTTGCGAAGCTGAAACCTGCTTTCGTGAAACCGCATGGAACGCTAACAGCTGCCAACTCATCTTTCCTAACAGATGGAGCAGCAGCCGTTCTGATCATGAGCGAGGAAAAAGCGAAGGAACTCGGATTTACACCAAAAGCCTATATCCATGATTACATTTTCACTGGACAGGATATTCGCGAAGAGTTGTTGCTCGGACCAGCCTATGCCATGGCCAAGATCCTTGACAGAAACAACCTGAAGATGGAAGACATGGACGTTATCGAATTCCACGAAGCATTTGCTGGACAGATCCTGGCGAACATTGCGGCTTTGGCTTCTGATGATTTCTGCAAGAAATATTTGGGCAGAGACAAAGCAGTCGGACAAATGCCAATGGACAAGATGAATCTGTGGGGCGGATCGCTTTCCATCGGTCACCCATTTGGAGCTACAGGAGCAAGAATCATGACCACAACCGCTAACCGCTTAATTGCTGAAAACGGCAAATACGGACTACTTGCCGCTTGTGCTGCCGGAGCTCACGGTCATGCGAGTATTTTGGAGAGATACGATGCCTAACCAGAAGACATTTTGAGATGAAGAACAAATACGTTGAAATAGAAAAACGGGACGGCATCGCCATCATTTGGATGGATGAGCAAGGCTCGAAGATCAATAAGATCGGTCCGGACATGATTGAGACGTTCAACCCAATGATGGACGAGCTCGAAAAAGACCCTGAAGTGAAAGCTGCGGTCATGATCAGTCGCAAGAAGGATTTCATTGCGGGAGCAGACATTGAGGCGTTTGCCAACGTAAAGAAGGAAGGCGACTGGCAACCGATCGCCAAGAAAGGCCACGAGATCCTGAACCGTTTACAGAAGAGCAAAAAGCCCGTGGTGGCTGCTATCAACGGTGCTTGTATGGGCGCTGGGTTGGAAATTGCGCTGGCGTGTGCGGCTCGTGTGGCATCGGATAGTCCGAAAACGATTCTTTCCCTTCCTGAAGTGAAACTTGGACTGCTTCCTGGTGGTGGCGGAACGCAGCGTTTGCCACGATTGGTGGGCATTCAGAAAGCGTTGGACATGATGCTTACGGGTAAGAACGTGTTCGCCTATCCTGCCAAGAAGATGGGATTGGTCGATAGACTTTCCACCAAAGAGGCGTTGCTCGATGCCGCCATCTGTATGGCGAAGGAACTGACCAAAGGCCCGTTGAAGCGCGAAGACAAACGTTCGGGCATGGAAAAATTCCTCGAAGGAAATCCGATCACTCGCGGCATCATTTTCAAGAAGGCGAAAGAGATGGTTGACCGTCAGACGAACGGAAACTACCCCGCTCCATACGAGATAATGGAATGCGTTCGAATTGGAATGAGTTCTGGTGAAAAGGCGGGTTATGCTGAAGAGGTAAAACGCTTCGAAAAACTCATACTTACCCCAGAGAGTTTCCAACTTCGTGGCATCTTCTTCGCCATGACGGAAAAGAAGAAAAATCCGCAGGCTGCATTGGCTCGGAAAACAGATACCATGGCCATGGTCGGTGCCGGTTTCATGGGGGCTGGAATTGCACAGGTTTCTGCCGCCAAGGATGTGCGGGTCCTGTTGAAAGACATCAAGCAGGAAACTTTGACGCAGGCGCGCAAGACCATTTGGAGCGACATTGGCAAAAAGGTGCAGCGCAAAGCCATGCCGCAATTGGATGCCGACCGATTGATGAACCGCATTACGGGACAATTGGATTATAACAATTTCGACAAGGTTGATGTGTTGATTGAAGCGGTTTTTGAGGACCTCAAGATCAAACATATCGTTCTGAAAGAATGCGAAGAACACTTAAGCAAGGACGCGATTTTCGCTTCCAACACCTCTGCGCTTCCTATCTCCGAAATCGCGAAAGCAAGCAAGCGGCCCGAGCAGGTGATCGGGATGCACTACTTCTCCCCTGTTCCGAAGATGCCGTTGTTGGAGATCGTGGTCACGGACCAGACCGCTGATTGGGTCACTTCTACCTGCTATGACCTCGGTGTTCGT
>JBJOHR010000232.1:0-4910 GCA_046047575.1 Bacteroidota bacterium | reverse complement strand
TCCTCTTCCGCTTTCTTCATCAGTTCGCGGGTCTCGTTGATCATCTTTTCGAGCTTGCGCAGCTTCAGCACGTTGAGCGATGAAAGGATGGAACGCTTCAGCACGTCTTCTTCGCGGGTCACAAAAACGTTGTGCTCTTTCCAGCGTTCGCTCACGGTGTGTGGCTGCGCAAAGAAGTTCACCGCCAACGAGGATATCTCAGGATCGGGATGATGGATGAAATGTTGCTCTGTTGGGATCTGTTCCTGTTCCAGCATCTTGGCAAACTCATCAAACACCTTTTTGAACAACTGATTTTCAAAGCTCAACTCATCTTCAAGGATCTCGGTCACCACAAAATCGACCACGTTCACCTCTTCCGTGTCCACCACTTTTTCCTCTTCCTCGTCCCAAATGTCAAAATGTATGTGCTTCTCGCTGTACAGCATCAGAATGCGAATGATGTCGCGCTCCTGAAAATCCGCATCGCGTTTCTTCAGATCCTGATTGCTTCTGCGGGTTACGGTCGGTTCTTCTTGTACAGGAGTTTCTGGAGTCGGACCGTTCTCGCGTTTCTGCTTATCTGCAAAATTCTTCCTGCGATTGCGGTTCAGTTCCATCATCAGCACCTCCTCGTCCATGTCCATAATGCTGCTGCATTGACGAATGTACAGGTTGCGGGTAATAGGGTCGGGGATGAGCGCAATGGAACTGATGATATCCTTGATGAGGGCTGCTGTCCGTATTGGGTCGCCTTTGGCCTCTTCTGCCAATAGCTGTGCCTTGAACTGGATGAAATCCTTCTGGTTCTGTGCAATGAACTCGCTGAATTCCACCTCGTCCAGCTTCTTGCTGTACGAATCGGGGTCTTCGCCATCGGGGAAAAGCACCGTGCGCACGTTCATGCCTTCTTCCAGTACCAGATCGATCCCTCGGAATGACGCCTTGATGCCCGCATCATCGCCATCGTACATGATGGTGAGGTTGTTCGTGTAGCGTTTGATGAGGCGGATCTGTTCCACGGTGAGGCTGGTTCCCGAACTGGCCACCACGTTGTGGATGCCCGCCTGATGCAGCGAGATCACATCGGTGTAGCCTTCCACCATGTAGCAGTTGTCCTGCTTGATGATCTCGGCCTTGGCCTGGTAGATACCGTAAACGATCTTGCTCTTGTGGTACACGTCCGTTTCGGGACTGTTGATGTACTTGGCCACCTTCTTGTCGTTGCGCAGCGTGCGGCCACCGAAGGCGATCACACGGCCCGAAAGGTTGTGTATCGGGAACATGACTCGGCCCTTGAAGCGGTCGTAAAGCGAACCGTCCTCGCGCTCTGCGCAAAGTCCAGCATCAACAATATATTTCTTGTTGTATTGGGCTTCGAGCGCCTTCGTGCCAAAGGAATCGTACTTGTCAAAGCAATACCCTAGCTCAAACTTCTCTATCGTGTCCTGCGAGAATCCACGCTCCTTGAAATAGCTCAAGCCAATGGCCTGACCTTCTTCGGTTTTCAGCAGGTTGGAAGTGAATGTGCGCTGCGCAAAGGCCAGCACCAGATACAGGCTTTCGCGCTCGTTCTGTTCCACCACCTCTTCTGGTGTCTGTTCCTTTTCCTCAATCTCAATGTGGTATTTCTTGGCCAGAAAACGCAACGCCTCGGGGTAGGTCATCTGCTCGTGGTCCATGATGAAATTCACCGAATTGCCGCCCTTACCACACCCGAAACACTTGTAAATGCCCTTGGCGGGCGACACGCTGAACGAAGGCGTTTTCTCGTTATGGAAGGGGCAATTGCCCCACAGATTGGTGCCCTTCTTTTTCAGGTGCACAAAATCGCCAACCACCTCTTCTACACGGGCGGTCTCGAATATCTGCGCTATGGTCTGTTGTGGGATCAAAGGGCGTTAAAGTTACATCAGAACGGCCACCTTTTTCAGTTGAAGGAAAGTGAAGCGATGGCCAAAACTGAGATATGGCTACACAGCGCATCATGCACCAGCCGCAACTCGACAATTCCATCAGTTCGTTGGATGAACTACGATAAATACTGGGGATTGTGGGAGAATGAACTATTCCACCACCAGCTTTTCGGTGTACTTTCCGTTAGGAGTGTTAACGACAAGCATGTAGGCACCTGAGGCTGTGCTGTCGATATCGAAGGTTTCTGTGACCGTTCCGTTGGCCACGAAAGACTCGAAAAGCACTTCACGGCCCATGTTGTCGTAGACCGTGTAGGAGATCACGCCAGAAGCACCTTCCATTTTCAGTGTGAATTTCCCGTTGCTCGGTCTCGGGTAAACATCCATTCCATCAGTAGATGAAATTTCCACGCCACCGCCACCAACATTCAGGTCAACGGTGGTACACATAGCATAGGCGCTCACGCAGCCGTTTCCGTTCAGGTAGGTATAAACAATGCTGTGAGATCCAAGGCCGGCCACCGCAGGGTCGAAGAAGTTGCCGTTGATGCCAGGACCATGGAACGTGCCGCCAGAAGGGCTTCCGGTCAGAAAGGTGGAGTTATCCGTCACTGAATAGTCCGTGTTGAGGCCACTGAAACTGACGGTTGTCGGGGTGTTGCACGGACCGGTGTAGCACGAACTGTGGTGATAGCCCAATCCCGTGAATGTGTTCATTGGAAGCGTGTCCCATTCCGCTTCGGGATGAAATACTGTCAAGCCATTGTAATCACCCTGTTGAATGGACGATTTTCTTACCATGGTATGGTTAAGGGTCCAAAGCGCACCGTTCTGGTCGGCCCAGCCATCACCTGGATCTTCACCCACACGACCAATCACATCCACAGGCAAATTGTTGAGGGTCAGCAAGGCCACGGCATCATCGCCATTGAAATACATGGCCGAAGTATTGAAGTCGTAAACCGGAGTAAGGAAGATGTCGCCCACCGCTTCCAAGGCAGCCTCAATGGGTTGCTCGAGGCCAGTGCCATTCGGGTCGCGTTTATCAAGAACGAAAACTTTCACATCATAGGGCTGCACGATTCCCGAAAGCGTCACGGGTGAACCCGTGTTGCTACCGTTGGCGAATCGCGCCAACTGATAGTTGGAAAGGTCGATGGCCGCTGAGGTCGGATTGTAGATCTCAATGGCCTTGTTGTTGAAATCGCCTTCTACATACTCGGAAATGAAAAGGTCCGAACAAGGAGATTGAGCGTTTGCGGTCAGCGCAAGGCCAACCAGCGCCACGAAAATGGTAGAAGATTTTTGCATGAATTTGGTAGATGAATGGAGTGCAAAAATAGAGCCGCAAGTTATGATGCGATCCATTTATGGAATAAGTGTTTAAGGAAGTGTAATAAGCGGCCTAAACTACCAAATTCACAATCCGCCCAGGTACCACAATAACCTTCTTAGGCGTAGCCCCTTCCAAGCGTTGCAGCACTTCCTCGTTGGCAAGCACGTACTGTTCAATCTCATCCTTGCCCATGCTGGCAGGAAGTTCAAGGTTGAGGCGCGTTTTGCCGTTGAAGCTGATCGGGTAGGAGATGCTGTCCTCTACCAAGTAGCTTTCATTAAAGGCAGGATATTCCGCGAACGTGATGCTTTCGGTGTGGCCAAGTTTTGACCACAATTCCTCGCAGATGTGCGGTGCGTAGGTGGAAATGACCACGGTCAACGGCTCCAGAATTGCGCGCTTGTTGCACTTGAGGTCGGTGAGTTCGTTCACGCAGATCATGAACTGGCTGACGCAGGTGTTGAACGACAAGCGCTCGATGTCTTCCTGCACCTTTTTGATGGTGGCGTGCAGCGCTTTCAGTTCCTTCTTGGTCGGTTCCTCATCGCTTACGCGGAAGGTGTCGCCATCGTAGAACAGGTTCCAGAATTTCTTTAGGAAACGGTACACGCCCTCAATACCGTTGGTGTTCCACGGCTTGGCATCTTCCAATGGACCAAGGAACATTTCGTACAGACGAAGTGTGTCGGCTCCATAGCGATCTATGACATCGTCAGGGTTGACCACATTCCACTTGGATTTGGACATTTTTTCAACTTCAGGTCGAGTGGTAAACTGGTCTGTTCCATCTTCCGATAGTCTGGTGAACTTGCCCTGTTTCCAATACCCACCGGAAGTAATAAAGATACCATCAGTCAAATCACCATCAGTTGTGGCGAAACCTGCTTCAAAATCGATGCGTTCATTTGATACATATTGAACAGGAATTCTCACATCGATCATTTGATCGAACCTATCATCGATTGTTAGGTTAGAGCCGTAATAAATGTATACGGGATTGAGAGTAAGAGGAATTGCAAAAGATTTTCCATTTATCAATTCATATTGGGCGAGACCTTCCCGACCTAATTTGCCCAGCGACCTTTTAGCGAACTGCGAAACCCCCTGAATCATCCCCTGATTCACCAACTTCTTGGCAGGTTCATCAAATGGCAGGTAGCCGAGGTCTTTCAGGAATTTGGTCCAGAAACGAACGTAGAGCAAGTGACCCGTGGCGTGCTCAGCACCGCCCGCGTAGTAATCCACATTGCCCCAGTATTTGATGGCCTCTTCGCCCACAAACGCCTCATCATTCTGCGCATCCATGTAGCGCAGGTAATACCAGCTACTTCCCGCCCAACCCGGCATGGTTGAAAGCTCAATCGGGTAACCTTCTCCATTCGGAACAATCGTTTCCTTCTCAGGGTCCCAGTTCCAGTTTTCGGCATTGCCCAATGGTGGGTCGCCAGCCTCGGTCGGGAGGTATTTTTCCACTTCAGGCAATTCCAGCGGCAACTTGTTGATCGAGTAGGGAACGCCATCCTTGTAGTAGATCGGAATGGGTTCGCCCCAATAGCGCTGACGACCAAAGACCGCATCGCGCTGACGGTAGTTGATCTTGCCCTTGCCGATGCCCTTTTCCTCCAGCTTCGCGATAGCCGCTTTGATGGCGTCTTTCACCTTCATTCCGTTCAGGAAAT
>JBJOHR010000231.1:0-4563 GCA_046047575.1 Bacteroidota bacterium | reverse complement strand
GAGATTTGCTGGTCCAGAAATGTTTGGACTCACCATTTATTAACGAACTACTTTCGTAAACAACAGCCTCACCGGATTCAAAAAGTCTTTGATCCCAGATCATTATTCGCTTTCCTTCATTGCCCACCAGCTCTTCATCTGTGCGGCCTATTACTTCCTCTATGGTTTTTCCCAGAAAACCAGCACCAGCTTGATTTATGGTTATGTATCGCCCTTCAAGGTCTTTGGCGTAAATGGAGTCTGACGCACTTTGAATGATGCTGTTGAGCAGGTCATTCTCTCTTTGCAGGAGCTTCAGTCGTTCTTCAATCCTTAAAGTACTGGAATCCATAGTGGGGTATTGCGTTGAGCCAACTAATTTAGTTTTACACCACCTACAAAAATGAAACAACTCTGCTTATTCCTCTTTTTGACTTTGACCGCGGCCGGTTGCACTCAGGTAGAGCCGCTAGAGATACGTTCTGTCGACTGCTGCAACGTGCTGAAAACAGATGGCAAGGATGTGCAGATAGGACTCGGCCTCATGTTGTATAACCCCAATGATTTTGCGATCAGCGTAAAAAGCTATACGTTGGATGTCAGCATCAATGGTACCACCATTGGCTCTGCCCGATCGGATGAAGAATATCTGATCCCTTCTGAACAAACGGTAGAAAAGACCATTTCAGTTTCGGCATCCGCGCAGCAACTATTAAGCGGTACGCTGCTCATGGGAATTACTGCTCTGATGAAAAATAGCCCCACTACCTTGGAAATAGAGGTGGTCGGTTCGGTGGTTGCCAGCGCCAAAGGAATGTCTAAACGCGTGCGGATACGGGAGACCTATCCACTGAAGCTTCATCCTTGATCAGCCGAGCGGAATGCACACATTTTTGGGTTCTGTGAAGAACCGAAGAGCTTCCCAACCGCCTTCGCGCCCAACTCCAGATTGTTTCACCCCTCCAAAAGGTGTTCTCAGGTCGCGGACCAGCCAACAATTGATCCATACAATGCCGGTATGAAGCTGCGCGGCAACCCGGTGCGCCTTGGTCAGATCGTTGGTCCAAACAGTAGAGGCCAGACCATATTTGGTTCCGTTGGCATAGCGTAGAACCTCGTCTTCGGTGTCGAATGGTTGTAATGTGACCACCGGACCGAAGATCTCTTCCTGATTGGTTCTGCAGGTTTCCGCCAGGCCTTCGATCACCGTTGGCTCTATGAACCAGCCTTCCATGTCTGTCTTTGCCTCCTTTCCACCGCAAAGTATATTGCCGCCCTCTTGTTTGGCCAGTTCAACATACGATAGGATCTTATCGAAATGTGGTTTCGAAACCACTGCACCAAGCTTTACATCTTCGGATTTTGGATTACCCACTTTCATCCTACCTACTTTCTCTACGAAACGATCTCGGAATTCCTCGTAAACGCCCCGCTGCACATAGATCCTTGAACCACAAAGGCAGATCTGTCCTTGGTTGGCAAAGCTGGAATTGAGCGATGTGTTGATGGCATTTTCCAGGTCACAATCGTCAAAAATGATGTTCGGGTTCTTGCCTCCCAGTTCCAACGAGAGTTTTTTGAACATGGGCGCGGCAGTTCTGGCTATTGTCTTACCTGTTTCCGTGCCTCCGGTAAAGGAAATGATAGGCACATCGGGGTGTTCTGTAATGGCTGAACCGACCTTGGACCCTAAACCGTGGACAATGTTCAGAACGCCTTTCGGAAAACCGACCTCATCGCATATCTGCGAAAGCAAAAACGCGGTCATTGGTGTTATTTCTGATGGTTTGGCAACAACCGTATTTCCAGCCGCCAAAGCAGGAGCAATTTTCCATGTGAACAGATACAATGGCAAATTCCAAGGCGAAATGCAGCCCGCCACACCAATGGGTTGACGGAGCGTATAATTCAAATACCTGCCATCTGTATCGTGTAACTCAGAACTATCGTGCAGAATGGCCGTGGCGAAGAACTTAAAGTTGTCTGACGCGCGTGGAATATCGACCCGCTTGGCCAGCCACAATGGTTTGCCGTTATCTGTGCTTTCAGCTTCGGCCAGTTCATCCGATCGCTCAGAAATTCTTCGGGAAACATTCAACATGTGCTGTGATCTTTCCTCCCGTGTAAGCGCAGACCATATCGGGAAAGCCGCTTTGGCCGAAGCCACCGCTGCATCAACATCGCTGCCATCCGAATCAGGTATCAGTGAGTAAACTTTGCCTGTGGCCGGATTGTAATTGTCTATGAATTTACCTGATAGGGCAGGTTTGAATTCGCCATCAATATAGTTCAGTATCTGTTTCATGGAAGACGATGCATTAGGTTTCAAATCTAAGCATTCGGTCACGTGCGAACCCTTGGTCAGCAAGTTCGCTTTGGCTCTTGGCAATTCCAGTAAATTAGCGCCTCAAATGCGAATCCTTTCCTTTCTGTTTCTGCTTTTGATATCACATGCGGCCTATCCGCAGGATATGGAATATGCGCGAGAAGTTCTGAACCAACTCTGTTCTGATGAATTAGCCGGTAGAGGATACGTTGAGGACGGAGATAATGCGGCTGCCTTTTACATTGAACAGGAGTTCAAGGCGCATGAACTATTCGCGTGGGACTTCAATTACTACCAAAGCTTTACGGTACCGGTAAACACGTTTCCTGGCAAAGTGGAGTTGGCCGTTGATGGACAGGCATTGTCGGTAGGGAAAGAATTCCATATTGAGGCAGACGCGCCAAGCGTAAAAGGTCAATTCGAGCTTACTTACATTGAACGACTTCCGCACATAGCGCCATCTGGTAGGGTGGTAGACAGTACTGCTTCTTACAAGGGTTTTGTGGTTGTTGATGACACTCTCATTGCCAAACTTCCACCGCCCATCAGAATTTCTGTGCTTACCGGAATGAGGAAAGCCGGAGCCAAAGGAATCATCCGACTAAGTGATTCTAAGCTTACTTGGACGGTATCCAAACAACAGGCTCCGTTGGCCCAGTTCATTGTTGATCGGAATGCATGGAAGAATGAGGCAAGTTCTGTAGAGGTAGACGTAAAATCACATTTCGAGAAGAAACATCGGACACAGAATGTGATGGCATTTGTGGAAGGCAGCGAGAATCCGGAGAAGTTCATTGTGCTCACCGCGCATTACGACCACTTGGGCAAAATGGGAAGTGATGTCGTGTTTCGTGGGGCTAACGACAATGCCAGTGGTGTGGCGATGTTACTCAACTTGGCCAAACACTTTGCCGTTCCCGAAAATCAACCTCGCGTTTCCATAGCATTCATAGCGTTTGCTGGCGAAGAGTTGGGGCTTGAAGGATCATTCCACTACGTTCAGAATCCGGTTTTTCCGTTGAAAGACATTGAGTTTCTGGTCAATCTGGATATTTTGGGAACCGGTGATGAAGGAATAACGGTCGTGAATGGATCCGTTCATTCAAAAGAGTTCGAAACACTTACGGAGTTGAACGACCAAAAGGCTTACCTGACGCAGGTTAAGAAGCGCGGAAAGGCCGCCATTTCAGACCATTATCCATTTTCCGAAGTGGGCGTTCCGTGTTTTTACATGTATACGATGGGCGGCATACAGGCCTACCATGATGTATATGATCTACCCGAAACATTGCCCCTCACCGAGTTTGAAGACATCTTCAGTCTTATCACCGACTTCATAGCCACATTCTGATGGGCATTCTATTCATCGTTCCTACACCTATCGGAAATCTGGATGACATGACATTCCGTGCCATTCAGGTTTTGAAGGATGCGGATCACATTTTGGCCGAAGACACGCGCACTTCGGGTAAGTTGATGAAGCATTTTGAAATTGGCACACAGATGAGCGCTTTTCATCTCAATAACGAACACAAAGTGGTCAGGCGGTGGGTGGATGCCTTGAATGGCGGACAGACCATTGCGTTGATCAGCGATGCGGGCACTCCGGCCATTTCCGACCCCGGTTTTTTGCTCGTTCGCGAAGCGATAAAGGAAGGAAACCAAGTGATCACCCTGCCCGGGGCAACGGCTTTCGTCCCAGCGTTGGTAAACAGCGGATTGCCATGCGAGAAGTTTCATTACGAAGGATTTCTGCCTCACAAAAAAGGTAGACAAACTAGAATTTCTGAGTTGGTGGAGAAGGACGTTACAAGCGTACTGTACGAAAGTCCGCATCGCATTTTGAAGACCCTTTCTCAATTGCTGGAAGCTGCTGGTCCTGAACGAATCGTGTCCATTTCGCGCGAGATCAGCAAGTTGCACGAGGAGACCGTTCGCGGCACTATTCCAGAGGTTATCTCGTATTATGAGAACAATCCGATCAAAGGCGAGTTTGTGTTGGTGCTTCAGGGCCGGTCCTGAACTGTACCTTTGCGCACTTGGAACTCAACGGCAGCATCAAAGACGGGCTTAATTTTATGCGGAAGGTCACCCTTCGCAGAGCATGGAACGCGCTGAAAGTGCTGTTCAGTTTCTACTACACCAAATGGACGGGAAAGCCAAAGCAGTGGGGCACGCCCATCAGCATTTCGTTCGAGCCAACAACTAGTTGCAACCTGCGTTGTCCCGAATGTCCGAGCGGATTGCGACAATTTACG
>JBJOHR010000230.1:0-25135 GCA_046047575.1 Bacteroidota bacterium | reverse complement strand
TGAGTTCTATTTCTGGTTCTAATGAATTCAATGAGATTGAAGCATGTTCGAAAATCCAATAGATAAGGACAAGATAACCGAAACACCAAGCACCTTGCCCTATGCGCATACCATTGGTGGTGTGGTCATTAGGCCAGAAGATATGGGTCGGGTAAAAGGCTATGCATTGGCGGCCATGAGCGAGCAGACCGATGCTCAATTGGCTCAGATAAAGGAACAGATAGAACTTCTTGCCAAACAGGCTAGGAAAATTGAACGGAGGAAGGAACTTTCGTTGGTCATTTACGGTGCCGACATGGGGTTCAAACCCTTGATCGGCCACAGGTATTTTCTCTACCAGAAAAAGTCGGAAGGTTTTGTGCTGAGCATGGTCGGAGCCAAAGAATGGGGCCGTTCCATGCCGTATGAGAAATTTTTAGCCGAAGTGAAATTGCTATCAGACCATACGTGGGAAATCATTGACGAGGTAATATGAAGTTCGGTGGCGTCAACGTTCAGATAAGCGAGAAAGCCGCCATTGGTCAGAACGTGCGCATTGGTAACAACACGGTTATTTACGATAACGTGATCATTGAGGACGGCTGCACCATCTCCAACGATTGCGTCATTGGTGAGCCAACCTCCAGCTATTATTCAGACCCGAACTACCAGAATGAACCGACACGGATTAGGAAGAATTCCCTCATCCGAAGTCACGCCATAATATACGCAGGTGTAACCATTGGCGAGGGATTTCAAACTGGGCATCGGGTCACCATTCGTGAAAAGACCTTGATCGGTAACAACTGCGGTGTAGGAACGAATTGCGACCTGCAAGGCCACTTGACAATGGGAAACCACTGCCATTTGCATAGCGAAGTGCATCTCTGTCAGCATTCAGAACTTGGAGATTTTGTATTCATCTACCCAGGTGTTATCCTTGCTAACGACAAGCATCCGCCAACAACTATTGTAAAGGGACCAACCATCGGAAGCTATACTCAAGTCGGAATTCAATCAGCCATTATTGGAGACATTCGCATTGGAGAGAATTGCTTGATCGCGGCAAAGTCTTTGGTAACAAAAGATTTTGAGGAATACAGCTTTATTCTCGGCTCTCCCGCAAAGCTGAAAGATGATGTGCGAAATCTACTTTCGGAAGATGGAAAACCACTTTATCCTTGGAAAAACCGCTTTTCCAGAGGAATGCCTTGGAGTATAGAATCGGAATGAAGCTTTCGATCATCATTCCATGCTTTCAGAATGAAACGCAATTGCCAGATACTGTTTCGCGGATTGTGAGTTCAACTGGCAAACTAGCGGGCGTTGAATCCCAAATCATTCTTATTGATGACCAATCGAAAGACGGTACATGGAAAACCATCAAAAGGCTTGCGGAGAAACATCCGAATGTAAGCGGCTATCAACTTGAACGGAATATCGGTGCGTACAACGCCATTCTTATCGGAATGGAACAGGTTTCAGGTTCTCATATTCTCGTTATGGCTGCCGATGGCGATGATCCACCAGAACTGATTCCAGAAATGACGCGGTTGATGACAGGTAATGTTGATGCCGTACTTGCAGATAGAGTTCAGTCTGAAAAACGTTTTGCGACCAAATTGGCCAGCAACTTGTTCTGGGCCGTACTGAAATCCGTGGGTGCTAAAAACCTCACTTCAGGTGGTTCCGACTTTATGCTGGTTAGGCGTGAACTGGTAGAAAAATGCACAAGACAAGGCTGGAAATCGGGCAATACACTCATTCAGCTGATTCAGCACGCCCGAGAAACACGAACTGTTGGCTACACAAAAGGTCGTTCTAAACCAACCACTTGGACCTTCATCAAAAAAGCGAAGTTGTTCTTGCAAACCGTCAATCAATTTGTCCGAATTCCGTTTGTAAAGTCGCAAGCCGAACGAAGTTCCGTCTCAAACACTTGTTAAGATCTTTTAATAACTGCGGATCAATCCTAACAACCTAGACTTACCTTTGCAATCGTGTCGAATGAAAGTCTCATGAAAGAAATAATGGAAGAGGTTGAAAGCCTTCAACACTCCATTGAGGAATATTGTCCTGAGATCATTTCCATGAGTCAATTTCCTTCCATTGCAGAAATGGGAGATGACATGAATCGGTTGATCGAACACAGGATCAATCTTCTTAGCAAGTATTCAGAGAGTTT
This sequence comes from Bacteroidota bacterium, assembly GCA_046047575.1. Classification (GTDB taxonomy): domain Bacteria; phylum Bacteroidota; class Bacteroidia; order UBA10329; family UBA10329; genus UBA10329. The sequence continues at coordinate 22,971 of JBJOHR010000230.1, read as the reverse complement.
GGAAAACTCCGAAAAGGTCTGACCCATGTTTGATAAGCTGAAACAACTCCAACAGATGAAGGAGCAAATGGATGCTGCCAAAGAGCGGCTCAATCACATTTCTGTTAGAGGCGAATGTCAGGGTATTACCGTCATCGCAAACGGCAACAAGAAGATTCTAGAAGTTGTAATTCCCGCAGGAATGGAAAACGATGAGATCGCTGAATTGGTGGTAATTGCCACAAACAAGGCCTTAGAAAGCGCAGAGAACGTTTTTGAATCGGAAATGCGCGGAATGGCTGGAGGTTTGATGGGCGGACTCGGCTTCTGAGACCTCATCCGCCCATCGAGGTAAACACCTCTCCCACCAATTACATTACAAGGCTTGCCACCAACAGGGCAAATGCCATGGTTCCTAATCCGATAATGTGAAGGAATCTTGCTGATATGGTTTTCATGGCTCGTGGATTTTAATGTTTCCTGAGCCAAAACCACAACCGTGCCAAAGCACTATTCAGTAGCTTTCAGCACACTATGCCAAAGCAGGTCTGCAGAGCGCTGCCACGAAAAGAGTTTAGCTCTATCCTGCCCTTTGGCGATAAGCTCATTTCTGAGCGTTTCTGAGTTAAGTAGTTGCTCCATTGCCTTGGCTATTTGAGAAACATCGCTGGGGTCAACCAGCAAAGCCGCATCTCCTGCAATCTCAGGCATACTGGTTACATTGGAAGTAATGACCGGAACACCCGATTGAAATGCCTCGATGATCGGGATTCCGAATCCTTCGAAGGTCGAAACATAGACGTTGGCCAGCGCAGCTCCCATCAGGTCATTCAGGTCTCCATCCGAAACACGGCCCGTAAAGATCACATCGTTTCTAAAAACCATGCTTTCCAGTGTTTGCTGCATGCTTTCAGTCCACCATTTTCTGTTGCCTACAATAAGAAATCTGCTTGCTGGGTCGCTCGACTTTTTGAACATGTTGTAGGCCAACAGCATTCGTTCTATGTTCTTTCTTGGATGGATTGCACCCACGTAGATGAAATATGGCACTCCATTGGACCACTTATCTCTTACAGCCTGTTTTGCTTGCTCATCCAACGCTTTGAACCGCTCTGAAACCCCATTGTAAACTACATCGATCTTCGACTCTGCGATTCCGTAAAGCTTCGAAATGTCGCTTTTGGAAAACTCAGAAACCGTGGCTATGCGCGTTGCCTTTGCAGCATACTTGGGGAAATATCTGTTGTAAAACCATGAATGCAACTTTGCAAGGTCCTGCGGATTATGGACAAAATTGAGATCGTGTATCACTGGCAGACTTTTCACATCAGCATTCAGCGATAGAAATCCGTCTGGCGATAAAAACAGATCTGGATTCAGCTTTTTGAGAACGCGCGGCAACGACAACTCAAACCAAACGTGCCACAGAACAGGATGTCTGGCGGGTGGATTCACCACGATAGGCGTAACGTTATCAGCATAAATGAACTCCTGGCTGTAAGGTCTGTCGAAAAGGAAATAGAATTGGTGCTCTGGATTTGCCCGAACAATAAGCTTTAAGGTTTCGGCCGTGAATCTTCCCAAACCCTCCAATTTGCCCTCCAGCAACAACCGTGTATTGACCGCAATTCGCACACCGCCAATGTAATAAAAGCGCGTATGCCGAAGTTATGCTTGCCCGTAGTTGTGCTACATTTGCCCAAGGCCATGCAAAGGAAATTCCTATCCAACCTTGCGTTTCTGCTTTTCCTCAACCTGTTGGTCAAACCGTTTTGGATCTTCGGCATCGATAGAGCCGTGCAGAACGAAGTAGGAGCCGAAGCATACGGATCGTATTTCGCGCTTTTCAACTTTGCATTTATCCTGAATGTCTTTCTCGACCTAGGCATTTCCAACTTCAACAACCGTAATGTTTCTCAGCACGAACACCTGCTGGGAAAATACTTCCCACGGATTGTTGCATTGCGACTGATCCTAGCAGTTGGTTACCTGGTTATCTGCATGGCAGCAGCCATCGCTTTAGACTATTCATCGCATCAGATAATGATACTTATGCTGTTGTGCTTCAATCAGTTCCTTCTTTCAACTATTCTATTTCTACGCTCCAATATTGCGGGGATGCAACTGTTCAAAACAGACAGTCTGGTCTCCATAATGGACCGCTTGCTAATGATCATTACCTGTGGTTGGGTACTGTTTTTTATGCAGCGTGATGTTGCGTTTCAGATAGAATGGTTCGTATATCTGCAAACCTTCGCTTACGCCACTACTGCGGCCTTTGCTTTGGCGGTTGTGCTAAAGCGCGGTGGCCCATTCACAATGAAATGGAATCCGGCCATGCTGGTACTCATTCTGAAACAGAGCCTTCCATTTGCATTGCTGATTCTGCTGATGAGCATTTATGGCCGAGTGGATTCCGTGCTTCTAGAACGCATGCTCGAAAACGGAAAAGAACAAACCGGCATCTATGCACAGGCCTTCCGATTGTTGGATGCAAGTAACATGATCGCATACCTATTTGCTGTGCTGCTGCTACCGATGTTCTCGCGCATGCTTAAGTTGAAAGAAGATGTGAAACCATTGGTGTACATGGCGTCCAAGCTGATCCTCATCCCAGCATTTACATTGGGTATCATCTGTTGGAGATTTGGTAACGAACTGATGATGCTACTTTATCATGCACATGTTGAAGAATCGGGTCAGATTCTTTCGTTGCTCATGTTTTCCCTCATACCAATGGCCGGAGCCTACATAATCGGCACTCTTCTTACCGCAAATGGAAGTCTTAAACAATTGAATACCATAGCTTTTATAGGTGTTATATCTAGCTTTATTTTGAACTTATCGCTAATTCCAAAGCTAGAAGCTTACGGAGCTGCCGCATCTTGCTTGGGAACACAATTATTGACCTTTCTTCTGCAATTCGTAGTAGCAGTACGGCTGTTCAGATTCAGGTTCGACAAACAGGTTCTGTTTCTCTCTGTCCCTATACTTGTGATATTCATCATAGCACAATTGCTGCCAGCAGTTCTTTGGTATGCTCAGGCCATTACTCTTTTAGTTGCAGGAGGTGTTTTCACCGTAGTATCGTTGCTGCCAGACCTAAGGATCATTCGTTACATTCGCAGTTGAATTGTTTATCCGGACCAAAAAAGTGGATTGTTGCCTATTTTAGAGGCATTTTTATCTAAGCGACATTGAACAGCAGAGCTAAGCAGCCAACGAGTGAACTCGTCAAATACACCATCTACGGTGCATTGTTCGGCTTTGCATTCCCAATAATGGGGACAATGATTCAAAGCTATGTCCTGTTCCAAGACCTGAGCTTCCATCACCTGCTAGAATCTCAACGATCTTCTCCGCTGCTTTGGATCATTGATTCAGCCCCGTTTTTTCTTGGGCTCTTCGCTTCGTTTGGAGGCCGACAAATGGACATTGTGAAACTGAAGAACGTAGAAGTTCAGGAGAAGTACTTGCAAATGAGCCAATTACGCGAATTGGCCGAAGATGCTAACAGAGCTAAAAGTGATTTCTTGGCCAATATGAGTCATGAAATCCGAACACCGATGAATGCCATTATCGGCCTAAGTTATCTCACTCTTAAAACGGCTTTAGAGCCGAAACAGCGGGAAAATCTGCTGAAGATCCAGCGAAGCAGTGAATCGTTAATGGGGATTATTGACGATATACTTGATTTCTCCAAGATCGAGGCAGGAAAATTGACCTTCGAACAAGTCAATTTCAACCTTGAATCCCTGATAAACGATGTGGCAGAACTGGTCAACGTTAAATTACGGAAGAAGCGAGATATCGAGTTCATTATTGAATTTGACAACCAGATTCCGGCTGAGTTGAAGTCTGACCCATTACGCATCCGACAGGTTCTACTGAACCTACTGGACAACGCTGTTAAGTTCACAGAAAGAGGCGATGTGCATTTGGTATGCCGATTGAAAGGAAAGGCAGAGGGTGGTGTTTGGGTGCATTTTTCAATCAAAGACAGTGGAATTGGCATTACACCAGAGCAGCAGGAGCTTTTATTCACAGCCTTTCAGCAGGCCGATATTTCCACTACGCGCAAGTTTGGCGGTACTGGGTTAGGGTTGACAATTTCCAAGCGTTTGGTGGAAATGATGGGCGGTAATTTGCAAGTATCCAGCAAAGAAGGTGTGGGGAGCGAATTTTACTTTGATGCCTTAATGGGAACAGCCGATTCCGATCACATCAAGGCCATCAAAAGGCCAAAAAGCGTGGAAGGCATTCGAGTTCTACTTGTTGATGATTCCGATTCTGCAAGAAGCGTTCTTGCAGACATGCTTCTGTCTTTCGGTTTCGAAGTGTTGGAAGCCGCAAGTGCAGATGAAGCCCTGAACCTGTATGTTGCTGAATCGCTCATCAGTCCTATCTCTCTGATCATTACAGATTGGGCCATGCCTGATAAGAATGGGGTTCAGATGCTCGAAGAACTACAGAAACAAAAGGTAAAGACCAGTCCCAGTGTACTGATGGTGTCGGCCTACGGGGCAGATATGATTCGAGTAGAGGCACATAACAGATCGCTTATTGACGAATATTTGGTAAAACCCATCAGTCCATCGGTGCTATTCGACTCCATTCAAAAAACGCTATACAAGAACAAATTCACTACGCTCAGCGGTACTGCGCAATCTGGAGACCTTGACCGATTCGGAGCCATTCTGAAAGGAAAACATGTTCTGTTGGCAGAAGATAACGAGATCAATACTGAATTGGCCATTGAACTTTTAAAAGATGTTGGAATTGATGTGACCCATGCACCCAATGGACTTGTGGCCATTGAAACTTTGAAAGATTCGACCTTTGACGCGGTGCTAATGGATATTCAAATGCCTGTATTGGATGGTCTGAGCGCTACCAAACGGATACGTGAGGAGAAATTGCACAGCGGGAAACCGATCATTGCAATGACCGCACATGCCATGGCCGGAGAACGGGAAAAAAGCTTGGCAGCTGGAATGAATGAACATATTTCGAAGCCCATTAACCCGAGGAAACTTTATCAGACCTTGGTCGATTTTTTAGCTCCAGATGCCAGTTTTACAACCACCACCAGCAACGATTCTTTAGTCGAAAAAGACATGTCAATGGAATTTCCGGCCATCGACGGAATTGACGTGCATGACGGCCTTCACAGATGTGGTGGCAAAACTGCATTTTACACCAAGATACTTCTAACCTTTTCGTCTTCTTACGGTGAAGTCGGTTCTCAACTGAAACCGCTGATCAATGGCCGCAAGAACAAGGATCTAGGCGACCTGATGCACACTCTTGCAGGAGTTGCAGGCAACATTGGTGCTTCTGACATTGGAAAGCGTTGCAGAACGCTATCGCAATCTCTCATGCACGAATCCGATCTTGATGTCGACATTCTATACACAGAGGCGATCAACCTTTCCAAACTCGTAGAGGGAATTGCAAAGGAGATCCGCCTCAAATTGTCTGATAAACCGGATTTGGATCAAAGTACAAAGAGGCTGATCGAACCCAGCGAACTTCGTCAACTGATCAAATCGGTGAAGCTGCGCGTATCAGACAATGACCCTTCGGCCTTAGACCTTCTGGACGAGGCGTTGGGAATATACACTTTCGGAGATGAGACCAAGTGTATTGAAGCTGCCCAATCGGCTCTGCAGGAAATGGAATTCGACCTGGCCTTGGATCATCTCAACGCTGTTAACATCCATGAGTAACTTCGGTATCCTTGAGTCAGACAAGAGCACCATTCTAGTGGTAGATGATTCGGTGGAGAATCTGCAACTACTGACCGGCTTACTCAAAGACGATTACAAGATCAAGGTGGCCAAGAACGGACTCAAGGCCATTGAAATAGTGAAGCGCGATGCCAGCATAGACCTCATTCTCATGGATGTGATGATGCCGGAAATGGATGGTTACACGGCCTGCGCAGAGCTGAAACGCGATGAACTGACCGCCCAAGTTCCGATCATATTCCTCACATCATTGAATGAAGCCACAGATGAAACAAAAGGTTTCGAATACGGTGGGGCCGATTTTATTTCAAAACCGTTTAATGCGCAGGTGGTCAAAGCACGTATCCGAACGCACCTTGACCTTCAAACGGAACGAAGGAAAGCCGATAAACTACTTCGTTATCTTCTTCCGTCAACAGTTATTCAAGAGCTGAAAACAACCGGCAGTTACGTTCCCGTTATTCATCAGCACACCAGCATCATGTTCTGCGACATGGTGGATTTTACGTCCAAAGCAGCTAACATGGAGCCATCTGTCCTTGTGAACGAACTTTCGGACCTTTTTGCCGAGTTTGATGAAATTGTAACTACCTGGAGCGGATTGAGGATAAAGACCTTGGGAGACGGGTACATGGCCGCAACCGGGCTAGACAAAAAGGAAAACTCGAACCATGCTCAAGATCTTGTACATGCAGGTTTGGACATTATTGCCTTTTTAAAAAGGCGTAATGCTGTAAACCTGAATAAATGGGAATGCAGAATAGGCATACATTCAGGTCCGGTCATTTCCGGAGTGGTGGGCAAGTCACGCTGTCAGTTCGATATAATGGGCGACAATGTGAACATTGCCTCAAGGGTTGAAAGCAATGGTTCTTCGATGAAAGTCACCGTAACCGAGATTACCGCCTCGCTCCTATCCTGTTCGGACCTACTGCTGAAACCGTTAGGCGAAACAAAACTGAAAGGAAAGGGAGTTATGAATCTTATAGAAGTTTCCAAGGTGGAATAACCGTTGTTCATGCATGATTGTTGAAATCTTAGGCAACAACATGAGATCCAATACGTTTCATGTCCGACATTTACAGAACACTCACATTGCATGAACCGTTTCCTTCTCTTTCTCGTTGCCGGACTACTTCTCGCTGGCGGCATTATCTACTTCGTTTATAACAAGCCTCATAGAGATGTGTCCAGCGAAAAGCCTGAACACGTATTGACGGCTGACCAACTGTTTGATGAATACGAAGCCGATGAAGAGGCGGCCAACACAAAGTTCTTAGACAAAACCCTAGAAGTATCGGGCACGGTCAGCGAGATAGGCGCCAATGATGCTGGCCAAACATTTGTGATATTATCGGCTCAAAACGCAATGATCGGAGGTATCAGCGCAACCTTTGAAGGCGATCAGAAAGGCTTATCCGAAGGACAGAACGTTTCTCTGAAGTGTCGCTGTACAGGCAAGTTGATGGATGTGGTTTTGATAAATTGCACCTTTTCTGAATGATCATGAGTAGAAATCTTTCTGTTGCATCTGTGTTGCTTTTCGCAGCAATACTATCCAACTCTTGCAAGCATGAACCTTGGGTACCAGACAACTTTAACCCTAGCCCTGACGATAGTACCACCACCAGTGCAAGTTGCAGTCCTGATACGGCTTATTTCGTGAATGAAGTGTTGCCGATTTTCGCTTCTTCCTGTGCCCTGAGTGGCTGTCATGACGCAATAACGGCCGAAGATGGAGTGATTCTGACGGACTATTTTCACATCCTCAGTACGGGAGACATTGAGGCCGCTGACCCGAACCACAGTGAGGTTTATGAGGTGTTGCTTGAAACCGGAGAAGACATGATGCCGCCTACAAGTTCCGGTATTACGCTTACCGCAGACCAAAAGAACGCAATCTACACTTGGATTCTGCAGGGCGCCCAGAACAATGCTTGTGTAGAGTCTAGCTGCGATAGCACCAATGTTTCGTACGCAGCTGATGTCCGGCCAATTTTCGAATTGCATTGCCTAGGTTGCCATACTGGTTCCGCTTTAGCTGGAGGCGGAATTCCATTTGACACGCATACTCAGGTATCTGCTTACGTAAACAACGGCCGATTGGTAGGCGCCATCAATCATCAACCAGGTTTCAGCGCTATGCCGCAAGGACAAGCCAAATTGGACGATTGCAAGATCGCTATCATTACCAATTGGATCTCAGAAGGAACTCAAAACAACTAATGAACAAGACCCAATCTCTCTTAGGACTCTCCCTCCTACTTGGCGTGTTAATGCTTTCATCGTGCTACTACGATAATGAGGAAGAACTGTATGAATATTACAATCAACAGAATCAGTGCGATACATCTGCAGTAAGCTTTGCCAATGACATTATGCCCATGATCCAAGGGAACTGCGTAACAGGATGTCATGTAGCTGGCGGTACTGGTTTAGGTATTTTCGAAAACTATGCCGAAGTGAAAGCCAAGGTGGATAACGGTTCTATGAATAACCGTGTGGTAGTGCAACGCAACATGCCTCCATCAGGTGCCCTTACCGAATGCCAGATCCTGCAAATGCGGGCATGGATCTTGAATGGTGCTCCCAATAACTAAAACTTCCTTACTATGGAAAAGACGCTTCTTTCGCTTGCCATTGCTGTATTCTCATTGAACTCAGTTTCAGCACAGAAACATTTCACCCGTTCGGCCAACATCAGTTTCTATTCAGATACTCCCATGGAGAAGATTGAGGCCACGAATCATCAGGCTACTTCAGTGGTCGATATGGAGAAAAATGAAATGGTGTTCAGCGTTCTCATGAAATCGTTCGAATTCGAAAAAGCATTGATGCAAGAGCATTTCAATGAAAAATATGTTGAGTCTGACAAATTTCCGAAGGCGCAGTTCAAAGGAACCTACAAGTCTGATAAGGCCATAGACATGTCGAAAGACGGAGAGTACAAGGTGACCGTATCGGGTACGATGAACATCCATGGGGTCGACCAACAGGTAAGCACTACAGGCGTATTCACGGTTAAAGGCGGAGTGCTTAGCGGCAAAGCCGAATTCAAGCTAAGACTAGCTGATTATAAGATCACTATTCCTGGGGTTGTTAAAGACAATATTGCCGAAGAAGTTAAGATCACTGTTGACGCCACTTATGAGCCATACAAGAAATAAACTAGTACTTCTGCTCGCTTCCATCATCCTGTCATCTTCCGCTTATGCGCAGGACGACCTGTTGGACATCTTGGAAGACGTAGAACCCGTACAAGAAGAAACGATAGATTATACGATCGCCACTTTTAAAACCACTCGTTTGGTAATCGGTCAGAGCGTAGAGACCAATGCTGAAGGAGTTATGAACGTTCTGATCGGGCACCGATTTGGCAGAGTGAATGGTAGTGTAAAGGAGTTTTTCGGGCTGGACAATGCCACTATCCGATTGGGGCTAGAGTACGGAATTACCGATAATCTGAACATCGGATTCGGAAGAAGTTCGTTCGAGAAAACCTATGATGGCTTTTTAAAGTATCGAGTGTTGAGACAGAGCACCGGCAAGCGGAAGATCCCTCTTACTCTGACTCTATTTGCAAGTATGGCCATCAAGAGTCAGGAATTTGCTGATAACAACCGCGAGAATTACTTCAGTTCACGCATGTACTATGCGTTTCAACTGATGATAGCTAGAAAGTTTTCCGACCGACTTTCGTTTCAATTGACACCAACCATGATCCATCGAAATTTAGTGGCTACTAAGAGCGATAAAAACGATGTGTTTGCAATTGGGGCTGGTGGTCGAGTAAAAGTTTCGGGTAGCGTTTCTATCAATGCCGAATACAATTTCATTATCCCTGGACAGATAACATCACCTATTGGTGGTCAAAAGGTGCGCGATTCATTCGCTCTAGGCGTTGACATTGAAACAGGTGGGCACGTGTTTCAAGTTCACGTAACCAATGCAAGAGGAATTCTGGAGAAAATGTTCATAAGCGAGACCAATGGCGACATAACCAAAGGCGACTTGCATATCGGCTTCAATATATCGCGTGTTTTTACCGTGTATGACAAGAACAAACTACGTAAAAAACGTGAAGAAAAGCGCGCAGCCAAAGTATTGCAACAAGGGTGACCGAAGTTTGAGGAAGACGTGGTTCAGCAGTCTTTTTTGGGGCTGGTCTCTTTAAAGTAGCTATGACGAATGTTCCGGACGATCCTTTCGAAGTGATTACCTTCACGCTAAACGAGGTTGAACGCTACCATTCAACTATCGTGATTTAGTTAAAGAATTGGTCAAAGCAGAAATATCTCAATAGTCCTACTTCATATCTAAATTCACCTTTAACCAGTTACATCGCCCACCATCTTGGACCCCGAATTAGTAAGTAAAGTCATACCAGGCGCAGTAATGCTGGTGTTGGGCGTTCTGGAAGCCATTGGTGGCCTGTACTTGAACGACAGGCGCACTCGCAACGACTTTACCATCGAACTCGTTAGCTTGGCCACTCTTCCTACACTCATTCAGCCGAGTATATTCTTGGTAGTGATCTGGTCAATGACTGCCTTTTTACCACAGTTCGAAGACTATTACGTTCATGCCGCTTGGGTTTGGCATCTACTTGCCTTTCTGATTTTGGACGATTTGACCCAATATTGGTGGCATCGATTGTCTCATGTGAACAGAACCATGTGGAAGTTGCACAGACCTCACCACGTGGTGGAAGAGATGGGCGTACTTGTAACCTACCGAAATGCTGTACTCTACTATGCTTTTATGCCAGGCATCTGGTTCTCTGCCATGCTAGTTTATCTCGGAATGGGATACGTATATCTATTCTACATGCCCATCAAGCTAACGATCATTTTGCTTGCCCACAGCGACACCAAATGGGACCGATTTCTTTATAAATACAAAGTGTTTCATCCCTTCGCTTGGGTATTGGAGCGCGTCATTTCCACCCCAAGTACCCATTACGCACATCATGGCTTAACAGCAGATGACGGAGTGTCGCACCCCAACGGGAACTATGGTAATTTGCTATTTCTATGGGATGTATTGTTCGGAACGGCAAAGATCACGCGGAAATACCCAACTCGTTTCGGGGCATGGAATCAAGTGAAAGAGCCATGGTATGTTCAATTGCTCTTTCCGATCATTCGATCTAAGGACCCACGCAGCGAACTGCATTCCATTAAAACGAGCAACGACTACGACCCTTCGGTAGATTTTAAGGAGTTCAACAGATAAAGGTGCTTGCGCACAGAAGGTCTGTGTGCCTCTTCCACCTCTAGCCTACTTCTTCAGGCGCATTACCGAAACATGAAAGGGGATCATCTTGATAAAATCGTGCTCCCACTCAGCTTCAAAGCCTGAATTACGAAGCATTTTGGCAGTGTCTCTGGTCAAATGGCAGCCTTCAGCAAAATGCTTCCAAGCGGGATTGAGGATTGTGTGAAATGCTTTTCGAGGATGAGTCTTTGCATGCACATGCTCCAAAATAATGAGCTTACCATCGGGCTTCAGCCATTTTCGAAAACTGGCAACTGCATGTTCGGGTTCGGGAATCGTACAGAGAACCAGTGTACAGACAATGGCATCGAATCCATCTTCAGGGATATGTTTTTCCAGTTCTGTAGAACCGACTCCAGCCAAAACCAATTCAATTTCAGCTTCCACTGCCTCCATTTTCAGTCGCTGTTGAGCGTATTTGAGCATGTGTTCAGATGGTTCGCTGGCCAGCACATGACAACCTTTTGGATACAACTTAAAGTTGATTCCAGTACCAGATCCAACTTCCAAAACATTGCCCTTAAGTGGCTCCAATAACTGCCTTCGGTAGCGACCCAAAACCTTTTGCTCCATGCTTTGCATGAAAGGGTCATAAAAGCGAGCAAAAAGCTTGGAGTAGAATCCTTCTTTTAGATGGGCGTTTGGGTTTTCCATGAATGCAAATATGGGGTCGAAACTGAAATACTGTCACCCCTAATGTGCTCTTTCAGATTCAGGACTGACAAGGCTACCGTTTTCTGCCGCTGGCACAGCTATTGACATTCGCGAAGCGAAACAGAACTAATAACCTAACTTCTAACAGCTAAAAGCTCAAGAAAATGGCAACAGATACAGCAGAAAAAACACAGAAGGGAACCATCAATGTCTCTACCGAGAACATTTTCCCGATCATCAAGAAATTCCTTTACTCCGACCACGAGATCTTTCTCCGCGAGTTGGTGGCCAACGCCACCGATGCCACGCAGAAACTGAAGACCCTCAGCGGCATTGACAAGTTCAAGGGCGACCTCGGTGAATTGAAAGTGGAGGTCGTGCTCGACAAGGAGGCAGGCACCATCACCATCAAGGACAACGGGATCGGGATGAGTGCCGAGGAGGTGAACAAGTATATCAACGACATCGCTTTCTCAGGTGCTGAGGAATTCGTGAACAAATACAAGGACAAGGCCGAGGCCATCATCGGGCACTTCGGACTCGGATTCTACTCATCGTTCATGGTGGCCAAGCAGGTGGAGATCATCACCAAAAGCTACATGACCAGCAAAAAGGCTGCGCACTGGACCTGCGATGGAAGCCCGAATTACACGCTTACCGAGCACGACCGTAAGGAGCGTGGCACCGACATCATCCTTCATATTGCAGACGACAGCAAGGAGTTTTTGGAGAAGGCGCGCATTCAAGGCATCTTGGATAAATACTGCAAGTTCCTTCCGGTAACCATAAAATTTGGAACGAAGACACGCACCGAATACGCCAAGCGTGATGACAAGGGCGAGAAGATCGGAGAGGATGTGCAGATCACGGAGGACAACATCATCAACAACACTTCACCGGCCTGGACCAAGCAACCGGCCGACCTGACGGACGAGGACTACAAGACCTTCTACCGCGAGCTATATCCGATGACCTTTGAGGAGCCTTTGTTCAACATTCATTTGAATGTGGATTATCCCTTCAACCTCACAGGTATCCTCTACTTCCCAAAGATCAAGGACAACATTCAGGTTCAGAAGAACAAGATCCAGCTTTACAGCAACCAGGTGTTCATTACCGATAATGTAGAGAACATCGTTCCTGAATTCTTGACGCTCTTGCATGGGGTGATCGACTCGCCAGACATTCCACTGAACGTATCGCGAAGCTATTTGCAGGCCGATGGCAACGTGAAGAAGATCAGCAGCCACATCAGCAAAAAGGTGACGGACAAACTTGCCGAACTTTTCAAGAACGACCGTGCCGATTTTGAAGCAAAATGGGACGACATAAAGATCTTCATCCAATATGGTATGCTCAGTGACGACAAGTTTTACGAACGAGCTGCGAAGTTCTGGTTGTTCAAGAACGCTGAAGGCAAGTATTTCACCATGGAGGAATACAAGGACAAGATTGCTGCGGTCCAAACCAACAAGGACAACAAACTGGTGTATCTCTACACGAACGATACCGAAGTGCAACACTCTTACATTGACAATGCCACCGAAAAAGGCTACGATGTGCTGGTGATGGATTCTCCGTTCGATTCGCACTTTGTAAACCAATTGGAGCAGAAGCTGGAGAACAGCACCTTTGCCCGCGTGGATGCCGACACCATTGAAAAACTTATTGACAAAGGCGAAGAGGCACCAAGCAAACTCAGTGATGATGAGAAAGAAAAACTGAAGCCGATCTTCGAAGCACAGGCCAATCCTGAAGGCAGCAAGCGCAGCTTCACCGTTCAGTTTGAAAACCTGAGCGAAAACGATATGCCGGTAACGATCACGCAACCGGAATTCATGCGCAGAATGGCTGATATGCAAAAGCTAAGCGGACAAGGCGCCATGTTCGGAATGGGAGGATTTGAGATGTACAACCTCGTTGTAAATGCCAATCACCCGAAAGTGGGCGAGATTCTGCGCAGTAAAGGCGAGAACAAGGACAAGAAAGCCAAACAGCTTTGCGACCTCGCGTTGCTGGGACAAGGATTACTGAAAGGAAAAGACCTGAGCGAATTCTTGAAACGCAGCGTTGAAATGATCTGATTTCCCCTCTTGAGAGAGATTAGGGGTGTGTAAAAGCAGCCAAACCAAATGAAGGAGCCCTGAATTCTATTGAATTCGGGGCTTTTGATTACAGCGGTTTTGGAGCATTTTTGAACCGAGCGTACTTTCCTGAGACTTTGCCTATGAAGACCGTAATTGGTGCAATCACATGCTTCACAAATGCTGGAAGTTCCAACATATCATACTCAGACTTGTAATGAACCATGAGAAATGAACTACTGAAAAGTTCTGGACGCTCACCATCCCCTTCATCGAAAGACCGATACATTTCTGTGAGAAAGAAATCAAGGTTGTTTGCCGGCTTCACCCACCCTGTACAACGTAAATTTCCAGAGCCGGAATTCCAGAATTTGTGTGGAACTCCACGTTCAAAAGTGGCCGTATCCCCCACCCTGCACACCACTGGTTCTTTGCCAAGCACCTGGTAAGTCATTTCTCCTTCCGTTACAGTAAGCGATTCGTCCTGTTTAAAATGAACATGCATAGGTGGACCAGAATTAGGAACAAGTTCGTTCTCAACGATCAGTTTTTCCTCACCATCTTCCATAATAATGTCCTTGAAAATGAGCTTTTCACCTGCCTTGTTACTTATCGTGTGCGGATAATTGTAGTTCTTCATAGCGTTGATTTTCTTCAAATTTAGTACATTGTACTAATTATTCAAACATTTAAGTGGAAACGCGACAATTGATTTTGCTCAGAGCCATTAAGCTTTTCAACGAGCGGGGTGTAAACCATGTTGGTGTACGCGAAATTGCCCGTGATCTGAATTTGAGCCCTGGCAACCTTTCCTATCACTTTAAGAAGAAGGAAGATCTTTTGAAGGAAATATTGGAAAATTACAGCGCCATCAATACCGATTTAAGGTCACGATTCCGTTCTGGTTCATCAGATTTCACTGCGTTTATGCAAATGATGCTGGGAATATTTGAAAACCAATATGCCCACCGCGGTGTGCTTTCAGAGATTGTTGAAGTGAATCGGCTTTTACATCAAGTTGATGCTGAAGTTCTGAGTACGGGTCAGAATGAACGGATCAGTGAATTCAGATCATTGCTACAGGTCTTGCAAAGTTCCGGTTCCCTTGTTCAAAACATGGATGTGTTGGAAGAAGTTTTAGGTCTGCTGACACTTTATGGTAGATTTTGGGTAGCTGAGGCCTTTTTGAATGCCGCGAAGAATCGGCAAGAATGGGCTCCGAAATATGCCTTGCAGCTTGCGCAGATACTAAGACATTATGCAACCGAAAAAGGACTTATTGAATTGAATGATTTCGTTTCAGAACAAAGAAGAAGTCTTACCACCTGAGCCGGTAAGGATTCTTTCGTTTGGGGACCCGTCTCCTGCATCTTACATTGATTTCCATATTAAGCTGACCCGCTAATGGTCAGTTTTTAAGGCGTGACGCGTTGATCCTACTTCTTCAGGAAATCTGAATAAGCACGCATGTCCATTACCTTTTTGAGTTCGGTGTAAACAACCTTATTCAAGATCCGTTGGGGAACCAGGTTACCAGCTAACCACATTCTCAATGAATCTCTTCCGTAAACGATCTTCGGTTTTTGCCCCTGAATGCTTTTGATCACATGCTTCACGATCTTCTCGGGTGGCGTGGTCAGATATTTCTTGGAGAACTCCTTCCCTGTATCCTTACGGGCAATGTTGGTATCGATGCCACCCGGATGCACGCAATGAATGGAAATAGGGCTTTCGTGGAATTCGATAGCCAATGCCTGCGTAAAACCGCGCACTGCAAACTTACTGGCGCAGTAATCAGAATTGTTAGGAATACCAACCAACCCGAATACACTTGACACATTTACCACAGCACCTTCGTTATTGGCCACCAATTGAGGTAGGAAGGCTTTGCAACCATGCAGCACACCAAAGAAGTTGATGTTCATCACCTTGTGGTAGTCTTCAATGGAGGTGTGGAAGACTGTTTCGGTCGAACCCTCGATACCTGCGTTGTTGATGATAACATGTGCATTCCCGAATTTGGATTTCACATTCTCTGCAAATGCGAACATCTTGTCCTTATCTGAGACATCAAACGTTTCAGAATAGACTTCAGAAACACCTTGCCTCTTCAGGATCTCAAGCGTTTCGTTAAGCGGACATTCTTCATAATCGTTCAACGCCAATTTGGCTCCCAGTTTTCCAAACTCTATTGCGTAGGCGCGTCCCATTCCAGAGCCAGCGCCTGTGATCACAACGGTCTTATTCTTAAAGTCTTTCATTTTATTGGATCAAGTGGTCGTTTGGTTTGAAGTTCTTTGCCATTCTGAGATAGGTAAAACTGAATCCAGGAAACATGGCAATGACGTGCCCACTTTTACTCTGGTACCAACTCTTACACCCGCCAGACTTCCAAACAGTTTGCTCCATTTCTGAATGAATCATCTGCGTATAGTTTTCCTCCGATTGTTGCTTCACTTCTATCGCCTTGGCCTTTTTCTTCAGTACGGTGGAAATGCTTTTCATCATGTAGTGCATCTGCGCTTCAATGATGAAGATAGCAGAAGTATGGCCGATTCCTGTGTTCGGACCAGTAACGATGAAAAGATTAGGAAACTTCGGAATGCTGGTTCCGAGATACGCACGAGGAAATGGGTTCCAGAAATCCTGCAATTTCAAATCATCCTTTCCGTAAACGGGATAAGAGATTACGCCATCTGTGGCGTCATAACCTGTAGCATAAACGATCAGATCCAATTCAATATGCTTTCCGTCTTTGGTTCTAATTCCAGTTTCGGTGATTTCCTCTACACCCTCATCTCGTACGTGTAGCGTTACATTCTCCCTTTGGTAGGTTGGATACAACGTACTTGAAAGTAGCACCCGTTTGCAACCAAGAGTAAAATCGGGTGTTACCTTCTTCCGAAGTTCTTCGTCCTTGATGCTTTTTTTAATGTAATGCTCAGCCTCGCGCTGTCCTATAAGCTTCAAGAAGAACTGGGAGTATTTGAAGCCGATGACTCGCGTTTCCAAGCCCCAGTAGATCATCCATCGAAGTAATTTATACGCGATAGTAAATCCCAAAAGTCTACGCTAAAATGGACTGAACTTCTTATCTGGTCGAGGCAGAACCCAATGTGGTGTGCGCTGAAAAACATGTAATTCCTTCACATCTAGTGCCATGGCTGGAATTACCTGTGCCGCGCTGGCTCCACTACCAATAACTGCTACTCGCTTACCCTTGTAATCGTAGGAATGGTCCCAATTGTTAGTGTGAAACGACTTGCCTTTGAATGATTCTTTCCCCGTGAAATTTGGAATGACGGGTGTACTCAATGGTCCGGAAGCGTTGATGAGAAACTGCCCAACGAATGTTCCGTTGTTGGTAGAAACCTTCCATTTCTTCGCTTCTTCTTCCCAACGGATCTCCTGTACGTTGGTGTTCAATACTGCCTTATCTCTGAGGCCGTGTTTGTCTATCACATAATTGGTGTATTCATTCAATTCGTGCTGTTCTGCAAACATCTGTGTCCACGAATAAGGCTCTGAGGAGATGGAGTACAAAGGAGATTGAACATCTACCGCTGCACCCGGATACGTGTTCTGACACCACGTTCCGCCCATGAAACCTCTACGCTCCAGCATCACAAAATCGTTGATGCCGCGCTTCCTTAGGTTTATAGCCGCACACTGACCTCCAAAACCAGTTCCGATAATGATAACCTTACTCTGTTTCACGAAGGCAAATTACTGTTTACTTCAAAGAAAAAGCCCCAACCGAACGGTCAGGGCTTTTCAGACATTCTAATTCCAAGGGAGTTAGTTCTTCACAATACGAACCGTAGACATTTGTCCGTCTTCTGTTCTGATGTTCAAGAAGTAAACTCCAGCTGGTTGGTCAAGTTGAAGATCAACTCTATTATCATTCACGAAACTGAATTGACCAACTGTTTGTCCCATAACGTTCAATGCAGTTACCATTCCGTTCTTCATATCATTTCCAAGAGTAATGGACACACGACCATCGTTGGTCGGGTTAGGATAAACCGAAACCACATCTGCCAATTCTTCAACTGAAGTTGGATCCGTTGGGTTGTAAATGAATTCGAAATCATCAACCCACAATTTAGCCGTTGCACTTCCCTGTCCTGGAGTATAGCTTGATGTGAAGGTCATCAATGCGTAAGCAACTCCATTGGCTGAGCCGCCAGTGTATGAAAACGGAACAGAAATTCTTTTCCAAGTTCCAGTACCGGCAGTCTGAAACCTTTTTTCAGCCGTAGCAATAACCTGACTGTTATTACCACCTGGGGTACGATGGTCGTTATCATCATGCAAAATAACGGCCACTGAAGCCGAATCTGTAGAATTGGTTACGTTATACTGTGCGTAGAAAACCAAGCTGTCTGGCATATCCGTAAAAGGATGGTTGAATCCCGTTTCATTTCTTCTTGTTTGGGCATAACCTTGACTTGGTGTAGTAGACGGAGCAACAACTCTTCCTGTTGTCATTGTTCCGTTTATCACGTTACCTAACGCGCTGGTGGATTCAATTCTTACACTAGCAGAACCACTGTGCACCACACTGTTTTCTTGAAAAATTCGTTGAGAAGAACCCAATGAACACAGACCGCATCCAGTGAAATCACCGGTTCTCATATCATTCCAATTGGTTGGATCGCCATTGCCATCCCAATTTTCGAAACCACCATTATTCGGCTGCTGCTGCGCAAATGCAGAAAGCATGGTTCCAGCTGCAAGCACTGTTAAAATTGTTGAGTAGATTTTTTTCATGTTTTGTGAGTAAGGGTTAAGACTGATGAATTATCGGGGGCGAAAATATAGCATTACAACAGTTCTGTAATTGCCAAAGGTCAATTGAACAACGTCTCAACTAAGCATGGCGCCTTATTCACAGCAAATCGTCCGATCTATTTGGCGTCAGCTAATCTGCCCGCCAAATAACCCATCGGCAAATAGGCCAAGGCAAGGTCGGCCACAATGAACCAAGTAGGTGCAGGAATCATGTAAGCTGCCATAACACCACCGACAAAAGTGAAAATGGCCAAGCCCAATGCAAATCGCATTTTGTGGCTTACTGCAATCAAGGCAGCTACAAAAGCTCCACAGAAACTTCCCATGGCATGGGCAAGAAAAGGCATCGCAAAATGTTTAGCTTCAAATAGATGCATGTTTTCTTTGATACTTTCCATGTTGTTCGGGTCTACTCCTTCAGGCAATGGAATTATTGAGCCACTGAGCATGATCAGCCCCATGTTGGCGATCCAACCGGCAATAACACCGGCAATAACAGCAATTACATTTTTGATTGTAGGATTCATGATGAATGGTTTTGTAAGTATGATAGAATTCAATAATACAAAAAACCCCGACCTAGAGGTCAGGGTTCAATAAGAGAACTTAGGAAGGACTAAGCTTTGTTTCCGGATCCGAGAATGAACCCTCCAACAGCTCCGCCTGCTGCAGTGAAAAGTGTTCCAACAAATAGATCGACCAGAAGGAGTTGGTTGCTCATCAGGTTATAGAATGCACCGTAAGAACTATCAAAGCAGAGCATTAGAAGGAATCCGACCCAGAGACCGGTAATGGCTCCTCCTTTCAACGTGCCAGACCCCGTCTTATCAGCAACGAGTACGACCAAAAATGCCCACGCAATATTGCTGACGGCAAGTAAGAGTAGATTCGGCTCGGTTTTCATAAGTCCTTCGTAAACGGTAGTTCCGGAGGAATAAAAATCGGCCAAGGCAATGCCGAAGATCGCCCATCCGGCAAAGAAGTAAAAGACGCCTGTAGCCAGGCCAGCAAGAATGACTTTAGTGTTCATGGTAAAGGTTTTATTGGTTATGTAACATGAAGTTAAAGAAAATCCATTGCTGATACCAACGCTGTTAGTTAGTTCTCATTTGAACCGAAAACTGTTGGAAACAATGATCTTCGAAGCCTGAACCCAGCTCAGATATTTATTCGATCCGCGTGGGAATGTGGTTCAGAAATCACCAGTAGTTCAAGGTCCGAATCGGTCGGGTTTGTGATGCAATGAACTTGATTGGGTAATACATGCATACCTTGATTAGCCTTAATAACGTAACGTTCACCATCCAACTCAAACAAGGCTTCGCCACTGATAACGAAGAAGAATTGTTGTGACTTTGCATGTTTGTGCAGAGACTCGGAAGATTTGGCAGGCATAGTTTCGCGAATTACACTCAATGTAGGAGAGTTCACAAACTGCCAAGCCGTACATCCGGCTCCCCAATTATACGATTTGGAATTCTGCACCGTCTTTTTCATGACCTTGAAACGGCATGCTGGTCACTAAGGTTGCAGTCTTGATCAACTCAATGTTTTGAGATGACATGCCATTTAGTACCTGAGAACATGATCATTCCCCCTTCTTCCTTCTTCAGGTCAAAATCTTGAATGAATTGCTGTGTTCCTGTATCCTTTTTGAATTTCAGGTCTTTGTTCGAAGTGTTTATAAGATAGATAACCTGATTCAAAACTCCACCTGTTAGTCCATTCACCTCATTGTTGTTCTCATCTGAAGTTACGTGGATGAACGACACTCCTGCCACGTCAAGATCACTTATATCGTTCGTAGCGTTGACATATATGGTTGTTCCGGCACCAGGTCCAGCGGTTGGAATGGGTTGGGTAGTAAGTTGACCATTGGCGTCTGCCACCACCATTCGAGAACCGCTACCAGATAGATCATTGACCCTGACTGGCCCAAGAGCATGAATGTTGACCTGAGGGTCTGCTACTCCTATTCCAACGTTTCCGGTAGAAGACACATATACCCCTTCATCATCTCCATCACCACTTATCCAGTTATCGTTCATGTCAATATTCAACTGAGCAGTATGACCGCCAAGGTCATCTCCTTCCATGGCCCTCCATTGTGCTCCATCGTAATAATTGAATCCGGACGAATTGTCGGTTTGAAAAACCAACAGCCCCGTTGCTGGATTAAGAATTTCCAACTTTTGCCCCTCAGTCATTCTAGGAATCAGAATTCCCTTCTTGTCCGCCATGCCTGATACGTTCAGATCGAGCAAGGCAGAGGCGTCTGGAGAATCTCCAACGCTGCCAATACTAACTCCCTGTGCCAGCGTATCTGAAGTGAACAACTGACCAATCATCATCAATCCTGTAATTCCAAGTAGCGTTCTCATATCGACCAATTTTGACTTAAAATTAGCCTAGAAGAACGCTTAATTTTCAGATTTTAGCCAAGGACAATAAAATCATTACACATGGTGCTGTTTCGTACCTATGAATCGACAAACGACCCAGTCAGTACTTAAATTTGAAACATCTATTATACCATCCTAAACTGATGCCAAATGATTTTATCAATCCGATACTATACGAATTGATCCAGCACCAATCTCATCTAGGCAAGATGATTGACTTATAAAGAGACAAACGGGTTAAGCAAGAATCAAAGTTCTCCGCAATCGTCAATCATAATAGGGACAGAAGTTGCTCCTGAACGACTACCGCACATTTCAATTTTTTGAACAACCTCCATTCCGGCAATCACTTTACCGAAAACCACATGGGCTCCGTCCAGCCATGGACAATCGACCGTGGTGATGAAAAATTGGCTGCCGTTGGTATTTCTTCCTGCATTGGCCATACTTAGTAGCCCTGCACCTTGGTGCTTCAACTCAAAGTTCTCATCAGCAAACTTTTCTCCATAAATGGATTTACCTCCAGTGCCATTGTGATTGGTAAAATCTCCTCCCTGAAGCATAAATTGAGGAATGACGCGATGAAACGAACTTCCCTTGTACCCAAAGCCTTTCTCGCCAGTGCACAGCGCCCGGAAATTCTCTGCCGTTTTAGGAACGACATCTGCACGAAGTTCAAATTCAATACGGCCAGCTGGCTTCTGATCGATGCTTACTTCAAAATATACCCTCGGATTGTTATTCTCGCTCATGATAAAAAGTTTGTGCCGCGAATGTACAACCTTCCAAAAACATCGATGTGGTAAGAATCCGATCTGGAACCATTCTTGCCAAGCAAGAAACTTAACAACTATATTAGCACATCTTTAAAACCCAATTGAATTATGAGACTATTACTAACTGCAATTATCGCGTTGTCCATGGCCATTCCAACACAAGCACAGCTTACCGTTAACGGAGTAACGCTGCCCGCTACAGTCAAAGCAGGCAATTCAAACGTTAATCTGAACGGAGGTGGAATCCGAAAGAAACTATTTTTCAAACTGTATGTTGGTGGGCTTTATTTGAGCGAGAAATCCTCTGATGCCAATGCTATCGTAAATGCAGATAAACCAATGGCTGTTAAGCTTCAGATAACCTCTAGCATGATAAGTAGCGAGAATATGAGCGAGGCTATTACAGAAGGATTTGAGGCAAGTACTGGTGGCAATACCGCCCCGTTGAAGTCGAAGATCGATGCTTTTGTGAACACGTTCAAAAAGAGTGAGATCGTTGAGGGAAATGTGTTTGACATTATCTACGTACCCGGTGTTGGTGTTCAGTCTTACAAGAACGGAAAGTTGGAAGGTACGGTGGAAGGACTGGATTTCAAGAAGGCTTTATTCGGAATATGGCTTGGAAGCAAACCTGCTGATGAAGACCTGAAGACAGCCATGTTAGGCAAGTAACAACAACACATAAGTTCACTCTGAGAGACGAAAGTGTGACAACGCTTTCGTCTTTCTTTTTCCAGAATCTATTATGGATCACAACAGACTTTTAGCTCTTGCCGAGGAATTCGGCACACCCCTATTCATATATGACGCGGCCATTATGACCCGTCAGTATAAGCGATTGGTCAACGCTTTTGACGGCATCGACCTGAATATTCAGTACGCATGCAAAGCGCTCAGCAATCAGGCAATTCTAAAGTTATTCAATTCCCTAGGTTCCGGATTGGATACCGTTTCCATCGAGGAAGTAAAGCTGGGTCTCTTGGCAGGATTCAGTCCTGATCGCATCATCTATACTCCCAATGGAGTGAGTTTTGAAGAGATTGCCGAGGCGGTGTCCTTAGGAGTAAAAGTGAATATTGATAACCTGGTGATGCTTGAAAAATTCGGTAGTACTTATGGAAATACCTATCCGGTGTGCGTCCGTTTGAACCCTCACATCATTGCAGGCGGAAATCATAAGATTCAAGTCGGTCATATCGACTCCAAGTTCGGAATCTCCATTCATCAGATGCGCCATCTGGCTAGAATTGTTGAT
>JBJOHR010000229.1:0-24635 GCA_046047575.1 Bacteroidota bacterium | reverse complement strand
CGATTTCGCGATTGACGACATCACCTTCAGCACGTTCTGTACGAATACGGCCGAAGTTACTGTTACAGTAAACCCATTACCTGTGGCTGATGCTGGCGTAGATCAGGCCATTTGTATTGGAGATGTTACGCAGATGGAAGGTAGCGGTGGTGTTACCTATCAGTGGGTTCCACCGATCGGACTCACAAATGCCTTCGATCCGAATACCGATGCTTCGCCAATCATTACGACCACTTACACCTTGATCGTGGAGGATAACATCGGTTGTACAGACACAGACGTGATGACGCTTACGGTCAATCCTTTACCTCCAGCTAACGCAGGGCCTAATCAGGAACTGTGTATCGGTGAAAGTGTTGTGTTGCAAGGGTCTGGTGGCATTGATTATGTCTGGACTCCGGGAACATACTTGGATGATCCAACGGCTCAGCTTCCCATATCAACCCCCGATCAGACCATTACCTATACTGTTACGGTTACCGATGGCAACTCATGCGTAAATACAGACGTGGTGACCGTTACGGTGAATCCGTTGCCGATTGTTGATGCAGGTTTGGACAGTATGATCTGTGCAAATGGAAGTCTGGTTCTGCAAGCAACCGGTGCGACCACATATATATGGAGTCCGTTAGTAGGATTAAGTGATCCGCAGAGTGCCACACCAACAGCATCTCCGCTTAGCGCCACAACCTATTTTGTGACCGGAACAGATGCCAATGGCTGTGTCAACTCCGATTCGGTGAACATTACCATTTTTGGAGTTACTGCCGGTCCGGACAGTGTGATCTGCTTGAATGACAGTGTTCAGATTTTTGTAAGCGGAGGTTCCACCTTCAGTTGGAGCCCTTCTGAAGGAGTAAGCGATACTGCTTCTGCATCGCCATTCGTGTCGCCTTCTTCAAATACGGATTATACGGTTACGGTTATCAGTGAGTATGGATGTGAGGCCACTGCGGATGTGAGCATAGGCATTCTCACCTTGCCAGTTTCTGCCTTTACAGCAGAATTTGAACCAAGTTGCGATGGCATTTTTGCCGACTTCAACAACGATTCCGAAAATTCAGAAACCTATTTCTGGAGCTTTGGCGATGGAGAAACTTCCACCGATTTTGAACCGACCCATACCTACCAGCCGGGTCAGGGAAGCATCGTTACATTGATAACGTACAACAACGATAGTCTTTGTGTGGATTCTTTCACCGTGGATTATTCCGGTCAGTGGTTCGGTAACGATACCATCGATATTAAATACGGTAATGTCTTTACTCCGAATTTCGATGGTATAAACGACTGCTTCAGACCAGGATTCGATGGTCGTTTCAGTGATTGTTACCAGCTGCAGGTGTTCAATCGTTGGGGAGCGCTCATTTTCGAATCTACAGGTGGCCAGAACCACTGCTGGGATGGATATACCAAAGGAGGAAAACGTTGTGATGAAGGAACGTACTATTACATCGTATCTTTAAAAGGATACGAGAACCATGGATACGTTACGCTCATTTATTAGGAAAACCGATATGAAAGAGAAGAGCCTGTTCAGAACCGCGCTCTTTGTTCTTTTTCTTGCTTTTGCTTTTTCGTCCCAAGCGGAGAACAAGCCTAAGTTCATTGAGAACAAAGGGCAATATCCGCAGCAAGTCGCTTATCAGCTTCGGGTTGCCAACGCAGATGTGTATTTGGAGAAAGACCGACTGGTATTCAATTTCTTCAATCCTGAATTGCTGCATCGGCACGAAGAGCACAATGAGGCGAATCATACCGGGTCAGATGCTACGGCACATGCTTATGCAGTAAGGTTTCTGAACTCCAATACGGATGTAGAGATTCTTAGCGGAGGCGAAATGTATCCTGAAAAGATCAATTACCTGCGAGGCGAATTCACAGCAACGGGTGTTCGGTCTTACACCGAATTGACCTATCGGAACATTTACCCAGGTATCGATATTCGATACTTTGGGAAAGCGGGCAACCTGAAGTATGATGTGGTAGTTGAGGCTGGCGCAGGTGTTTCTGATTTCAAAATGCGGTATGAAGGAGCTTCAAGCCTGCGATTGGTCAACGGCAAGTTGATAGTGGAGAATACGTTCAACACGGTTACGGAGGTGATTCCTTTAGCGTATCAAATGATTGATGGAGTTCAAGTTCCGGTCAATTGCCGATACGCCTTAGATGGGGAAACTGTGAGTTTTGAGTTCCCAAATGGTTATGACCAAACCAAGGAATTGGTCATTGACCCAACACTTATTTTCTCAAGTTACACAGGTTCAACAGCCAACAATTTCGGATTTACCGCCACGTATGATGATGATGGTGCGTTATATGGCGGAGGAATTGTTTTTGGACTTGGTTACCCAACCACAAACGGAGTTTATTCGTCAGCCTTCTCAGGCGTGGTAGATATGGCCATTTCCAAGTTTGTTCCTGATGGAACTTCATTGGAGTACTCAACTTACATTGGTGGTGCCAGTTGCGATGTTCCTCATTCCATGATCGTCAATAGCGCAGGGCAACTTGTTATTTTGGGAAGTACCAGTTCTCAGAATTTCCCGACCGCTTCCAATGCATTTGATACGGATTTCAATGGAGGAACATCTGTCAATTATGCCAGCAACGGGGCTAATTTCGAGAATGGATCTGATATTGTTGTAGTTGTTCTCAGTGCTGATGGAAGTTCGTTGATCGGCTCAACCTATTTAGGTGGTTCTCTGAATGATGGATTGAATGCCAACACCACACTGAGTTATAACTACGGAGACATTTTTAGAGGTGAGGTAATTGTTGATTCTCAGGATAACATTTACATCGCTTCAAGCACGGTTTCTGCCAATTTTCCAGTAAGCTCTGGGGCAATTGATCAAACTCTTGGCGGAACACAGGATGCCTGTTTAGCCAAGTTCAATTCGGATGTTTCCATTTTGGAATGGTGCACGTACGTTGGTGGATCTTCTGCAGATGCTGGTTATTCAATGAAGATCAACTCCAATAACGAGATCTACCTGGCAGGTGGAACAGCAAGTCAGGATCTTTCTGTTGATGCTGGAGCTCTTTTCAATACCTATGAAGGTGGTTCTGCCGATGGCTTTATTTATCGCTTCTCCAACGATGGTAATACGCTGATCAATAGTACCTATATAGGAACATCAAGTTATGATCAGAGTTATTTTGTGGAGGTTGATGAAGATGACGACATCTACGTTTATGGACAATCTGCTGGTTCGTTTCCGGTAACAAGTGGTACGTATTCAAATGCCAACGGCAGACAGTTCATTCAGAAGATGACCCCCGATCTTTCAGGTTCTATTTACTCAACCGTTTTCGGTAGTGGAGGTTCTGCTGTCAACATTTCTCCGACAGCTTTCTTGGTGGATATCTGCGAGCGTGTGTTCGTTTCAGGCTGGGGTGGAGGTACCAACAATGGTTGGAACAACGCCACTGGGAATACGACCGGGCTGCCCGTTACAAATGATGGGGTACAGCAAACCACTGATGGCAGCGACTTCTACTTCATGGTGTTAGAAGCCGATGCCACCGCCTTACTGTACGGATCATTCTTTGGAGGAAACGGTATTCAGGAACACGTTGACGGTGGCACAAGCCGATTCAATGACAATGGAGTCATCCATCAGGCTGCATGTGCCGGATGCGGTGGAAGTGACGCCTTTCCTACAACTCCAGGAGCGGTTTCCAATGTAAACGGAAATAGTTGCAATCTGGGAGTTGTAAAGTTGGATCTTGAGATAACAGCTGTTCAAGTTGAAATTGCAGGAAGCGGAACAGAGCAAGGCTGCGTGCCGTTCGGTGTCCAGTTTGAGTCCGATCTGGTCAACGCCAGCAGTTTCATCTGGTATTTCGGAGATGGCGACACTTCAACATTGGCCAATCCTGGACATATTTATAATCAGCCTGGAGTTTATGAGGTGATGCTGATCGGTACAGACACATCGTTCTGCACGGGCGAGGCATTCACCGATACGGCTTTTGTCACGGTAACAGTCAGCCTGCTTACCGATGCAGCCGAAGCAGGGGCCGGAGACCATCTTTGCCCTGGGGAATCGGTGCAATTGGGAGACACGGCCATAGCTGGTTTTACGTACAGTTGGAGTCCGACCACGGGCCTTTCCGACCCAACATTAGCGCAACCAATGGCTACGCCCGATGAAGACATTCAGTACTTTCTCACGATAACGAATCCAGATAATTGTCAGGACGTTGATTCTGTTCTCGTAACAGTTTTTAGCATTACGGCCTTCCCAGACACAACTATCTGTGCCAACGACAGTGTTCAAGTTGCGGCTATCGGTGGTTCAACCTTCTCTTGGAGTCCTATTGATGGAGTCAGCGACCCGACTATTTCGAATCCGTACATAACCGCGGGATTCGCTAATCTGTACTCAGTAACAGCTTCTGACGGAACTTGTCAGGATACGGCTAATATCATCTTAGGCTCTCAACCAGCTCCATCAGTGGCCTTTGATGTCGAGATAAGCCAGAGTTGCCTAGGAGATTCTGTTCGTTTCATTAATCTTTCCGAAGGTGCCGATAGCTATTCTTGGAACATTGGAGGAGTGGAAACTTCCGAGTTTGAACCGGTTATGTTGTTCGAACCGGGTGATGGTCCGTTGGTCACCCTCACCGCCTTCAATAATGCAGGCGAATGTTCAGATTCCACCAGCGTAGATTACATGAATGGTTGGTACACGGCAGATTCTGTGCTTGTTTCTTATCCGAATGTGATTACTCCGAATGGCGATGGCATTAATGATTGTTTTCAGCCCGATTTTCATGGTGATCTGGATGAATGTTTTACGCTTAAAGTTTTCAGTCGCTGGGGACGGCTGCTTTACGATTCTGAAAAGATGGGCGGTACTTGCTGGGATGGCGAGCAACGAACAGATGATCTCGTATCAGAAGGCACGTATTACTACATAGCAACTGTTCGTGGCACAGATCATGCTGGGTACCTTACGGTACTTTACGAATGAAGTTATTGATCGCTTTCTTTCTTTCTGTAGCATTAATAGATACGGTTGCAGCGCAGCAGAGCAATTCGCTTGACCACATAATGGGAAAGGCGAATTTTGCAGAAGACGATCGATTCAGTTTGATACCGGCTACGATTGCCAATAAAGAAGGCATGTACATGCGGACAGAGGCCTTGGCTGCATTCGAAAAAATGAGAAAAGCAGCAGCCGAAGATGGAATTACCCTTCGGATCCTTTCTGCGGGTCGCTCATTCGAGCATCAAAAGAGAATCTGGGAAGCAAAATGGAATGGAACACGATCGGTGGAAGGGAAGAATATGAAAACCACCTATTCTGACCCGGCAGAGCGGGCCCGTTTTATAATGAAATACAGTTCCATGCCGGGTACGTCCAGACATCATTGGGGTACCGACATTGATATCAATTCCTTGAATCCTGAATACTTCAATGTTGGGAAAGGATTAAAGGAGTACCAATGGTTGGTAGATAATGCACACAAGTTTGGCTTTTGCCAAACCTATACCGAAAAGGGAAAGGAGCGGCCTAGCGGTTATGAGGAAGAGAAGTGGCATTGGTCGTATCTGCCCATTGCAGAGCCACTGCTGTTATTTTTCAAGAATAATGTAACGGCAGCAGACCTCAAGGGATTTGATGGGGCCGGATCCGTTGCGTTTGATGAAGTGCTGATGTACGTTCTTGGCATTTCCAAAGAATGTCAATAGGCGCAGCAAGAAGTCGTTAGTAACTGCTTGAATAATTCGGTTCTTCGAATGGTTGGCTCCTGTATGAAAGGATAACTTTGCCCTTTGAAATTCCAGTTGATGCAGCAGACAATACTGATCCTCGATTTCGGTTCGCAGTACACACAATTGATAGCCCGAAGGGTACGCGAACTGAATGTTTATTGCGAGATACACCCATTCAATAAGATACCGGCCTTAGGTGCCGACATCAAAGGGGTCATCCTCTCTGGTAGTCCATCATCCGTTCGGCAGGAAGGAGCTCCGTTTCCGGATCTTTCCAATATCAGGGGCAAGTTGCCTTTATTGGGTGTTTGCTATGGTGCTCAATACTTATCCTATTCCAATGGCGGAAATGTAGAAGCCTCCGATTCAAGGGAATATGGTCGTTCAAATCTTTCATTCTCAGACAGTTCGAACGAATTGATGAAAGGAGTTCCTGAAACTTCTCAGGTTTGGATGTCGCATGGCGATACGATCACCGCTTTGCCAACCGGAGCCAAGATCATTGGTAGCACCAAAGATGTAAAGGTTGCCGCCTTTTGTTTTGAAGGTGAGAAGACCTATGGCATTCAGTTCCACCCAGAAGTTACGCACTCCATAGATGGATTGACACTTCTACGGAACTTCGTAGTGGGGATCTGCGGCTGCAATCAGTCGCACACAGCCGATTCATTCATCGACAGTACGGTTGCACAACTCAAAAACCAACTTGGAACTGACAAAGTTGTGCTAGGTCTTTCCGGTGGTGTAGATAGCAGTGTGGCTGCCATGATTCTTTCCAAAGCAATCGGAAATAATCTG
This sequence comes from Bacteroidota bacterium, assembly GCA_046047575.1. Taxonomy (GTDB): domain Bacteria; phylum Bacteroidota; class Bacteroidia; order UBA10329; family UBA10329; genus UBA10329. The sequence continues at coordinate 18,109 of JBJOHR010000229.1, read as the reverse complement.
TACTGCATCTTTGTGGATAACGGACTGCTGCGAAAGAATGAGTTCGAAACTGTTCTTCAGACCTATCAAGGGCTTGGATTGAACGTGAAAGGAGTGGATGCAAAGGCGGAATTCCTTGGAGAATTGGCGGGAGTTTCCGATCCGGAAACCAAGCGGAAGATCATTGGGCGTGTTTTCATTGAGGTGTTTGATAAGGAAGCGCATCTGATTGAGGATGTGAAATGGTTGGCGCAAGGCACTATTTATCCGGATGTAATTGAATCCGTTTCAGTCAATGGTCCTTCAGCAACCATTAAATCTCACCATAACGTTGGTGGTCTGCCCGAGCGAATGAAACTAAAAGTGGTTGAACCGCTCAATACGCTTTTTAAAGACGAAGTAAGGGAAGTCGGCAAGCATCTTGGCCTGCCTGAAAGATTGCTCGGAAGACATCCATTTCCTGGTCCTGGTTTGGCTATCAGAATTTTGGGCGATATCACTCCGGAGAAAGTCAGGATTCTACAGGAAGTCGACCATATCTTTATTCAAGGATTGTTGGAACATGACCTTTACGATGAAGTTTGGCAGGCAGGAGCCATCTTCCTACCCGTGAATTCGGTGGGAGTAATGGGCGATGAGCGAACCTATGAGAACGCAGTTTGCCTTAGAGCGGTAAGTTCTCGCGATGGAATGACAGCCGATTGGTGCCATCTTCCCTACGAGTTTTTGGCCAAGATTTCAAACGAGATCATCAACAAGGTCAGAGGGATCAACCGAGTGGTTTATGATATATCTTCAAAGCCGCCCGCCACAATAGAATGGGAATAAAGCTTGTTTAGCATACCATATGCTTCGACTTCTTTACATATCGATCAGCCTGTTGTTTCTGATGCCATTCCATGCAGAAGCACAGGAATTACAAGTTCAAAAGAGCGATAGTGTTGCAAAAATTGAAGGCGAATTGTACTCTATTCATGTGGTTCAGGCCAAGCAGACCTTGTTCTCCATAGCAAAGGCCTATGAAGTGAAACTCAGCCGCATAGCATTCGATAATCCAGGTGTTTTGGATGGTTTGAAGCTGGGACAATCCTTAAAGATCCTTAAAAGTGCACAAGGCGAAACCATTGAATCGGAGCTGGTCAAAGATCCGCTGGAACTAGATGGTGAATACGTGCTTTACACTGTTCCAAAGCAGCAAACACTTTATGCTATTTCCAAAGAATACAATACCTCCATCAGCTCCATTTTGGATGCCAATCCGGAATTGGCAGATGGGTTGAAAGTGGGTTCAACCATTCGTATTCCGGTACCAAAAATGCTTGGAGCCCAACACACCGAAAAAGTGGAAATGGTAGGCCTGCCAGATATCGTAAAGCGAGACAATTCTGGTTCCGTGGCTCAGAAAGAACATAAGGCATCGGCAAAAGGCGTTATTGCGTTGCTGTTGCCGCTTTACCTTACTGAGAACGACACGCTTTCTGCACGTAAACTATTGGAAGAGCCTGAAGAGATCTATGAACGTTCGGAAATCGGGCTGGCGTTTTACGAAGGCTTTTTGCTTGCTGTCGACTCGCTTAATAAGCTTGGATACGACATGCAGATCAAGGTGTTTGACACCGAGAACAGACCTTGGAAAGTGCAGCAATTGGTGAAACAGGGCAAGTTGAACGGAGTGGACCTGATCATTGGCCCATTGTACGGAAAGGTATTCGCAGAAGTAGAAAAATTCGCTCACACCAACTGCATTCCGTTGGTATCGCCAACGCTAAAGGGCAACGAAATTGTGGATAAGAACGATTATGTTCTGAAGTTGGTCCCATCTGACGAAACCATGGTCTATGCCATCGGACGCTACGTTTCTCAGTCAGACTCCACCAAGAATCTGGTGTTGCACTACGGAGCAGCGGATGAGCAAAGACTGCTTTGGAGATTCAGACAAGGTTTGGAGGCCGATGGCATGAAACCGGCCAATTTTCCTGCGGTCAACATGAACAGGTCAAGCAGAGATTCGCTACGCACTGTGCTGAGTCGTAAGACAAGAAATAATCTCATCATACTTAGCAATAATGAAGCTCGGCTGGCCAGTTTGCTCAGAACTATGACAAACTGGACTGAAGAATCATACATCGTTGGGTTTGCTCCAAATGCATGGCAGACGTTCAAGAACGTTGAAATGGATTATTTCGATCATTTCCGTTTGCATATTCCAACACCATTCTTTGTGGATTACGAACGGATTGATGTTCAGCTGTTTGTTCAGAGATTCAGGAACACGTTTAAAACCGACCCCAGCACATTCGCCTTCAGAGGCTATGATCTGGCCATGCATCTGATACCGAATCTGAATGGAATCATGGAATCCGGCCCGAGCTATTTGGAATCGGTGCAGGAAAGCGGATTGCAAAGTGATTTCAGATGGATTCGTGTTCCAAACGGTGGTTTGGAGAATGCTGCACCAAGAATGGTAGACTATACCGGATATGAATTAAAACTCGCCACGGATTGAGTTTGCCAAAGGAGGAAATAGCCGCATGGTTCAGACAATTGCAACTGAACATTTGCAAAGAGTTGGAAGCCGAAGACGGACTGGCAGTATTTGTTGAAGACAGTTGGCAACGACCCGGAGGCGGTGGTGGGCACACACGCGTCATCCAACACGGAAATGCGTTTGAAAAAGGTGGTGTGAACTTCTCAGCGGTTCATGGTGAATTGAGTAACAACATCATGAGGGCACTTGAATTGAATGACAGCCAGTTCTTTGCCACGGGCGTGTCCATAGTCATTCATCCCATCAATCCATTCGTCCCGATCATTCATATGAATGTGCGCTATTTTGAACTTGGCGATGGAACTTATTGGTTCGGTGGAGGAATTGACCTCACACCGCATTACATCATACAAGACGATGCTCGCTTTTTTCATCAAGCATTGAAAACAACCTGCGATAAGTTTGACATCCACTATTATCCTGAATTTAAAAAATGGGCTGATGATTATTTTTTCATCAAGCACAGGAATGAGACCAGAGGCATAGGAGGAATCTTCTTTGACAGACTGAAAGAGGATGCCACCCACACCAAAGAGCAACGCTGGGATTTTGTCAAAGCCGTTGGGGAAACCTTTGCACCAACCTACAGGAAACTCGTTGCCAAGAACAAGGAAGTAAGCTACTCAGAAGAGAATGTCCGTTGGCGTAACTTGCGTAGGGGCAGATATGTGGAGTTCAACCTCGTTTATGACAAGGGTACCAAGTTCGGTTTGGAAACAGACGGTAGAATAGAATCTATTCTGATGAGTCTGCCCGAAACCGCTTCGTGGGTATACGATCACAGACCTCAAGAAAGCTCTGCTGAAAACGCAACCTGTAATCTACTTGTCAAAGGGCATAATTGGGTCTGAATTGAACCCTGCCTGAATTCAATTTGGCTATTTTTGAATCCAAGGACATTGACCTGAAATCTCAGAATCATCTGAAGGCAACCGATATCAGGCTCAGTCGTTCTTGAACAGAACGTCTTCGGAGCCGTTTAGCAACTATGAAAAACCCCATTTTCCGCATATTGGTTGCGGTTTTATGTATGCTTTCAGCCATGCCTCAAAAGGCAAAAGCATCGCATGCCTTGGGGGCGGAGATCACATACGAGTGTTTGGGTGGCAACCAGTATAGGGTCAGATTGGTCTTTTACCGCGATTGCGGAGGAATTTCGGCTCCCACAGCACCTTCCATTTCCATTACATCTTCCTGCGGAAACCAGACACTCGGCATGACCTTGTTGCCACCAGAAGATCCTTTTCCGCCATTCGATCAATATCTGGTGCCTTATGAATTGCCCGTTTATTGTGCGCCTTCCAATTGCGGGAGCGGCTCCAATCCCGGAATTCAGCAATACATATACGAGGCAACAGTCACGCTACCTCCCTGCGCGAATTGGACATTCAGTTATGACCTCTGCTGCCGATCAGCTTCCATTAACACTATCAGTGCCCCTGGAAGTCAGGATATTTACGTCAGCGCTTTTCTGAACAATCTTGCTGCACCGTGCAACAATTCACCCCAGTTCGATGTGCCGGCCAGAGGATTTTTATGCTTGAACGAAGACAATACCATCCTGGCCACGGCTTACGATGTAGATGGAGACCTGCTGGTATACAGCCTCTACACGCCTTGGCACAACCCAGGAACGAGCGTGAATTATACCGGGGGATTCAATCCGAACAATCCACTTAACAACAACTATTACAACTTCAACAACGGGGTGATAACCACTCAGCCTACCGCCAACGGACAGATCACCGTTATTGGTGTAATGGTGGAAGAATATCGGAATGGAGTGCTTATCGGAAGAATAGTGCGCGATATGCAGGTAAGAGTGATCAATAACTGTCCGCAGAACCCAGGCAACGATTTTGATATTGACCAGGATGGTTTTTTTGACAACGATACGATCGTGCTTTGCTCAGACAACCCTGTTCAGTTGGATGTTTATCTGAATAACACGCTACCAGGATTGAACTATACATTGGTTGCCAATAACGTTGATGATTTTCAAGGCGGTACGTTCGTAAATGTTCCCAATGGTTCTGCACCTGGGGGTGTTATGGGACAATTCACTTGGACACCAGGGCAGGCCGACATAGGTACCAGCCAAGTGCTTGTTTTCACTGCTTTCGACAACAACTGTCCGGTGGTTGGGTTCGCCAACTTCACGTACGAATTCATCATTACGGGCCTTGAACTTGAAGTTGATATTGACACGGTGGCGATCTCATGTACAGACTCCGTTCAGATGAACGCCATTGTATCCAACGGAACTCCACCTTACACATATTTTTGGAACAACGGCAGTACCGACCCGAGCATATGGGTAACTGCAGGAGAGTACATTTTAACTGTGACGGACTCGGAAGGATGCACAGGAGACGATACCATCAATGTATTCTACATCGATGATCCGGTTGCACTGTTCGATCCTGCAAATGGTTGCGTTGATTCGTCCATCACGTTTGTTGATCAATCTTATAGTAATTACCCAGTTGGTTTTCCTCCGGTCAGTATTGTGGATTGGGCATGGGATTTTGGCGATGGCAACACAGCCACAGGAGTTGCAAGTCCCAGCCATACGTATTCCAGCAACGGACAGTACACGGTCAGTCTTATTGCTACCAACGACCTTGGTTGCGTTGATACAGTTGAACATGTTGTTTGGGCCAATCCACCTCCCAATGTCGATTTCAGCTTTGAAAACGTATGCATGGACACGATCTTCACCTTTACTGACCTTTCGGTGATCGATACAGGAATGATCGTTGCTTGGGGATGGGATTTTGGCGATGGATCGTTGCCTGTTCAGGCTCAGAACACTACGCACCAATATGCTAATGACGGCCTTTATAATGTGACCTTGTTAGCAGTCTCAGACAGTGGATGCCCTTCTTTACTGACGCAACAGGTCTACTCGTTTCCGTTGCCGGTGGCGGATTTCTCACCTACCGATGTCTGTCATGGTAATGTATCCAGCTTCAACGACCTTACGATTGTGGCTGCAGGCACGATTTCGGAATGGTCGTGGGATTTTGGTGATGGTGGAACGTCAACACTGCAAAATCCTGTGTACACGTATCAGGATACCGGTGTTTTCGATGTAACGCTAATTGCAACTACAGATTCTCTTTGCCGCGATACCATTACACAATCGGTAACGGTCCATCCATCACCTGTTGCCGGCTTCTTTACCGACACGGTTTGCGCGCAACTACCAATGACCTTCACTGACACATCTTCCACGCCTTCGGGAAATATCATTTCCTGGTCGTGGTATTTTGGTAATGGAGGAGTTTCCGGAAGCCAGAATACTTCGAATGTGTATGCATTGGGCGGACAGTACACCGCATCGTTGGCCGTGGAGACCGATCTGGGCTGTATAGACACCATGTCGCAAACGGTAATAGTATATCCTAAGCCCAACGCAGATTTTCTCACGCTCGCGGCATGTCTAAACGATACCAACAATTTTACCGACCTAACTACGGTTTCTACTGGTTCTCAGGTAGTCGGTTGGGATTGGGATTTTGGTGACAATGCAGGACAGTCTGCAGATCAAAGTCCGTTCTACATTTTCGGGAGCAGCGGAGTATATGACGTTCAGCTGATCTCAGAAACAGACAACGGTTGTTTGGACACAGTCATGCATCCTACGCAAGTATTCGATCTACCGGTTGCGGATTTCACGTTTACCAACGAATGCTTGTATGATGCGGCCGTTTTTCAAAACACTTCCAGTATTCCATCCGGTTCAATTACTACCTACTTGTGGGATTTTGGAGATGGAGACGTGTCCAGTGTTCAGCAGCCGGTTGGTCAGTTGTATGATTCGGCCGGGTTTTATGACGTACAATTGATTGCCATTTCTAACAATGGATGCGCAGATACGATCCTTCAGACAATTGAGATGTATCCTGTTCCTATTGCCATGTTTACGTTTGATTCGGTCTGTTATCCCTTGGCAACACCATTTACCGACCTGTCTTCCGTGAGTAGTACTTATAATATTGTGGACTGGACATGGAAATTCGGTGACGGAATTGTCAATAATGGAACACAGAATCCTTCGCATTCTTACACCGGGTGGGGAGATTATTGGGTGCAATTAATAGTTGAGACCGATGCAGGTTGTTTTGCCGATACTACCTTGGGGCCCGTTCGAGTTCATCCCAAGCCCGAAGCAGATTTCAGTGATGAGATTGCAAACTGTCTTCATGACATAACAGTTTTTGAGGATTTCTCATCTGTCGAGAATTATCCGTTTGATGAGTTGGTGGCATGGAACTGGGATTTTGCTGATGGTACTTCCAGCCCGGCACAAGACACGCTTCACCTTTATTCTGCTTTCGGTTTTTACGATGTGGGCTTGGCCGTTACCACCAATAATGGGTGTCAGGATACGCTGATCTTGCCGGTAGAGATCTATCCGCTACCAGAAGTAGCCTTCACGGTAGACACCAACTTCGGTTGTCAGCCATTCAGAGCTTGGTTCACTGACCAGACCACCATTCCTGAACCGTATCTGCTTAATGCGTGGCAGTGGAACTTTGGAGATGGACCAGGGATCATTTCTACCCAGAATCCTGAGCATACCTATTGGGATGATGAACTTGGCGACTTCGAAACCGGGGTTTATTCCGTGTCCTTGGAGGTTACGTCTGCCAATGGTTGTGTGTCGGACACAACCTATGTGGACTACATGGTAGAATATCCAAAACCGGATGCTCTTTTTTCTGTGGATCCTGAGCGCACAGATATCATCTTTCCGAAATTCCGAATCACCAATTTGGCTTCGCCCAATGTTGCCAGTTGGAGTTATGACTGGGGCGATGGAGCAATGGCGAACATTCCGAATCCGATTCATGAATATGCCGATACGGGGTATTACAACATCACGCAGATTGTTGCCACTGAGTTTGGTTGTATGGATACGGCCGATGTCAGGGTGCGTGTCGATCCTGAATTCAGATTCTATATTCCATCAGCTTTTACACCAGATGCCGATGGTATCAACGAAGAGTTTTTCGGCTCAGGAATCGGTATTGTTAAATACAACATGCAAATATGGGACAGGTGGGGAGAGCTTATTTTCGAATCAAATGATGCCGATTATCATTGGGACGGTTCGTACCAAGGAGAACAGGTTCAAAAAGGCGTTTATATCTATCAGTTCGATCTAATGGATATAAAAGGCGAACCTCATAAGTTCAGGGGACATGTAACCTTATTCAGGTAGTAGAGTAGAGGCCGCGAGCTCAGACAATGGTTGTACGAATTCTCACATTAGTTTTCTTTTTCTCCTTCACGGTGAATTCGGTGATGGGGCAATATCAGTTGAACGGCTCTGCAAGTCAGATATCTTGCAATTGTTACGAACTCACGCCCGACCAATCGAACGTTGGAGGTTCTGTTTGGAATGTGAACCAGATCAACTTGAATGATCCTTTTGATTTTCATTTCGATGTTTGGTTGGGATGCGATGATTGGGGGGCCGATGGAATTGCGTTCGTCCTGCAACCACTCAACGTCAATCAAGGAGGAATTTCAAGTTCATTGGGTTATGGTGGAGTTTCGCCATCCATTGCCATTGAAATAGACACATGGCCCAACGATGTTACAATGAGTGATCCGCAACCCGATCACATTGCCATCATGCAGAATGGAACCACTAATCATGCATCAGCCGGAAACCTTGCCGGCCCAGTAACTGCAAGCTCGTCTCAGAACAATATTGAAGATTGCGCCTGGCACGATGTTCGAATAGTCTGGAGTCCCAGTCTTAATTCGATCACGGTATATTTCGATGGGGTATTCAGAACCAGCTACACGGGAAATATCATTGCCAACATTTTCAACAATAGTCCATTGGTATATTGGGGATGGACAGGAGGAACCGGTGGAGCCAGTTCCGATCAGCGTTTCTGTAATACGATAGATCCTGATTTTGATGTGTTGAGCAATACGACCTGTGTCGGAAGCCCAATTCAGTTTGATGATGTATCCATCACTTCATCTGGTAATATTTCTAATTACAGTTGGAATTTTGATGACGGTTCTACGGGTTCCGGTGCCCCAGTTTCGCATGTGTTCAATACCCCAGGAATTTTTGACGTTGAGCTTACCATTACTTCTGAAGGCTGCACGGACGTTACCACCATTCCAATAACAATTGATCCTGCACCAGTTGTCAATCTGGGTGCCGATATCAGCCTGTGTGGTGGGGAGACAGCACAACTCAACAGCCCGAATACGCTTGGAAGTGGAACATACAGTTGGTCGCCCATTACGGCTTTGAGCAACGCTACCGCTCCGAGTCCAACCACCTCAACCGCAAACAACATTACTTATACGCTCACATTCACGTCCAATAATGGCTGTTCCGATTCGGATGACATAGTTGTGACCGTAAGCAACGGCCCAACAGCCAGCGCAGGACCAGACGCAACAGTTTGTGAGGGCGAGTCCGTTCAACTGCAAGGAAATGGTGGGCAAAACTACAGTTGGTCTCCCGTAGCTGGTTTGGACAATTCACTTATTGCAAATCCAACGGCAACTCCGACAGCTACTACCACATACACAGTTACGGTTACAGATGTGCTGAACTGTTCCGCAACCGATGATGTGACTATCACTGTAGTACAGGCACCCACACTGAATGCAGGCGCTGATCAAGACATCTGCGAAGGAGATGTGGTGCAGCTCAGCGCAAGTGGCACGGGTAGCTTTGTGTGGAGTCCAGCAACTGCTTTGAGCAGTACGTCCATCGCTAACCCAACAGCAAACCCGACAAACACAGTTACCTACACTGTTACGCTTACCGATGCCAACAACTGTACTGCAACGGATGATGTTGTGGTCAATGTAGACCCCATTCCTACAGCAAACTTCTCAGATCCGACTCCTGTGTGCAACGGCAACATGGTCCAGTTTACGGATAACTCGAGTGGCACAATAGCTAGTTACCTATGGGATTTTGGTGATGGACAATTTGGTCAAACTCAGAATCCATCACATGTTTATCCTGATCTGGGAACATATCAGGTGACGCTGACCGTTGTAAGTGCCAACGGCTGTACTTCAAGCGCTGTGGGGACTGCAGAGGTCGTAGACGGACCTTTGCCAGACATATCCATTGTTAATGGCCCCGACCTATGTGTGGGTGAGTTATTGGAGATCTTGGACAACAGTTCCGGTCCAATTGCTTCATACAGCTGGGATTTTGGTAATGGAAGCACCAGTTCTGATCAGGCTCCAACCTTTCAATATGCGTCTCAGGGAACTTATACTATAACACTTACACTGACAGCAATTGATGGCTGTGCCAACTCCCAGAGTATTGACGTAGATGTTCACCCACTTCCAACAGCAGAATTCAGTAATGGGGCAGCTTGCGTTGATCAGCCGATCGTTTTCACTGAGCAATCCACCGTCAGTGCAGGTTCCGTTGTAGGCTGGGAGTGGAATTTTGGAGATGGAACCGCCATCGATTACGGTTCATCGGTAAATCATTCCTACAATTCTCAAACCTCACATACGGTTACAATGATCGCCCAGACAGCGGTCGGGTGCAGAGATACTGTTCAGCACATTGTATCAATCAATCCTACTCCAGTTGTCAGTGTTTCTGCCAGCACATCGTGCGTTAATTCTGACGTATCGTTCATAAATGGTACTCTTCCAAATGACAACACGATTTCCCAGTGGGTTTGGGATTTCGGTGATGGTTCATCAAGCAACTTGGCCGATCCTACCCATGCATATGCCGATCATGGAACTTACACCTTTCAGTTGCAGGCGGTTTCAGATAGTGGTTGTGTTGGTGTCGGATCGAACAGCGTGGAGATCGATCCATATCCACAGTCTTCGTTTTCCTTTTCAGGCTATGAAGGCTGCGCGCCAATTGCCATTTCATTCACCGATCAATCGAGCATCACTTCCAATTACTCTATTGGCTCTTATCAGTGGTTGTTCGGTGATGGAAGTTCATCTTCAGAATCTGACCCGACCCACACGTATGCTAGCTCCGGTAATTTTGACGTTTCGTTGATAACGACCACCGCTGGAACAGCTTGTTCAGATACCCTAACGTTGACCGGAGTCATGAATATCTATCTGACGCCCGAAGCATCCTTTTACCACAGTCCAGAATCTGCCACCATGCTTGACCCGCGCATCTATTTTATTAATACTTCTACAGATGCTACCAATTACGTTTGGGATTTTGGCGATGAGAATTCGTCTGTTCTGGCCAATCCTGTCAATTCATATCCTGCTGAGGGAGATTACACGGTTACGCTTGTGGCCACCAATGGCATTTGTACATCAAGCACCAGTCAGCGGGTACATATCGATCCGGAAACATTCGTTTACATCCCTAATGCTTTTTCTCCAAATGGCGATGGGTTGAATGATACATTTATTCCGCAAGGAATTGGAATAGAACGTTTTAACATGGCAATTTATGATCGATGGGGTAAGGAGCTCTATTTTACCAACAGCATTGACGAGCCTTGGCGAGGTTGGTACAATGGTCTTGAGCTTCCGAATGACAGTTACGTTTACCGCATTGAAATTCTCGATGTTAAAGAAGAGATAAAGACGTACTGCGGAAGTGTGAATCTGGTGCGCTGATCAACGGAAGTCGACCACATCATAACCATCTTCCTCGAACTTCTTTTTCGTAAAAACGAACAAGGAATCAGATAGCCCAACGTTCGTTTTCATTTCCTTCACCTCCAATAAATAGTTGGTCCCGTCTTTCCCAAAAGTTCGAGTGTAGAGAATGTGGTTGGTCTTCTTGTCAATTCCAAGTCTGATGCGCGAATAAGGCTTTTTGCTTGGGTCTTCCGGAAAAAGATCCACGGCATTCACTGCTTTGCCATTAATGGTTTCTTCAGCGTAGAACTTGGATTTGTAGCCCTTGTCGTATTGACTGAAAATGTTGGAAGGATCAAGTTCCGTCTCTGCTTTAAACTCTTCAATGGATTTTATGTGCACTTCCATATCCTCTTTCATCACGTACCACACGATTTTTCCATCGCTGTAAATATCCTGCCCCATTAGCTCCAAATGAAATTTAGTGCCCAATAAGGTCAGTTTTCCTGAACGGGTATCATTTATTCCTGCCTCTTTGTTCTCTAAAGTGTAGTTGAATGAAACAGAAATATCCTTGTAAGCTTGGTTCGTTTTACTGACCTGTTGGAGAATAGATGCCGCTTTTTCATCTGATTGCGCCAACACGGCCAATGGCAAAAGTAGTAGGGTAAATATCCTGTTGATCATTGTTTTAATACGTATCACTGTTGTTTTGCAACTTCTGTTCCAAACTCATTTCATCTTGTATCAATACCTGACGGGCCTTGCTTCCTTCGAACGGGCCAATAATGCCGGCAGCTTCCAGTTGGTCTACTATTCTTCCTGCGCGGTTATATCCTAATTTGAGTCTTCTCTGAAGCAGAGATGCCGATCCCTGCTGGTGTTGAACCACAATTCTGGCGGCATCATCAAAAAGAGGGTCTCTATCTCCAAAGTCAAAACTTCCCGAATCGCCTCCAGCGCTGTCGTCAATGTATTCCGGTAATTCAAACGCAGAAGGATATGCTTGCTGGCTTCCGATCCAGTCGCAGACCTTCTCAACTTCTGGTGTGTCTATGAAAGCGCACTGAATCCGTATCATGTCATTGCCGGTGCTCAGAAGCATATCACCTCTACCAATTAACTGATCGGCACCGCCAGCATCTAAAATGGTTCGGGAGTCTATCTTGGAAGTAACACGGAAAGCGATGCGGGCTGGGAAGTTGGCTTTTATGGTTCCTGTAATGATGTTGACAGAAGGTCGCTGTGTGGCTATGATCAAGTGAATACCAATGGCCCTGGCCAACTGTGCCAATCGGGCTATTGGAGTTTCTACTTCTTTGCCTGCTGTCATGATCAGGTCGGCAAACTCGTCAACTACCAAGACGATATAAGGCAGGAATTTGTGGCCTTCTTTCGGGTTCAGTTTCCTGGCAATGAACTTGGCATTATACTCCTTCAGATTTCGACACTGCGCGTTCTTCAGCATGTCGTAACGATTGTCCATCTCCAAACAAAGGGAGTTGAGCGTGGTGACAACTTTTTGCGTATCGGTGATGATCGCCTCTTCCGTATCAGGCAATTTGGCCAAAAAATGTCGCTCGATCTTATTGAAAAGCGTCAGTTCCACTTTTTTCGGATCTACCAGAACAAATTTGACCTGTGCTGGATGCTTCTTGTAAAGAATGGATGCCAGAATGCAGTTCAAGCCCACGGATTTACCTTGACCGGTGGCTCCGGCCATGAGCAAATGCGGCATTTTGGTGAGGTCGGTAACATAGGTTTCGTTGCTGATGGTCTTACCTAGCGCAATTGGCAACTCCATTTTTGAATGCTGAAACCGTTCAGAGCTGAGAGCAGCTTTCATAGAAACCGTATCAGGATTCTGGTTTGGCACTTCAATTCCAATTGTTCCTTTTCCAGGTATTGGCGCAATGATCCTGATTCCAAGTGCGGAAAGACTCAATGCTATGTCGTCTTCCAAATTCTTGATCTTTGAAATACGGACACCTGGTGCTGGAACAATCTCGTAAAGCGTCACCGTTGGGCCGATCGTGGCTTTGATCCGGTCTATATCAATGTTGTAGTTTTTCAGCGTGGAAACGATACGGTTCTTGTTCATTTCCAACTCTTCCTGATCTACAGATATCTCTCCTTTTCCGTAAGATTCTAAAAGGTCTAATCCGGGCTTTCTGTAATGGCTGAGGTCAAGGGTAGGGTCGTATTCGCCCATGCCTTCTCCGTCTTCCTCCTCCACAGTTTCTTCGGATATTACTGTTTGCTCCACCTCAAAAGCCACGTCCGAACTTTCTATATCCGCATCAGGAGTTGATGTGAAGGAAGTTGTTGCAACTGAACTGCTCATTGCCATTTCAGCCTCAGTGATCTGATCCAATTCCTGATCTTCCGGTTCGTCAATCTCCGTTTCAACAACTTGAACAGTTCTTTCGGTCAGATCAAGCTCGTTGGTTTTAACGGTAACGTCTGCAACTGGCTGAAATTCTTCATCCGCCTCATTGGATGCCTCCTTCGGTTTCCTTGCCAAAAAAGATTTCAGGGCATCAACCGAAAAGTTGAATACCAATGCCATGTAGACCACCGATACGAATAACAGAAGAAGTGCGATGCCTGCCGATCCTATGAGGCTGTCCGTCCATCTGTTCAGCTGAAAACCTAAAGAACCAGACAGAATAGAGTTTTCTTCAAACAAGTAACCCATTGTCAGTGGAACAAAATACAGGAAGAACAATGAGTGCTTTAGCGATCTGCCAATCGGAAGAAGGGTCTTTCGGAACAGTATTTTGAATCCGATAAGAACAAGGATGAACGGGAAAAGAAAGGCCGCAATACCAAACCAATCATAGATGAAAAGTTCACCTACGAAGGCACCGAGTTTGCCCATCCAATTACTGACTTCCTGATCTGGATCGGCAATGGTCTCGGTGAAATCTTGTAGCTGGCTCTGATCGCTGAACCCATCGATCATGTACGATACGAAAGAGAGGGTAAGAAACGCGGAGACGACCAGAAAAAAAATTCCGGTTATTGTTCTTGTCCGAGCATCGCCAAGAAAATCAAGAAGACCGCTCTTCTTGGACTTGGAAGTGTTCTTGTCTGAGGTTGATTTTTCCTGTTTTTCAGCCATTCCGCCCTACGTTCCCAAATGTAAGAAAAACCCGAACAAGCGTGTTGGCCGGGCATCTCAAAGAACGATGTGACATGGAATATATTCTACCTCAGAAACTCTGGAAAATATCAGCCATTTCTTCAACGGTTATGGGCTGATATTCCGTGGTAATGATGAAGTCTTCTGCTGGATATTTTTCTTCAACCACAGAAGTGGCGATCATGTGCATATCAATATTGAACTTATTGACGGTTGCTTCCATCAGTACTCCACTTATTTCATGGAACGGAGTACACCAGTTCGGTTCTTTGATCCCAATATCATTCGTGTAAAAGATGCTGAAGTTCTTATCCGGATCATTTTCAAAGGTCACAAAGGCATGTTGACACTCATAACCAGCAATTGTCTTTGTGCTATCGGTAGGAGTAATGGTCATTCCGTCTGGCTTCTTGCCGTATTCCTCCATTATCTCCACGCTGTCCATCTCCAAACCGGAATACTTGTTGGCTATCCTTACCAAGTGAGTCACCTTCTTTTCCTTGTTGTTTGCCAATAAGGATGTGCTGAAAACGGCCATGGATGTTTTCAGTTCATTCTTGGTGTTGTTATCCTTGAATTTGAAGGTCATCTCCGTTGGAAACATGGATGTGAAGATGTTATCATCCTTGAACTGGGGGTACGTCAGTTTGTAAACGATCTTCCCTTCGTTTATCGTTGCCGACTCGGCACCTTCGTTCGTTCCCGTGTCGCAACCTGACAGACTCATAGTCGCCACCGATCCGATTACGACCAGCGCAATACTTTTCCACAATGCTTTCAAACGACTCTTTCTTTAAAAGTTAGAGTCCAATTTCCCGGTTGTCTTGAAGACGCGCTAATGTATACACAATTCTGCTGTTGCAAGTTTCACTTATTTTAATTTACGTGAAACACGTAACGATGATGGGGCGCAAAGGTTACATGCGATCAGCTTCTAGTAGCCTAGAATTTTAAGCATGCCTTCATGCCCCTGTTCTTCAGCAAACAGTTCTGATTTGAGTATTCCTCGCTCATCTTTTCGAACCAGAACCTGTTTTGGAGACGGAATGAGACAGTGTTGAAGTCCGCCATAACCGCCCAATGCATTCTGATATGCGCCTGTGTTAAAGAAGCCAATGTATTGCGCTCTAGTGGTACTGTATTTTGGCAAATAGATGTTGTTTACGTGTGCCTCCACGTTATAGTAATCTTGATTGTCGCAGGTCAGTCCGCCTAGGTTCACACGTTCGTAAGGTTCGTTCCAATTGTTGATGGCCAAAAGGATGAATCGTTTGTTGATGGCCCAACTGTCTGGCAGCGTGGTAATGAACGAACTGTCGATCATGTTCCACCACTCCACATCATTCTGTTTTTTCTGGTCAATGATGGAGTAGATGGTGGCACCACTTTCAGCAACTGTGTAACTGCCGAATTCAGTGAGAATATTCGGTTCTTGAACACCTTCGCTTTGGCAATGTTCTTTTATGTGCCTAATGATCTCCTGGGTAAGATATTGGTAATCGAATTCGTCTGCCAGCGACTGCTTAGTTGGGAAACCACCTCCAATATTCAAACTATCCAAGGTTGGGCATTCCTTCTTCAGATCACAATAAACCTGCAGACATTTTGTAAGCTCGTTCCAATAATAGAGGCTGTCTTCAATGCCTTTGTCAATAAAGAAATGCAACATTTTCAGGCTGAAGATGTCTGAATCTGCAATTTCTTTCTCGTAGAACGATTGGATGTTCCGATGTCGTATACCAAGTCGGGCAGTATAGTATTCCGATTGCGGTTCCTCTCCGGTGGCTATCCGGATGCCGATGTTGCATGGTCGGTTCACCATTCCCGATAGCAACTTGAGTTCTTTTTGATTGTCGAGAATAGGTATGCTGTTGAATCCGTCATTGATCAGGTCGGCAATGAGGCGGGCGTAGAGTTCACGCTTGTAGCCGTTGTGTACAAGCATGGTCTTCTTATCAATTTTTCCTTGCTCAAAAAGCCTTCTGATAATATGAATGTCGTACGCAGAGGAGGTTTCCAGTTCGACATTGTTCTTGAGCACCTCATCCAGCACGAAGGCAAAATGAGAACTCTTGGTACAGTAACAGTAGGTGTATTTTCCTTTATAGCCTGCCTCTTCCATGGCTTGTCCAAAGTGGTAACGTGCCTTATGTATCTGATTGCTGATACTGGGCAGGTAGTTCAACTTCAGGGGTGTGCCATATTCTTCTATCAATTCCATCAGGTCGATCCCATGGAAGTAAAGACAGTCGTTCCGTACCTCAAATCCGTCCTGCGGGAAATCGACCGATTGATCTATGAATTCTCTATACGTGTTAGCCATTTTCAGTTCTTGGGCAGGAAGAGTTCAGCCATCATGCAACGTGCGCTTCCGCCTCCTAGGGTTTCTATTGTGTTTATGTTGCTGTGAACGATACGGTTGCTTCGTTCAATTGTTCTTATCTGGTCTTCATTTAGACTTTTGTATGCCTGGGTAGACATGACCATGATCTTTTCGCCATTCTGGTTCAGCACCTGCAGCATGTTTCCTGCAAAGTTCGATTTCTGTGCCTCCGTTATGTATACTATCCGTTTGCCGGTGGCTTCTAACGATGCGATCACAGCAGCTCGTTCGGCTTCATTTTTAATGCTGTCTGCACAGAGAATGGCAATTTCCTGACCAACGCTCATCATCACGTTGGTGTGGTAAATGGGTTGCAACTGTCCTTCAATGTTTTGCATTGCATGAAAGCTAACAACACTATAACCGAGCTGTTGGGCCCAATCGTTCATCAAGATCTCGTTTGTGCGCAGAGAAATGCCAGCATACGCGATCATGTTCTCACGGTCAAGTACCAAACTCCCAGTTCCTTCCAGAAAAAGCCCGTCTGTTTCGCAACTTGAATAATCCAGCGTTTCGGTAATACTGAAGCCTTTGGCTTTTAGAACGTCAAGAATATCCTCGCGTCTTTCCAATCTTCGGTTTTCAGCACACATGGGGTACAACACCACCATTCCGGTGGCATGGAACGAGACCCAATTGTTGGGAAAAATACTGTCAGGTGTTGCTGGTGTGGGGGTGTCATCAATTACCGTCACATCAACCCCTGCATCTGTCAAAAGGCTCACAAAGGCATTGAATTCTTCCAAGGCTTTCTCTTGTGCAGCGTCATTTGTAAGCCCTTGCAGCGCTTGTTGATAGTGGTTGTCTTTGGCAGTTTCCAAATTCATGGCAAAGGCCACAGGCCGAATCATCAATATGTGAGCTGTGTTTTGCGCTGCCATGTTCAAATATCTTCGCGTTGCAGTGGTAAGCTCATACAATGTGTTCCGCCCCGTGCGCGCGAAAGTTCTGCCGATGGCAAGGTGATGAGCGTATCACCCTTTATGAGGTCTTCCAAATTCGCACCTGAATCCATTTGGGCGTTCAGATCCTGGGCTCTGATGATGTTGAATCCTCGATCCTGAAGAGTTTTATTGGTGTGTACGTTCCGGTCGTAACCGATTATCACGCCTTCTCGAATGGCCAGAAAGTTGCAGCTATCGGTCCATTGTTCCCTTTCGGTGAATGGGAACTTGGAACCACCGTTGGGAATGATGTTGACCTTCTCGCAACCGAAATCAACGGTGCTGATTTCTCTCAGAAGATCATCAAGAAAGTCAAATTCCTTTACTTCCACTTTAAAGCCATCGGTTTTATTCTTACGAATGAATTGTGTAACGTAAACCTGCTCTTCAGGCGTTTCCATTTCATCATCCAACATGCGTCTGAAATCGATCTCTTCTTTTGATAATGTGATGGCATCTTTTGTAAAAGGGGCATAAACTACCCAAGAATCACGCTTTATCATCGTAAAAATGGTGTCGAT
>JBJOHR010000228.1:0-3368 GCA_046047575.1 Bacteroidota bacterium | reverse complement strand
CCACGCCAGATGTGGCTTTCAAATTCGGAGAGAATACGGATGATCCCATCAAAATGTACTTGGAAGACATCTATACCGTGATGGCTAACCTTACTGGTATTCCTGCCGTATCAGTGCCATTGGCAGAAAAGAACGGGCTGCCTTTTGGCATTCAGGTTATGGCCAACGAATTTCAAGAACAACAAATGTTCTCTGCGGCCAAGCTTTTGTCCGGAAAGGGCGGCAAGTAATTCAATACAAAACGTTGATAGCTTATTGAATTGATCTGCCGATCGATTGAAAGGCCATATAATTTTGTAGTCGAACAATGCGTTATCTCAATAGTCAAGGGAAAAAACAATGGAACGGTTAGCAACAATATTCATGGTTGTCTTGCTTGGTTTCGGTGCCATGGCATCTGAGAACGATACCGCAAGTGTAGAGATTCTGAAAGACGACCCCATACTGGCCACGTTAGACAGTATGTACAAGGCCAAGTTTTTCGAGTCGAGCGAGTTTACAACTGACACTAGTTTGCTGAATGTCAAGAAATGGAAGAAGGACGAGATTCCAACATTCAGCAATGCCCATTATGTAGAGGCATTCAAGAAAATGGATGCGAAGTCTCCTTTCAAGCTAGTGTACAACGAACCTGTTAAAGCATATATAGACGCCTATCTGGTCAAAAACCGGGAGAAGGTTTCCAGAATGTTGGGGCTGGCAGAGCTCTATTTTCCACTGTTTGAGGAAACCTTGGATAGATACGACCTTCCGCTGGAGCTGAAATACCTGGCCATTGTGGAGTCTGCGCTCAATCCAACCGCTCGATCACGTTCTGGAGCTGTGGGACTTTGGCAGTTCATGTACCGTACCGGTAAGATCTATAACCTGAATTCCACCTCTTATTTGGATGACAGAGCCGACCCATTTCTTGCCACTCAGGCAGCATGTGAGTATTTCAGGTTTCTGTATGATATGTTCGGAGATTGGCAATTGGTTTTGGCAGCTTACAATGGTGGTCCGGGCAACTTACTGAAAGCCATCAGGCGGGCTGGCGGCAAGCGCGATTACTGGGAAATTCGGCCATTCTTGAGACAGGAAACCCAAGGCTACGTGCCGGCATTCTTTGCCGTTAACTATATGATGAGCTACGCGGCTGAGAATAATATCTACCCTGTAAAACCGGCTTTTTTCAGCTATGAGTTAGATACCGTGGTAGTAAAGAAATACACCAACCTGAAAACGCTGGCCGCGGTTCTGCAGATACCTCTAGGGCAGGTTCAGTTCCTGAATCCAAGGTTTAGACAAGACATTATTCCTGAGACCAAAGAAGGATTAACGATGATACTTCCTGTAGAGAAGATCGGAGTGTACCTCAGCAATCAGGAATCCATCTACGAATTGGACAAACCGGTTGTGAATGACGCGTACGCCAATCAGACCGAAATAATGAAAGACGTAAGGCGTACGCACAAGGTTAGAAGTGGGGAAACCTTAGGCGGAATTGCCGCCAAATACCGCGTTCGGGTCAACGACCTGAGAGATTGGAACGGAATCCGTGGCAACCTTATCCGTGAAGGACAAACGTTGGTTTACTACTCACGAACCGCAGCAGCACCAGCAAGCAGCAGCACAAGTACAGTTTCTAGCTCAACCGGAGACCGCTACCATGTTGTACAGGCAGGAGATACCCTTTGGGATATTGCCAAACGCAATGGAATCTCCGTTGATAAATTGAAAGAGTTGAACAACATCAACAACCACTACACGTTGAAGATCGGAACCAAACTCAGAATTGGATAGTATGCGTTGGACACTCGGTCTTCTGACCCTTATTTTCATAGCCGCTTGCGATGTTCCGGAAATGCCGCTACCAGGCGTTACCGGTAAAGCTGGCGAACTGGTGGTGGTAATGCCAGAACGGAATTGGAAAGGCAGTGCAGGAGACACTGTTTTCAACTCACTGACAGAACCTATTTATGGTCTTCCGCAGGCTGAGCCCATTTTCAATGTGGTTCACATCAAAACACCGGCATTCACTTCCATCTTTCAAACTCACAGAAACATAGTAGTTGCCAATATTGGCGAGGAACACGAGAAGAAGATCGAACTGAAAACAGATGTTTGGGCAACACCTCAAGTAGTTGTGGAGATATGGGCACCGAACAATGAAGCATTTGCCGAGATATTCGGAAGCAACCGGAAAAACATTATCGGGCATGTGCTTAAAAAAGAGGAAGAACGGATTCTGAAGAGCTACAATGCCCAATTGAATGAGGATGCCGTAAAACCCGTTAAGGATAAGTGGGGATTGACCCTTAGCATCCCGAAAGGATACAACATTGTAAGAGATGAGCCAGAAGCAACTTGGGTGCGGTATGAAACCAAAGACGTAACCCAAAGCATTCTGATCTACTCCGAGCCTTACACCAAAGAGAACACCTTCTCTGTAGATGGAATGGTTGAGGTGATGGACAGCTACTCCAAGAGATTTGTGCCCGGTCCGGACAATGGAACGTACATGACCACCTTCATGGAATACCCGCCAAAGCTCACCGAAACTTCCGTTGCAAGCAACTATGCTTCAAAGCTTATCGGTCTTTGGAATATTGAAGGTGCCTTGATGGGCGGACCGTTTGTGAGTTACGCATTTCTGAATGCGGAAGGAAACCGTGTCTACTATCTACACGGCTTCGTTTTTGCCCCAGGCAAGGACAAACGCAACTACCTGCGTCAGATAGAGGCAATTATTCGCAGCGCGCGATTTTAAGTCGAGTAAAATTCTGAAGTAAGATTTTACCTTTAGGGAGTTAACTAAACTCTCTTACAATGAAAAGACTCTTACTTTCTATTACTTCCTTATTAATTGCAACTGCTGGATTTTCGCAATCATGCACTCCAGACGGTCAGTTCGCGGGCTCGCCTGCCGGATTATATCCTGATGGACCACTCGGCCCAACATGCGAACTAACCGCGCCAAAAACCATTGTAAGTCTTACAGACACGTTTGTAACCGGACTTCCTTTTGTGGGTAGTGCAACTATGTTCATAACCCGCATGCGTATCAATGCAGTTGTAGGGCTTCCGGCTGGTCTTCAACTCGGAACAGATGTTATTGGGACTGCCGATCAGGACGGTCCTTGGGGTTACTGGGACAATACAGGCACCATTCCTAATCAGACCGCTGCTTTCGGATGCGCTTATGTATTTGGCACAAGTGGAGATTGGGATGCTGCTATTGGTGGTGGCCCGAACAATGATGGCGTTTACCCGTTGGAATTTGAGGTTGATGCCTTCATTGCTGACGCTCAACCGGCCATTCTGCCATTGATCGGAGGTGCTCAGTGGGTAAGCCAGATCGATCCAAGCACAGGAGGTGGTTCATTCTT
>JBJOHR010000227.1:0-11003 GCA_046047575.1 Bacteroidota bacterium | reverse complement strand
GACCACCAAGAAACGGACATGGCGAGAGTTGTTCTATTTTGAAAAGATCCTTTCGGTGGATTATTCGTATGACGGACGCGAATTCGTTTTCACAGCGGTTCAGAACGGTCGGTCTGATGTGTACATCTACAACATCATCTCCAACGTGTATCAGAAACTCACCGATGACAAGTTCACAGACGTGGATGCGCGCTTCATAGACCGATCGCGAAAAGTGATTTTCAGTTCCGATAGGAACAATGACACCATCAAGCAGTTTGATATGGATCTGCTGCCGCCCAACCTATCGCACGACATTTTCATTTACGACCGAAAATCAGATGAGCCCTTGCTGAGGCGTGTTACCAAAACGCCTAATGTCAACGAATTGGCCCCTATGGAATATGACGGAAACAGTCTGTCATATCTAAGCGATGAGAAAGGAATTCTGAACCGGTATCTGGCCAAACTGGACAGCAACATCGCCTATATCGACACCTCGATCCATTACGCTTATTTTACCCGGTCCAGGCCGCTCACACAATATCCGCGCAATATTTTGGAGTATGATGTGGATACCGTGAACGGAAAGATAACCGAGGTGATCTTTGCCAAAGGGAATTATCGGCTCACCGTAAAGGACCGAGACAAGGAAAAGACAGCGGTGCTTTCTGAGATCAATCATTCCGGATTCAAGAACAAGGCAGCCGAACCGCCCAAGAAAGACCGTAAGCGCACATCCATTCTGACTGAAGATGAAAAGCCGATACAACGCACAGAGCCAGTGGTGACCGAGAAAGCCGTTACGCCTTCCAAACCCCGGAATCCAGGAGAGATAGACATCTACGATTATCAGTTTGACGTAGATGTGGATTCCTACGATCAGGAGCCATCGCAAGAACCATCGCCTACCATCTTGTCTGATCAGCCTGCCAGATCGAAAAGAGATAAGAAGCGCGATAAGGTGTTGGCCAGAATTGACAGCCTTCACGCAGCTTTAGAGGCCATGCAAGGTATGCCGCTGGAAATGCAATTGCCACCACAGCGGAATTACGATGTGGCGTTCAAGAGCGAATATGTGGTTACGCAGCTGGACAATGCTTTTGTGAACAGTACGTATCAGACCTTTACTGGAGGAGGTTCGTTCAATAATCCTGGCTTGAACGGCTTCTTCAAAACAGGCATTACCGATATACTGGACGATTATAAAGTAGTTGGCGGTTTCCGGATAACTGGCAACCTTAACACGAACGAGGTTTTCATCTCGGCACAGAATTTCAAGCGTAGATTGGACAAGCAGCTTGTTTTCCATCGACAGTCCATAGAAGACGTCATTTCCAACTCCACCGTTGCACAGGTTTACACCTACACACTTACTTGGAAAATGAACTGGCCATTCAGCGATTTCTCTGCCTTGCGTGGAAATGTGCTCGGAAGAAATGACAGAACGGTATTCAAAAGTACTTCAGACCGCAACTTGGAACGGCCAGATGACCTGCAATGGACCGGAGGTTTTAAGCTTGAGTATGTGTTTGACAACACCCTTCCAATGGGCTTGAACCTCTATCGTGGTACAAGGCTGAAGATCTTTGCCGAATACTTCCAAGAAATAGACAAAGAAGCTAAGCAGCTGTTCGTGATCGGTCTTGATGCCCGGAATTACATCAAAGTGCACCGAGAGTTGATCTGGGCCAACCGATTGGCTGCCAGCACATCTTTCGGAAAGCAGAAATTGGCCTATTTCTTAGGGGGAGTTGACCAATGGATCGTTCCCACCTACAACAACGATATTCCGGTCGATTTCAGCCAGAATTATGCCTTTCAGGCCTTGGCCACCAATATGCGCGGTCATCCGCAGAACATTAGGAACGGTAACAGTTTTGCTGTGATCAACAGCGAATTACGTTGGCCGTTGTTCCGCTATTTCATCAATCGACCCATTAAGTCAAACTTCATCTACAATTTCCAGATAGTAGCTTTCGGAGATATTGGCACCGCATGGACAGGAGCTCATCCGTTCTCTGACGAGAATTCATTGAACCGAGAAGTGATACCACAGGGGTCCGTAACTATAACTGTCAACAACAGGCGCGAACCCATTGTAGGCGGTTTCGGTCTGGGAGCAAGAACCAAATTCCTCGGTTATTTTATCCGTGTAGATTACGCTTGGGGTGTGGAGAACAGAAAACTGAACGATGGTTTCTGGTATATTTCCTTAAGCATGGATTTCTGATATGACCGATCTAAACAAACCAACCATGAGTGTAACAGCGATTTTAGTTCTGCTCCTTATTGGAGTGGCGGCAGGCTTTGCCAGCGGATTCGTAGGTGTCGGTGGTGGCATCATCATCGTTCCAGCCTTGGTCTTCTTTCTCGGATACACGCAACACATGGCGCAAGGCACCAGTTTGGCCATCATGTTGCCTCCAATAGGGTTACTCGGGTTTTACAATTATTACAAGAGCGGAAACACCAACATCACCGCTGCCTTGATCATAGCTGCTGCCTTTATTCTTGGGGCACATTTCGGCAGTAAGATCTCCATTTCCATGGATCAACGAGTGGTGAAGAGAATTTTCGGAGGTGTAATGATGATCGCTGCTGCCAAACTCCTTTTCAGCAAGTAATGAAAGCCAGAATAAAACATCTTGTTGCCGAAAGGGCTTCGGAATTACTGAACATAAGGCGCCATCTGCATGCCAATCCGGAACTATCGTTCAAAGAATATGAAACCAGCAGGTATGTTAGTTCCAAACTGGATGAATGGGGAATTTCCTACAAGAGTGGCTATGTTGAAACGGGCATTGTAGCGTATATAGAAGGTAAGAACCCGAGTTCTAAAGTGATCGCATTGCGTGGCGACATGGATGCATTGCCCATTTTAGAGGCGAATGATGTGCCCTATCGATCCAAGAACCATGGCGTGATGCATGCCTGTGGTCATGATGTGCATACATCGTGTGCGATGGGTGTTGCAAGGACCCTGCAAGATCTGCGCAATGAGTTTGAGGGAACAGTAAAGATCATCTTTCAGCCAGGTGAGGAAAGATTGCCTGGAGGGGCTTCGCTTATGATCAAGGAAGGAGCCTTGGAAAACCCGAAGGCCGCTTCCATTTTGGGCCAGCACGTGCTGCCTGAGCTGGAAGTGGGTAAAGTAGGTTTCCGCGCTGGCATGTACATGGCTTCTGCGGATGAGGTTCATTTTACCGTTAAAGGAAAAGGTGGTCATGCGGCTTTACCGCATTACACCATCGATCCGGTATTGATCACATCCCACATAATTGTTGCCCTGCAGCAAGTGGTGAGTAGGCGCACAAGACCGGGTGTTCCATGTGTTTTGTCTTTCGGGAAGGTGGAAGCTAATGGCGCAACCAACATCATTCCCAATGAAGTTCATGTTCAAGGTACGTTCCGGACCATGGATGAGCAATGGAGGATGGAAGCGCACCGGATCATGAAGAAATTGGCAGAAGAATTGGCAGCTTCCATGGGAGGTTCATGTGATTTCCGTGTTGATGTCGGTTACCCACATGTTTATAACGATGAAGGCCTTACCGACTTTGCAAGAATGGCCGCAAAGGAATACTTGGGCGAGGCCAATGTTGTAGAATTGGACATGCGCATGACGGGAGAGGATTTCAGTTATTACACTCAGCATATGCCCGGCTGCTTTTATCGCTTAGGTGTTGGAAACAAAGAAGCTGGAATTACCTCAGGACTTCATACACCGACTTTCAATGTGGACGAAAAGTGCTTGGAAGTCGGGACAGGGCTCATGACCTACCTTGCTTGGAAGCAACTGGTTTCGTAAATAGGTTGATTGAAACATAAAAGGGGCGGTCTCAACATTTGAGACCGCCCCTTTTTATTTCAGAACAACACTTATTAGTTGACCAAAGCTCTTCTGGTAACAATTCCTTGGTCGGTAGTTACCTTGATAAGGTAAAGACCAGCTGGGAAATTATTGACGGCATTGATCTGGTGGCTGAATTTGTTCAGGCCATTCTCAGTTCTTACCAACGCACCGGTAACATCATAGATTTCAACATCTGTAATTCTGATGTTTTCTCTTGTCTTTACAACCAGATAATCACTAGCTGGGTTAGGGTAAACGAATGTGTTGGCGTCAACAAACTCATTCTCCTCAACGCTTACATCTGAATTGATCAAGTGATGCAATCTAGGAGCTAAGAATCCATGGATAGAATCCAAATAGGCTTTTCCTTGGGCAGGTGACATGGTAGGGCTACCGCTAACGCCATTATCATGAATAGCTTGAGCAGCGGTTCCACCAACCAATGGGCTTGCAGCAGCAACCAAAGAATTCTCCTCCCAAAAATCCCATGGACTAGATTCTTGGAATGGCCAAGCGATAGTCGGACGATTGAACGGGAACAGACCTCTGTAATCAGCAGGATTCAATCCTAGCGATGGATGATTTGACTGCAAAGCTGTCTCAGCAGCAAGCGTGTAAGGGTCGTTATAAGGGGTAGGACCATAAAGCACATCGTTGTTACCTAAGGCATTTGCTTGGCCAATGGCCCAACGGCTACCTACAACATCGACAACAACTTCTTGCGTGGTTGGCACAATTACCAATCCTTGTGTGAAAGGAGCAAAACCGTCATTTGGGCAATGGAATGAGATGATAGGTGGCTCACCAACTTCCATCCAAGCAGAATCACCCAAAGCACCACCAACGTTAATACAAGCAACAACATCGCTGCTGTAGCCATAGTGGTTCGTGTCATTGTAAAGACCACCGAAGCCGTCAATACCGCCAACTTCATCTACGCTGAAATAAAGTTGATTCTCAACAATTGAAGTTCCAGGTACCGTAGTTGTGCTTAGCCACTTACCGCTAGCCTCATTTTCAAGTTCTTCAATTCTATCCAACGAACCGTAAGCAAGTGCCACGTATCCACCAGAACCATGACCGTAGATGATGATTCTGTCTGGGTTGATGCCGTAAGGGTTACCATCTTCTGCCACAGACTTTCTAAGGTAACGTACCAAAGCTTTGGTGTCGTTGATCGCTCTGTAAACAGCAGTCAAAAGCGTGCCTTTTCTAATATCAGGACCGTAAGTTGGATCAGTGGTAGTGGCATTCCATCCTAGACGGTAGTTAGGTGCGAATGCAACATAACCACGCTTTGCAAACATTTCGGCAGAAACCACAAGTGAACTGTCCTTGTTGTTACCCGTTGGGCTTTGATTCAAATACTTAGGTAGGAAGTTTCCAGTGTGAAGCAATATAACTGCAGCTCTGTTGGTTTCACTGTCACCATTCGGCTCATAGATATCTGTAACGAGTGGGAAATTAGGAGTAGGCGATCCTAAAAGGAAGTTGAAGTTTGAGCCGAATTGAACCTGCTCTGTTACATCAACATCTGAATAGATCTCGTCCAAATAACGCTCTTGTGCGGTAAGAGTACCAGCAACAAGTCCGAGGGAAAAGATGGATAGTAATAGTTTTTTCATGATTGATTGTTTATCTAGGTTGTAGGGTTAAAGGTACTAAAAGATCAATATCAGTTCCATTCGAAGAGAATGGAGAAATAGGCCATACGTCCAACTCGTGGTCCGCCATATACCTGCGCATTCATGTTATTGAATGCATTTTCGAAACGGTCTCCAACACTTCCGTCTTCAAAAAATGGTTGAATTCCGAAAATGTTAGATGCGCCTAGCTTGAACGTGATGTGGTCGCTCGGAATTCTGTAGCTCACCTGCGCATCGAACATATCATACGTAGGGACTATTCCCGTGAATTGAGGAGAGCCTTCGAAGAGGAATCCTTGAACCCACTTATAGTTCAGGCTGAAGCCGAAATGGCCTAGTTTGGCTTTGCCCAAATCTCTGGCAGAAAATCCCAAGTTGAATTTGTGCTCTGGCGTATTAAAGGCTGGGATGATAGGGTCGTCTGCATTTGTTTTCTGCAATTTGTTCCAGGAATAGTTTCCGGTCAGCGAATATTTGTTCTGGAAGAAATAGCTGAGTCCGATGGATGCTCCTTGGGTGATAACCTGATTCGTGCTATTGGCGGATACACGGTACACCTGAATGGATTGCGGAAGTGGTTGAACCGTGGTGTCCTCCGGAAATTCTACATCGACACCCAATTGGTAACCAATGAAATCATCATAGAAACTCAAATAGTATGAAGCGTCTACATACAATTTGCCAAAGAAGAATCCGCGATAACCTAATTCAGCAGTTTTTACCTTTTCAGGTACGATCGGAGCGACATCGAAATAATCCAACGTGTCCTTATCTACCGCACCTCCATTGAGGAAATCCACAAAAGACTCTGTGGTTATGAGATCGTTGAACCCATCAATGTTCCCGATCAAAATGGCTCTACCAACGTCATAATACAAATATTGGTCGGCCAAGGTCGGATTCCGTATAGCTGATGAAAATCCGGCTCTGATGGTGTGATCTTTGTCTGGAAGATAAACCAAGCTGAACGCAGGCGACCCTACAAATGGGAAGTTCTGGTTCTTGTCCAATCGGGCGGCAAAACTGACCTTAAGCTTTTCCCTGAAAAATTTACGTTCCCAACCTAGGTAAACCCCCATTTCCCAATTGAAGATTTTTCTAAACGTTGTATCAACCTTATCCAAGTAAGTGGTGTCACCTGTATTCGGGTTTATCACAGGCTCTGTATAATCTTTCAGCACCATTTCATCGAAAATGG
Organism: Bacteroidota bacterium; assembly: GCA_046047575.1. GTDB lineage: Bacteria > Bacteroidota > Bacteroidia > UBA10329 > UBA10329 > UBA10329. The sequence goes on along the minus strand of JBJOHR010000227.1, from coordinate 4,324 downwards.
TACCTCTTGAGTTGGGAGCATACAGTCTACCGTTGGCGCCAAAGGTGAACTGACCCAGTTTTGTTCCTTTTACCTCGGGATCCAATTTGTATTCTCCATGAAGGTGATAAAGCGCTGATTTGTCATAGAATCTTGACCCACCACCCTCTATGCTGTTATCTGTATAAATGGTTGTTCGGATATCGTTGAACAGTTGGTTGTAGCGCTCCGATCCTGGCTCAGGATATTCTTGAAGTGGGTCTGCAGAAAGGGCATTCGTAGTCTGCTGATGCCAATAAGCAAGCGTGTCCGGGTATTGCGAAAGGACTTCGGTTATTGCATCGGTATCCCATCCGACTCCGATACCACCGAAAGTCACTCCATTATCGGCCAACAATTGTCGTACCTGTGGTCGTATGGTCTGAGACCAATAGTTGGCATAAGCAAAGTTGTAGTCCTCAAGTGTTCGTTGGTTGTTCAGCAGTTTGAATGCTGTAACTACTGCATCGTAGGATTTTCCGGCATCCTCGTTGGTAGCATAGGCACGCACAAACCATTTGTCGCGTTTGGCAATTTCAATCCGGTTCTGAAAGAAAAGCATATCCTTCAGTGAGAATCTGTTCTGACCCTGATAAACCGTGGTACCGGAACCGAAATTGAAAGAGTAGATCAGTTCAAGGTCTTCTTTGATCCTGTAGTGCGTGGCCAGATTCGCCTTGAAATTACGGGTGTTGTAGTCAACCAGATCCCTTTCCATATAGCCCCTTCTATAAAAGATGCCTAAACCAGGATAGTTGGCTATCTGCTGCCGGAAATCGTTTCCACCAGCTAGATCTTCGTCCCCATAACGGTTCACGGCATCGTATCCGCCCGGATTGCTTGCGGGGGTTCCCAGATCGTAGATCGGGTCAAGGTTGTCGGCCTCCCAATCGTTAGCTTGTAGATAGAAGAGATTCACTTTGTAGGCGAATTTATCTTCTCCGGCCTTGTTCTTGAATACCTGAGCCCATCGCACCGCAGCTTCTGCCAAGTTGCGTTCTCCCACTTTTATCTGTGCTTCCAAACCAGGCTTGATGAATGGGCTCTTGGTCTTCATGTCTATAACACCGTTAAAGGCATTTGGCCCGTAAAAAGCCGAGCTGGCGCCTTGAACGATATCCACTTTCAGCACATCCAGTTCTGATGAACCCAAGAAGTTGCCCAGGCTGAAGTTCAGTCCAGGAGATTGGTTATCTACACCATCAATTACCTGCAACGAACGCACGGGTGAAGTGCTGTTGAAGCCGCGGGTGTTGATTACCTTGAAACCGATACTCGCTGCAGTAAGGTCAACACCTTTTAGGTTTCCCAAACCATCGTAGAAATTGGCCGCTGGGGTTTCTTTGATGGCAATGATGTCCATGCTTTCAACGGTAAGTGCAGATTCTTTCTGCTTTTCAGAGACGCGCACATCCGAAACCACCACGCCTTCCAGCATGACCGCATCTGTTGCCAGCTTGACTTGCAATGGGGCCAAGGAAGTAACCTGAATGTCTTGTTTGAGGTAACCGATGTACGAAACAGTTATCTGAAAAGGAGGCTGTTTCCCAACATTGAAGTTGAATTTCCCATCAAAATCAGTGGTGGCTCCAATGGCTGTTCCAGTAAGTACCACGCTAGCTCCGAACAATGGCTCACCAGAATTGGAGTCTGTAATGGTGCCCGACAGTTCTTGTGCACGCAGCACCGTGCTCATTGCCAAAATGAAGACCAGCAGAACCGTAAACTTAAATTGTAACTGTAATCGTATCATTCTATTCATACGAACGCGGTTTTTCAAGATTGGCAAATATACCTAAGTAATGCGGAGTGTTGGGATGTTGAATAGAACATGGTCAGAGGGCTGTTTCTTCCAATTCAGTGTAGAATTGCCTTGCGTCCTCTAAAACTTGCCTGATCTGGTGGTTATCGTTCAATGACACGAGTTGCATTCGGAATTGTTTAAAGTCACGGAATCCACGGAAGTAGTTGGCGTAGTGCCTTCTCATCTCCACATTACCAACTTTATCCCCTTTCCATTTTATTGAGAAATCGAAGTGTTTCAGACATGTGTCCACTCGTTGGTCGATGCTTGGGGCTGGCAAATGCTCTCCGGTTCGGAGATAATGCTTGATCTCATTGAATATCCACGGATAACCGATACTGGCCCTACCTATCATAATTCCGTCAACTCCGTATTGGTCACGCATCTGCTTTGCCTTTTCAGGACTGTCCACATCGCCATTTCCGAAAACCGGAATGGTAATACGCGCATTTTCCTTGATCTTACCGATCAACGTCCAATCGGCTTCGCCCTTGTACATCTGTACACGGGTCCTTCCATGAATACTGATCGCTTGTATTCCTACGTCCTGAAGGCGTTCTGCCACTTCCTGTACGTACATGGTGTCAGAATCCCAGCCCAGTCGGGTCTTAACCGTCACGGGTAAATGGGTGCTTTTTACGATCTCAGCGGTCATGGCCACCATTTTAGGAATATCCTGTAGAATTCCTGCTCCAGCACCTTTGCAGGTTACCTTCTTAACCGGACACCCGTAGTTGATGTCGATGATGTCTGGACCGGCAGCGGTGGCGATCTGTGCCGATTCGCGCATAGCATCTATGTCTCCACCAAAGATCTGAATGCCAATTGGCCGCTCGTACTCGAATACATCCAATTTCTGAACGCTTTTGGCAGCATCACGGATCAACCCTTCAGCCGAAATGAACTCCGTGAACATGATATCGGCTCCGTTTTCCTTGCATACAGCACGGAATGGCGGGTCGCTGACATCCTCCATAGGAGCCAGTAACAATGGGAATTCCCCAACCTCGATATCGCCTATCTTTGTCATGCTTAAATCGAGCACAAAGTTACTCAATCACTTGAAGGAATCTTTACAGGCCTTTCTACAGCGCTCGCCACTCAATGGTGTGCTGCTGATGTTGTTGTTGGTCTTCACAGGAGCTTCTGTGTTCTCCTTCATAGGTTTTGCCATAAGTGAATTGGCCCTGAGTATACCATTGTTGACTGAACCTGATCTTCTTGATGATCTTAGTGATCCCGAATTGTTGCCGGCTCTTCGTTTAATGCAGGTGCTGCAAGCCATCGGAATGCTCATCCTTCCTTCATTTGTATACTTATGGCTGTCGTCCACATGGAAGGATTTAAAGGTTGTTTTCGCCTTCCCGCAACGTCAAGCAGTACTTATTAGCCTTGTATTCTTCATGGTGGCTTTTCCAACCGTGAATTATCTGGCAGAATGGAATTCGAATATTACCATTCCATTCTGGGTCGGTGACTGGATGAAAGAGAAAGAAGTGCAGGCAGGATCCTTGACAGCGTTGTTTCTAAACATGCCTTCCATTCCATTGTTGGTCTTCAACCTGTTCATGATCGCTTTGTTGCCTGCAGTAGGTGAGGAGCTTATCTTTAGAGGGATCATCCAGCAAGGATTTTACGGTCTAACCAGGAATAAGCATGTGGCCATATGGTTGGCAGCGGTTCTTTTCAGTGCCGTTCATATGCAATTCTTTGGCTTTGTACCCAGATTGCTGATGGGAGTAGCCATGGGTTATCTTTTTCTTTGGAGTGGAAATCTTTGGTACCCGACCATTGCCCATTTTACCAATAATGCCGTTTCGGTTGTTTTGGCCTATGGAGTTCAGCACGGGCTGGTTTCTGATAATATTGAAACAGCTGGTTTGGGCGACCCGGTTCTTGTCAGCTTTTCCTTGATCTTCTGTCTGATGCTGCTGTACTTGTTCAAAGAGCAGCAATCGGCTATAGGGGGTAAATAAAAACGGAGGCAATTTGTGCCTCCGTTCTTAACATGTATGGTTTAGAATTTAAAGGTCTGCCTTATCGACCACCTTACTGGTAGAGTAGTTGATCTTAAGTGCCTGTGCCTTTCTCAGTTCTTGCTTCACATCTACAACGATTCCCATTTTTGTCTCCTTATCCACTTTCAGTGAATAGGTCAGTAATGGAACTTCAGCCTCGTTTGTTTTTGCTTTTACAGATTCTACGAATGTTGGAATGTCCTTAGGTGTTGCAAATGCATCATCCAATTGAATACGCGGTTCCGTTCCGTAGATAGGCTGTAAGGGCTTTAAAGGCGGACCAATGTGTATGTAAGCTACCAATGATTTTCGTTCCAATTTTGCTACTTCCTTGGCTTTAGGAATAACGTGAACCACCTTTAGCGATGTTTCTCGCATTACCGTTGTTACCATGAAGAAGAACAACAGCATGAAAACGATATCGGGCAACGAAGCCGTTGATACCGGTGGAACGTCCTTTTTCTTTTTCTTCCTGATCTGCATT
>JBJOHR010000226.1:0-3325 GCA_046047575.1 Bacteroidota bacterium | reverse complement strand
GCGGAATGTTTCCTCGTCATTGGCCACGGCCATCGGGCTATTGAAAAACCAGATGCCGATGGGAATGTGGATGGCAACAAAGAGAAGCAGGAAGATGTAGCGTTTTTTCACGGGCAGATTCAAAACAACTGCAACAACCTCAGCAACGCGGTGTTCACTCGTACTTCACCCAAAAGGCCGAAGTGAATCCTCGCAACTCGCCCTGCTGGGCAGAGAACACCGGAATGCGTGGGGCAATGCCCAACACTTTGCGTTCCACCACCGAGCCGGCAGCATTGTAGTTCCATTGCTCACGGAAGGTGAATCCGAAAAAGTCTTTGGTGTAGTCGCGCTCCACGATCTCTATTCGCACATCTCCGGTCTCCGGCTCTTCGAACCAAATGGTGTCGGTGAACTGAAGCAACGCCTTCACCTGTTCGGTTTCCAATGGCGCATCGCTGGTGCGGTCGTACGCTTTCACTTTTCCCGAAAGCACATCAGCGATCAGTTGCTGCGAAATGGTGCTCACATCGGTAAAATCCTCATCATTCAGGTCTTTGTGAAACACGGAACCGAGCTCAACGGCATATTCCATGGTCTTGGTGCGTACCACCTGATCATCAGTTGCAACGGCAGGTTGGTCGGTGTGCTGATTGCAAGCGGCCAAGGCCACCAGAAGGAAAGGAGTCAGTTTTTTCATGATACAACGGTTTTCTGTTTGCGCATCTTCTCCACGCGGCTTACGATCTTGTTGGTAAGGAATACACCATTTAGCACAAAGGCGGAGGTGAGAAGGCCACCGTACAGCGCCCCACCAATGCCGCATGTGGCAATGTCCTGTCCGGTGAGGTATAGGTTTTTGATGGGGGTGTGCGGGCGCAGTTCCTTCATGCGGAATCGGGCAGGAGAATGGTCGAGGCCGTAGATCTCGCCTTTCTCATAGTTAACGAAATGCGCGGTACTCAGTGGGGTGGAAAGTTCGTAGTAATCGATCTTGCCTTCCAATTGCGGGAACTGCTTGTAAAGCTCCGCAAGGAAACGCTGAGAGAAGTATTCCTTGTATGCTTCGTATTCATCTCCGCGGTGTTTCCATCGCTCGTCCTGCCACTTGGCAAACCACTCGAATGGGGCCAACGTGATCATTTCGATGGTGCTCTTGCCCGGGTAGCGGCTTTCCCATTCGGGGTCTTTCAAAGACGGGAATGAGATGTACGTGATCGGGAACGGTTTGCTCGGGTCTTCCAAGTATTCTTTCACAGTGCGGTCGTGGTCGTTGCCGCCATACACCCAGAGGTTTGAACTGGGAATGCCCATTTCGCGGAGGTCGTGTTTGAGACCGATGTACAGACAAACGTGCGAGATGGACGGTCCTGCAGGCGATTTTTCCAACTCAAAACCTATGGAACGCTGCACATCCTTGTCAAGCAATCGCGCCATGGTGTTCAGGTATCCCACGCCACTCACTATCATTGGGGCTTCCAACCTGGTGCCGTCCTCCATCAGCACGCCATAGGCTTTGCCGTCCCTCACCAGTATCTTTTCCACTCCAGCACGAATGGCCACGGCACCTCCGGCCTTTTCAATCACCGGAATGATGGTTTCTGCGATCCGCTCGCATCCGCCAATGGGGAACGCTCCACCTTTCCAGTAGTGCTTGTTCACCAATGCGTGAATGGCAAAACTACTCTGGGCTGGAGGTAGGCCATAGTCGCCATACTGCCCAGCAAGCACGTCTTTCAGTTCCTGATTTTCGGTAATGCTGTCGAGCACCTCTTTGGTGGTCTTATCAGAGAATTGGAAGAACTTGTCAGTGAAGAATGAGCCGAACAGTTTGCTCACCACCGTTGGGAATGCACGTTCCTTGAAGAATTTCTTGGTACTGGCGGTCGATTCGTTCACCAGCTCGATGTAGCGGTCAATGGCCTCGTGGTCCTTCGGGAAATTGTCGTACAACATTTTGATGTAGTTGTCCTTTCCCGCGCGGTGGTCGTAGCTCTTGTTGCCAATGATCACGCGGTCGTACACCTCGTCCATCTCCTTGAACTTCAGTTCGCAATCGGTAATGTAGTCGAACAGGAATCGGAGGAACGTGTGCTCAATGTGCACATCGCCAATATAGTGGATGCCCACATCCCACTCGTAGTCCTTACGCTTGAATACGTGCGTGAAACCACCTGCCACGTAGTGCTTTTCGAGCACCAGCACCTTTTTGCCTTCCTTGGCCATGATGGCGCTGAATGATAGCGCCCCCAGTCCGGAGCCGATAACGATGATGTCGTAGCCTGTTTTCTTCTCCAGACGTTTCCAAGGGGTTCCTACCATAACCTAAATTGTAAATTGCTGCCCTACCAACTCTTCGCTTTTTTTCCAAAGCGCTTGCCAGTTTGCTTCTTCTTGTGAAGGACGATTGCTGAAGTATTTTTTGCACTTCACCCAGTAACCACCCGTTTCTGCTTCCACTTCTTGCGCTGATGCCAAATAAATGGAGGTTTTTGCGCCTTCTTCGACTGTAACCATCAATGGTTTACTCAAGATCCAACCTAGTTTGGTGTACCAGTTGGCATTTTTTTCGGCAATCTCGGTCCGTACACCACCAGGGTGAACTGCATTTGCCGTAATACCCATCGGTTTCAATCTGCGAGCCAACTCGTTAGTGAACAGAATGTTGCAGTATTTGCTTCGCGAATAGGCTTTCCAACCTCCGTATTGTTCTTTATCGTAATTGATGTCGTCCAAATCCAACCCGCGGGTTGATTTATGAGCAATGGAGGATAAGTTTACAATGCGAGCCCTTTCTGCGGCTTTCAAGTTGTCCATCAATAGATTGGTCAACAGAAAATGACCCAAATGATTCGTGGCAAACTGCATTTCCAAGCCATCTTCATTCAGTTGCAAATCAGAAACATAGCAACCAGCGTTGTTGATGAGCACATCAATTTTCGGGCATTTGGTTTTTATAACCTCTGCTGCTTTACGGACTGATTTCTGCGAACTCAGGTCAATGCTTACAAAATCAACAAGCTCACTACCCGATGATTTCCTGATTTCAGATACGGCTGCTTTTGCTTTGTCTTCTGAACGGGATGTGATGACCAGATTCGCACCTTTTTTCGCTAAAGCGATTGCAGTTGCTTTACCGATACCGGCATTTCCACCTGTAACAATTACGGTTTTTCCCTTCACTTTTTCTCGAAGCTCAGCATGAACTCAGCAACCGCAAGTCTTGTCTCTTCGGTCAGATAACTCTGTGGTGGCATTTCGTCATAATCGTCCCGTCTGCGGACCGGATTGGCGATGTAATCGGCCAAACCTTGAGGATTGTCCTTGTACATGGCCTGAATGGCCT
>JBJOHR010000225.1:0-10342 GCA_046047575.1 Bacteroidota bacterium | reverse complement strand
AGCGTATCGGACGAAGATAGATTTGAGGCTATTGAATGCATGCTTACGATTAACGAGGAAATTTTCCACGTCTTAAATGGATGGGTAAAACACAAGGAGAAGAATCTTCAAAAGCACGATTTGCCAACAACCGCTAAAACCTAATGCGTGCGATCGTACGTCAGTCAGTCTCAGTTCCATTCTGCTATGCTACCGTATCCCGATAGCTATCGGGACGAAAACGAAGTAGTTTCAAAACGCAATACTTTTAGGCGAACCGTTCAGACAAATTTGAAATTGGACAGGTCGAATCATTCCGAAAACAACGTACATTAGTGACACACTAACTAAACCAAATTATTTCTATGGGAATTTTTGACAGCATTTTCGGCAAGAAGGAAAAACCAACTGATTTAATCTGCGATTACTCAGTCGTGTACAAGGGAGGACACCCCGATTATCCAAAATCCAAAAATGGAATGATTGACTTCTACACTTGTTCCGACAGGTTTGAATTTTCTCCGACAATGGGCTCTAAAGATTGGTTCAAAGGCTTAGTGATTCCGTTCAATACTGTGATTGATTTGCAAATAGTTCAGCGACAAGTGGGAACCGTAGAAGGTTTGTTGGGAGGTCTTGATTCTCGACAGCTTAACCAGGCAAATAACATTCATATTACCTACAATTCAAATGGACAAGAAGTAGTTCTGAGACTTGAAATGTTGTCGGGAGTTACTGTAATGGGCCAGGCACAAAAATGTTTGGAGTTTGAAGACCGACTTAGAACGAACTCAGTGCGTTCGAAATTCTCACAAAAGACTATATCAACTAATGGCACTGTTAGCTCTGAATTAGATATTCCATCTCAGATTGAAAAGCTTGCTTCATTAATGGAAAAAGGCTTTTTGACAAAGACTGAATTCGAAACCAAAAAGGCTGAATTACTTGCCAAAATGTAACTGACTGTTCATTAATCAACAAGCCGATTGCGCGCGTTTGTAACGCGTGCTGTCGTTCGGTTAGGTTCTGCGTCATTGCGTGCATAGCGCGGCAATCTAGAGATTGCTTCGGTCGTTCCCTTCGACAAGCTCAGGGTACCACCTCCCTCGCAATGACGGCAGTTTCTAAGGCATTATCTTTAGCGGAAACGGTTAACCTATTCCTTCATTACCGTGCGTACACCGGTGGCGCCATCTTTTGCCGCTACGCGCAGCACATAGCTGCCCGGTTGTAAAGTGGCCAGACCGATCTCGGTGCGCACTCCTTGCACTGTTTGCTGTAGCACCACGCGGCCCAACTGATCCAATAGTTCCACGCGCTGCAATGGACTGGCACCTTCAATCGTCATGACCGTGCTGGCAGGATTCGGGTAAACGGCAATCGTACTCATGTCAAGGTCATGTATGCCCACATCGTTCACCTCGGTACAGCTGCTGGTGGCCACACAGACACCCTGAGTCACTTTCACTTTGTACTCGCCATTGGCGGTGGCCGTGTAAGACTGGGCGGTTGCCCCACTGATGTTGCTTCCCGTGGCGCAATTGATCCATTGATACTGAGCCCCTGTTTCATTCACCGTCAGGGTCTGGCCAGAAAGCGTCACACCCACATCAGGCGGGCTTTGCAGCGTTACGTTCACGGCCAGTCGTTCAGCACTTTCGCATTGCACGGTCTGCGAGGCGTAGTAGGTTCCATTGACGAGGGCAGTGTTTGACGAAAGCTGCGTGGTGCTGCTGGCGCTTGCATACCACTTTATCTGCGAACCATTGGCATCAAGGTCGGCCACGGTGGCACCCTCACATAGCGTGACAGCGGCAGTGCCCGTGGGCTTAGGCGTGATGCACGTTTCAATAAGTCCGTTGAACGGATACGTTCCTTCACCCGCCACGAACGGGTAAATGTTGGTCATTACGCCCGTGGTCAGGCTGTACTTCACAAGGCAACCTCGGCCCAGATTACCACCGAATTTGACAGCGCTGTAAATGTTGCCATCGGCAGAAAGAATAGGGCGATTTTCGGGATAAGACCCAATGGGCGGCTGAATGTCGATCAGCTTGGTGAACTGGCCTTGGGACAGGTCGTATTTAAAGAAAGTGCCATAGGTGAAATCGCCACCTTTGAAGGTGAATCCGTAAAGGTTGTTGCCCACATGCACCAGGCCGTTCATCGGCCACGAGCCATCTGCACCGCCCTGAAAGAATTTGACCGTAGTGAAGGAGTCATCGCGCTGGTCGTAGCGGAAAATGGTGCCTTCCTGTGCGTTGTTCATGCCCCCGTAACGGGTGGTGCCGTAGAACACGGAATCTTGCACCTCTGTCAATTTGCCGTAAGGAGCCCTGCCTCCATTACTGGGAGGAAAGGTGTGTAAGTAATCGATGGTATTGGTGGCTATGGTGTATTCAAAAATGGCCCCATTCAAAAAGCTGACCACTCCATAGAGGTTGCCATTGCTGCCCATGATCAGGCCACCCCGTGGATCCTGGTAAGAACCAGAACCGAAGTCGATAAGTTTGGCGATGGCATTGGTCGATGGGTCGAAAGAGAACAGTACCCCTTTGTTGTTCAATCCTCCATAGGCAGTAACCCCATACAACTTGCCATTGGGCGCAGGCACCATGTCGTCTACAGGGTATTTGCCGTTGATGCTGTCAAAATCGGCCAATTTGGTAAAGGTCTCCGTCAATAGGTCGAAACTGAACACGGTGCCAGCACCATGAGCGCCCTCAAGTCGGGTAGTGCCATAAAGCAGATCGCCAACGCGCACCATTCCAGCTATCTCGTTGCCGTCTGTGGCATTGCCGAAATAGGGTGCTGTGTACGTGTTGGTACTGGGCACATAGCGGAAAATACCGCCATGGTTGTCTGTTGCACCCACATTGGAGAGGTTGGCACCGTAAAGGGCAAGCTGTGCGGTACAAGTGGTGGGGGGCGCCAACAGTGCCGTTGATGCGGCAATGGCTAAGAGCAGGCAAACGTTCCGATGCATTCTATTACTGACTTTTATGGATTGATGTTGGCATAAAAGTAGAAATAAGGGTATTTCACGCAAGGATGCTACTCTAAGCCAACGCTTACGTATTACAAGCTCGGCCAGTTCAATACGGCCCGGAACAAGTACCCGCTTAATAGATCTTGGTCTGCTGCTCGGCTACTCTGGCATCTTCGATGTACTGATCGTATTCCATCAGCTTGTCAATGAAACCGTTTGGCCCAACCTCAATGATCCGGTTGGCCACGGTCTGCACAAACTGGTGGTCGTGCGATGTGAAGAGTACCGTACCATCAAAATCTACCAACCCGTTGTTGAAGGCTTGAATGGATTCCAGGTCCAGGTGGTTGGTAGGTTCGTCAATAATGAGCAAGTTGGCCTCCTGAAGCATCATTCTGCTCAACATGCAGCGCACTTTCTCGCCTCCCGAAAGCACCGATGCCGATTTGAACACCTCTTCGCCAGAGAAAAGCATCTTGCCTAAGAATCCACGGATGTAGATCTCGCTCTTATCCTCAGAATACTCGCGCAGCCAATCGATCAGATTGTCTTTCGTATTGAAATAATGTCCGTTTTCCGTAGGTAGGTAGGCCTTCGTTATGGTCTGTCCGTAGGTGAAATGGCCAGAATCTGCCTCTTGTTCGCCCATCAGCACTTGGAACAGCGTGGTGGTGGTTAGTCCGCTTTTGCTGATGAATGCGATCTTATCACCACGATTCACCTCAAAGGTGAGGTTGCTGAACAATGGTTCACCGTTCAATTTCTTGGAAATGTGCTGCACACTCAGCACTTGATTGCCGGCATCACGCGCCTGTTTGAAGATGATGGCAGGATACTTTCGCGAAGAGGCCTGAATCTCATCCACATTGATCTTCTCCAACAACTTCTTTCGGCTGGTGGCCTGCTTGCTCTTACTGGCGTTGGCGCTGAAGCGTGCCACGAACTCCTGCAACTCCTTTTTCTTGTCCTCGGCCTTCTTATTGGCGCTTAACTTCTGCCGTAGGGCCAATTGGCTCGATTCGTACCAGAACGAATAGTTACCCGTGTAAACCTTGATCTTCTTGAAGTCGATATCGGCTATGGAGGTACAGACGGTATCCAGAAAGTGACGGTCGTGAGAAACTACGATGACCGTGTTCTCAAAGTCCATCAGGAAATTCTCCAACCATTGCACGGTCCGAAGGTCGAGGTCGTTGGTGGGCTCATCCAGGATCAGCACGTCAGGGTTTCCAAAAAGGGCCTGCGCCAATAGGATCCGCACCTTCAACGAACCCGGCATGTCCTTCATCAACTTGTAGTGGTCAGCCTCAGAAATGCCCAATCCGCTAAGTAGGGTAGCGGCATCCGATTCAGCATTCCAGCCGTCCATCTCGGCAAACTTCTCTTCCAATTCAGATGCTTTAATTCCATCTGCTTCAGAGAAATCGGGCTTGGCATAAATGGCATTCCGTTCCTGAATGTTCTTCCAAAGTACGCTATGGCCCATCATTACGGTGTCAAGCACAGAGATGTCATTGTATTCAGAGTGATCCTGCTTCAGCACGGCCATGCGCTTGCCGGGTTCCATGTGCACAGAACCCGAATTCGGACTGATCTCTCCCGAAAGGATCTTCAGAAAGGTGGATTTTCCAGCACCGTTGGCACCGATAACTCCGTAGCAATTCCCTTGTGTGAACTTGATGTTGACATCGTCAAAGAGAACGCGTTTACCGTATTGAAGAGAGATATTCTGAGTTGATAGCATAGCCTTGTATTTGGGCGCGCGAAGTTAGAGATAAGAGATCAGTTTACAGAGTTGACAAGGTTTATATTGACCAAAGCCTTGATCGTCCTTGTCAACTTTATCTCTTTGTCAACTCTGTCAACTATTTTCAAACCGTGAAAGGCCGTGGTGCAGCATACAACCCTAAGAACCGCTTCTTTAAAGAGGAAGTGGAGTGGGATGAAGGCTTTGAACCGGGAACGGAAGAAAAGGTCAGAACCAAGTTCATCGACATCTTTCCAAAGACCATCATCAATAAGGTGCCGAGCCCAGATGTGCCGAGCGATTTCTCAGTGAATCCGTATCAGGGATGTGAACACGGTTGTTCCTACTGCTACGCCCGTCCAACCCACGAGTATTGGGGATACGGTGCCGGTTTGGATTTTGAATCGGTCATTCTGGTGAAGAAGAATGCGCCAGACCTGCTTCGCGAAGCATTCAACAAAAAGACTTGGAAAGGGGGCTCGTTGATGATGTCGGGCAACACGGATTGCTACCAGCCTGCTGAACGGAAGTTCGAAATAACTCGAAAGATGCTTCAGGTTTGCGCTGAATACAACAATCCCGTTGGCATCATTACCAAGAACAATCTGGTGCTCCGCGATATGGACATTCTCGCGCCCATGGCGGAGAAGAACCTGGCCATGGTCAACATCTCCCTCAATACGCTGAATGAGGATTTCCGTAGAAAACTGGAACCGAGAACGGCCTCTGTTGAAGGGAGGCTGAGAGCCATTGAAGAACTGAGCAAAGCTGGAATTCCGGTCAATGTGCTCATGGCGCCACTTATTCTCGGCATCAACGGACATGAAGTATACGCCCTCATGGAAGAAGTTGCCAAACGTGGGGCAACTTCAGCGGGCTACATCATTCTTAGATTGAATGGTTCGTTGAAGGAAATGTTCTCCAATTGGTTGGAAACGCATTATCCGGATAGAAAGGACAAAGTGCTCCATCAGGTAGCAGACGCCCATGGCGGACAGGTGAATGATAACCGATTTGGAACGCGCATGAAGGGAGAGGGGAAGTTGGTTGAACAGATCAATCAGAGCTATCATCTTGGTAAGCGTAAGTTCTTTAAGAACAACGAGTTGATCCATCTTACGTCAAGTCTTTTTGAAAGGACATCAAAACAGATACGGCTTTTCTGATTTTACCAAGACACACAACTGGTTAAGATTATCCTAACTTTCCAGTGATGTTCAATTCACTCAGAAGGTTTCTGATCATTCCGATGATCTGCCTCGGCTCTCTTCAGACTTTTGCGCAATGCAATGGTCATGCAGCGTTGTGCGGCAAGCGTTACAATGAAGTGGCGTACCTCACCACGCACAATGCATTCAACGCAGAGGAAGATGGATTCAACCTGCCTAACCAAACCTACGGACTTACACAGCAACTGAACGATGGCGTTCGGGGATTGATGCTGGACGTGTACGATGAGGGTGGAATTGCCACTGTTTACCATTCGTTGGCTTTTCTGGGTACCACATCGCTGGAATCGAACCTTACCGAGATCAAGGACTTTCTGGATGCGAATCCGAACGAAATTGTGACCATCATTTTCGAGTGTTATGCAGATTTTGAACTGATTGAAACCGCTTTCATCAATACGGAAACGCTTGATTACACGCTTGAGCAAGACCTTGGAGGTGAGTGGCCAACGCTGCAGGAAATGATTGACGCCAACAAGCGATTAGTCGTTCTTTCGGACAGAAATGATGCGGCTCCGGGTGAAGATTGGTATCACTACGTTTGGGATTATGCGGTAGAAACGCCATTCTCAAACAACAGTAATAGCGATTTTACGTGCGAATTCAATCGTGGGGACGAGAACAATGATCTGTTTATCCTCAACCATTTTGCCACCGATCCGAATTTGGGAGTGGGAAGAACCGACCTCTCAGAATTGGCTAACGAGTTCAATTTCTTTTATGATCGAGCCAGAGATTGTGAAGCAACGTTGGGGAAGTTTCCCAATTTCCCAACGGTAGATTTCTATGAACTTGGAAACACGCTGGAAGTGGTGGATTCACTGAACGGAATTCCAAGTTCCGTTGGAATCGAAGAGAAGTCACCTGCTAATTCTGTTTCAGTGTTTCCCAATCCTTCGAAAGATGTATTCATCTGCATTTGGGTTCAACCTACTGCCGCGCAGATCTCGCTGTTCGATCATGCTGGAGTTCTGGTGTGGCAAACTTGTATGAACGAAACATCGATCACCATTGATCTATCTCCATATCCGGTAGGAATTTACCACGTGCAGGTGCTTAGCGGAGAGGCGGTGTCCACGTTCAAGTTGGTGAGAAACTGAGGCTGGTAGCTTTCTTCTTTACTCTCCGATCTGGAACAGAAACTAAATTTTACTTTAGGAACGCATTAACACATTGGCACAGCACTCCATTATGGAAGATCAAACCCAGTTAAAACAACAGCCATTACCACCGTTGGTCAAAGGCAAATATCCGATCGGAAGTGCGTTTGATTTTATCCGTGATTCCTTGGGTTTCTTTGAAGAAGTGGTGCCGAAGTATGGTGGCATTTTTCAGGTCAGGTCTATTTTCTTCCCATTCATTTCAGATTTCGATTACATGATGATCGTTTCTGATCCCGATATGGTGAAGCACATCATGCAAGACAATAACAAGAACTACGTTAAGAGCCACGGCTACAATGTGCTCAAAGTTCTGTTGGGAGAAGGATTGCTTACCAGCGAAGGTGATTTCTGGCGGAAACAGCGCAGATTGATGCAGCCCACTTTTCATCGCGACAGACTTGCTTCATTCGTGGATACTTATGTGGAGTTCGGTCGGCAGTTGGTTGACAAATGGAAAACCCTGCCTGATGGGAGCGAGGTCGATGTTTCGAAGGACTTCATGGAAACCACCTTGAACATCGTTTCTAAGGCCATGTTCAGTAGCGATGTGGCCGATGTCATGGAAGTGGTAAACCGAGAATTCGACTATGCCAACGAGCAGTTGATCAAGCGGATCACCAGTCCGTTTCCCATTCCATTGTGGGTTCCGCTTCCTCATATTCAGAAGGAGAGTAGAAGCTACACGGCCATCAAAAATGTAGTTGCCGACATCATTGAAAAACGAAGAGCGAGCGACCAGAGGTACGATGACCTTCTTTCCATGCTGATGGAAGTGGAAGATGCGGACACGGGCGAGAAAATGAGCGATCAGCAGATTCAGGATGAAGTGATAACCATCTTCTTGGCCGGGCATGAAACTACGGCTGTGGCGCTTACTTGGCTGGTACATTGCTTGGACGAAAACCCTGAAGTGGAGCAGAAGCTGATCGAAGAAGAATCGCGCGTACTGAATGGCAGACAACCGAATCTGGAAGACCTGCATTCGCTCGAATACACACGCATGGTGATTGACGAAACACTGCGGTTATATCCACCCGCATGGATCATTGGCAGACATGCAACTGATGAAGACCAATTGGGCAATTATCGCATTCCGAAGGATTCAAATTGCCTGATTCCTGTTTATTACATCCATCGCGACCCAAAGCTTTGGGACAACCCAGAGGAGTTCAGACCAGAGCGTTTCAGCAAGGAAAATTCCAAGGGTCGGCACAAGTTCGTCTACTTCCCGTTCGGTGGCGGACCAAGACTTTGCATAGGCAACAACTTCGCCCTGATGGAAATGCAGATCATCGTCCCAATGGTTGTCCGTGCCATCAAGCTTCGAAAATCGAAAGGTTTCCAATTCAAAAAGGAGCCACTGATCACCATGCGGCCCGCGCCTCATATGAAAATGGTGTTGACAAGTCGTTAGGAAACGATCCTGGTTCTGTTCTCACCTTTCTTTCCGATCGCAAGAAAGTCCGTATCATTGCGAATTGGCCTTTAGATGACCGCAATATGAAGGAAGATGACTCCGAAAACGGAGTAGGGAAGGAACTTTACGAGTATCAGAAAAAGGCGCTCTACCGCATTTTTGACCGATTGGAGGAACGTAAAGATCCCTTCAATCTACTGTTCCAACTCCCAACTGGAGGCGGAAAAACGGTCATTTTCTCTGAAATTGCACGAAGGTTCATTCAGCGCACCTCCAAAAAGGTCATTATCCTGACGCACAGAATAGAGCTCTCGTCTCAGACATCGCGCATGTTGGACACCTTCACCGTTAAGAACAAGGTGATAACCAGCGATGTGAAAGACCTTGACGATCAGGACGAATATCAGTGCTTCGTGGCAATGGTCGAAACTCTCAACAATCGTTTGAGCGATGAGGTTATTGAGATAAAGGACATTGGACTGGTGATCATTGACGAAGCTCATTACAACTCGTTCGGCAAACTGCTGAAGTTCTTTGAAAAGAGTACGATCCTTGGTGTAACCGCCACTCCATTAAGCTCAAACATCAGCCTACCGATGAATGAGAATTACGATGAGCTCATTGTAGGCGAATCCATTCAAACGCTCATCGACCTGAAGTACCTGGCCAAGGCAACTACCTACAGTTACGACCTCAATTTGAGTTCGCTTAACATTGGGATCAATGGCGACTATACCGTACGTTCGTCAGAAGAACTGTACACCGACCACGCTATGCAAAGCCGACTGTTGCGTTCTTATCAAGACCACTGCAAAGGCAAAAAAACACTGATCTTCAATAACGGAATCCGAACTTCTGAATACGTTTATTCAACGTTTCAGCAGGCCGGCATCAAGATCAAGCATCTCGATAACAAGAATACAGCTGCGGAAAGACGCGAGATCCTAAAATGGTTCCGCGAAACGCCAGATGCTGTTCTAACTTCCGTAGGAATCCTTACCACTGGTTTTGACGAACCATCCGTTGAGGCCATCATCCTTAATCGGGCCACGCGGTCGTTGACCCTCTATTTTCAAATGATCGGTCGCGGTTCAAGGATATTTGGAAAGAAGGAAGAATTCACAGTCATCGATCTTGGGAACAACGTTGCGCGATTCGGACTATGGGAAGCGTATATCAATTGGGAACACATCTTCCGCCATCCCGAAATGCATTTGAACAGCATTCGTTCAGATGAAGAAATTCAGCGCGAATTCAAGTACAAAATGCCGCAGGAGATCCGAGATCGATTCAGCAGATCGGAAAACATCGATTTCAATATCATTGAAGCGTACGATAACGCTATCAAACGGGGAGATCGTCCTAAAGTGGTCATTGAGGAGTCTATTGATCAACATGTGAGAATGTGCGTTGAAAATGCTGACGACCTTTGGGATGCAAAGGACCTGGCCAAGCTTTTGGACGGGGAGATAGAATACCGAGCGCGCAAATACGGGCACTGTCTTGCCAAGATAACTCCAAGCTACATTAAATGGCTGCAGGAAGAGTATATGCGCAAACTGAACGTCAGACTCATACAGGAATATCAAGCAGTATGAACGTCAAATTTGAATCGAATCACATAATCCACATATTCGTAATTGCAAAAACTTGAACAGATGAAAAGAACATTCGCATATCTATTGGGCGGAATGGCCCTCTTTGCAGCTTGTAGCTCACCCGATCCGGAATCAACAACCGGGCAGAACGATCTTAGTAAATGCCCGCTGATGCTGGTTGATACATCGGTGAAGGTAACTTGGACCGCCTACAAGACCA
>JBJOHR010000224.1:0-13769 GCA_046047575.1 Bacteroidota bacterium | reverse complement strand
ATCAGAATCGGTTGCAGATTGTATATCTCCCCACGTACCACTGAACGTACCGTAAGGGCCAGTTGTGGTGTATTCCCACAGCGAATCTGCCGTTCCGAATGCGCCTGTAGTTCCAAGCGTCCAATTAGAAAGATCTGCGAAACTATCGTACCAGATTGTATCACCTTCCGCGCGGGTTGACAATGTGGTTTCATCCGGTCTTTGAACCTCCTCTGTAGTATGGTTTAAGGAGGAATCATAAGCGCGCAGGTTCCGGTCAGAATAGGATTGCGCCAAGCTTGCAATACTAATAAGTGTACATGCAGCTATTAGTGGTAATGGTCTTGTCATGATATGAGATTTGAATCGAACGAATTTAATCTTTTGATGAATAAGAAACTCTCAAAAATCGTTAATGAAAAAAGGTCGGTTCAAATGAACCGACCTTTTGTTCTGATCACTTGAAAGTAGTTTACTGTACTACAATTCTTTGAGTAAGCGTAGACTTGGCGCCTTGCAATTGAACCATATAGATTCCTGAAGCCAAACCATCAACATTGAATGTTACAGTGCTGCTTTGTCCAACTTTAGCAACAACTTGCTCTGAAAGCACTAAAGCGCCATTTGAACCCAAGATGTTAACTGTCATATCTTGATCTTCCTTAGCAACGAAACCAACAGTGAAGTTGTCAGTCGCTGGATTAGGATACATGTAAACTCCAGTTACATCTTCATTCTCTTCAATTCCGATTGTTTCGTCCAAATTCAATCTCATTGAAGTTGTAAGACCGATCCAATTGTACCAAGTACCATCACCACCCAAGTACAAAGACTGGCCACCGTCTCCATCATCGATCGTGTTGCCAAGAATAAAGCCATCGTCACCAGCAGAAATTTCCACTGTTGCAGTGTAAAGACTTCCTGCGTTCATAGCTACAGGCTCGTCAAGTACAACCGTTATGAAATTTATCTGACCAGTTGGAATATCACCTGGCTGAATGTCATATACAGTCTCGCTTACTGGACCATTGGCTGGGTCGTCTTCATATACTTTTGCAATTACACTGCTTGAAGTTGTTGAAGACCCTAGAGCAAATTGGAGTGCATAAATTACATCGCCATCCATTTGAGGGAAATAGTCGGCTCCCATTTCGAATCCTGAAGATCCATCAGGTTCTGAAGCCTCATATCCTAAAAGGAAGTAGTCTTGGTCCTCATAGTCATGACCCCACACATAATCGGTTATCTCATATCCTCCTGCTCCCTCGTTATTGGCAGGTACATCTTCGGATTCGTCAGCGCTTGCAGTAACGGTTACAACCAATTCACCAACTGCGTCTGGAGTATATCCTGTTGAAATCCAAACGGTATCAACGTCACCAGAAGCCAATGAAGCCGATGCTGCTTCTGTACCCGTAGCAACAGAAGTACCACCAAGAGTAACTTCCCAATCCAATGAAACATTGGATTGCGCTGCAGTTCCAAAATTCAGCACCACTGCACCTACAATTACTTCGGTTGCTTGCGTAACCGGAACCTTGGAATACGCATAGTCATTAATGATATCACCGGAAATGACCTTCTGCATAACCAGATCATTTGCTGGGGCTTCATAGAGAGCCACATCATCAATCATCCAAGCGTAAGCACAACCTACGGCTCCTGCTGGTGGAATGTAATTGCTTGGGCTGTAGAATTGGAATCGGATCCATACGGTGGCCTGACCCGCAGTTACTGAAGCAATATTCACTTGCGCAAGATTTGGATTACCGTCACAGAAATCGTTGTTAGACAGTTCTGCATTCACTTCGAACGAAGTCCAATTCACACCATCATTAGATACTTGGACGTAAGTAAGGTCTGCAAACTTCCTGTAATACTGTTCGAATTCCAGAACGACACCTCCTGATGCAGAAAGGTCGATACTGTTTGCTGTAGTGATATTGGCCAATTGATTGCCGCTGCACAATAGGTCTGAATCGAACATTGCGAAGTTCCCTCCTCCGGTGGAAGTAATGGCATCGATAGCAAACGATCCTGATGGACCACCCGTACCAATAACCCAGTTGTCGGAGTTACCAACTTCATTGGCAATTACCCACTCAGACGGAGTTTCGAATCCGTTTGCCCAAAGTGCATTTCCTCTAGAGGATAGTGAGGTCACCTGATTGGAGCTTGCTCGTTGAGTCTCATTATTCTTCTCAACGTTGAGTGTTTTTTCAGGGAGATTCTGATTGTTCTGACCTACCGCGGACGCGATCACAGCCACGAACATCAAAACAGATGTGTAGATTTTTTTCATTGCGTTATTTATTGATTACTAAGTTGATTTGATTTGAACTACTAAGGTATGGTTTGAAGTTAACATGAACTTCATTTCAGAAGACATTTTAGTTGTTTCCACTACAATTACTGTGAAATCACAAACCGTTGAGTATCCGTAACGCCATTTGCGACCATTTTCAGCAGGTAAGTTCCTCCTGCCAGTCCTTTCAGATCAATGGTGGTTTGTTGCTGTCCTGCAAGTTGAGTATGTCCAGATTCAGTCAATATCGAGCGTCCGTCAATGGTAAGCACCTCAAACGAGACCTTGGATAAAGAGGTAAGGTTGTAGCTTATTTGGATTGACCCATTCTGGAAAACCGGATTTGGAAACAGTGTAAGTTCTGTGATTGCTTCTACTTCGTCAATCCCAACTGAACCCGTACCTAGAACCAATAGGTCATCTATTGATATCAAGTTATCATCATCGCTCCGATGTCGGAATGCAATGAAAATATCTTGCCCTTGATAATCGGATAAAGAAGCTGACCACTGCTGTAGAACACCTCCATGTCTAGTTACATCGGTTGAGTCGTACTCTATCTCCGTGTGCATTATTCCTTCCGTAAAAACGTAAGTGGCAGTGTCGTCAAAATCAACCGTGAGATTGCCGTCAAATTCAGCAAAAACGGCCAACGTGTCTGTAAAATCGGTTTCAATGTTGGAGTTGGTAGAAACAAGTA
This sequence comes from Bacteroidota bacterium, assembly GCA_046047575.1. Taxonomy (GTDB): domain Bacteria; phylum Bacteroidota; class Bacteroidia; order UBA10329; family UBA10329; genus UBA10329. The sequence goes on along the minus strand of JBJOHR010000224.1, from coordinate 10,785 downwards.
CCTGATATCCATCCAAATAGCGTGGCAATTGAAACGGAGCCGATTTCCAATACAGCATGGCCTGATCATCTTGAATGTGAATTCGGGGAAGGATCAACCAATTTTCAGCGCCATCGGCTTCTCCTTGGAGCCAAGAGTTGCTTGCCAGAACCGTATTGGTGCTATCTACATCGGCAAAGCCAAAAGAAAGAAACCATTCTCCTGGCCTATCAGCTCCACTACCATCATTTATTCCATCGACATCAAAATTCAAATAGTCGGGATACAGGTTTGGCGCTCCTGTAGGAAAGTCGTTGATAATGTAGTCAATCGTTTCAGCTTCAAAATTCTCCCATAATAGTGTATCATTCTGGGCGTTGGCAAAAGAAACGGAAATCAATAAGAGAGCTAATAGGTATGTGTGTTTCATATTCAATTCATTTGGTTGTTCAAATCTCAACAATTGTCGGCAAAAGTAATAGCCGAATCGAAGGCCAACCCTCAACAATGCATTCGAGATGACAATTATTGAAGTGCATCGTCTGTTAACCGGTCTGAAGAAGGTCGTACTTGGCGATTCATGGATTTCAGGACGTTATCCAACGGTTTTCATTGCAAAAAAAGGGGTCCCGAAGGACCCCTCTAATTGAACATTTATTAAAATGCTATTTGATTATCTGTATTCGTCTGGTAATAACCGCTGACTCATCAACAATAGAAAGGATGTATTGTCCATTATCGGCATTCAACTCGATATCTTTCTTGAAGCTTGACGTAATGACAATTTTCTCGCTGTATATCAATCGACCTGTAAGGTCAACTACAGTTATCGATGCATCAGAATTATCACCTGTCATTTCAACACGAATATTTCCGGTTGTTGGGTTCGGATATACATTCAGGTCGAGTGTCTTTTCAGAGATTCCAAGTGCACAGAAGTTTACGATAATCGAGTCAGCAGACACGGCACATACGTCACCATCTGAATTGAAAGACAGTTGGAAGAACACCCATTGACCTTCAAGCGGTGGTAGCGAATTTGCACTCAGGACTCCACCAAGGTTGTTATCCAATGAGGTTGGGAAAGTCACTCCTGTTATGGTAACCGCCTGACCGTTATTGCCACCAGCAGCTCCAGTACTTGGTATAACGGCAAAGCCGAATCCACCGTCACCCTCTTCTGTACCATCCGTAGCAAAGGCTACACTCTCGCCTGTACAAAGGGTAGCTGGCGAAACCGAATCATCAACGTCTCCGGCAACACAAGGACCTTCTGGCGGACAAATGGCTGGGTTAGCACCACAAGTAACTGTAGGATTACCATTGTCAACGGCCAATGAAGTGGTACAACTTGCTTGGCTAGGCGCATTTCCAGTTGCAGTTCCCATTTCATTGATGATGATCTTATAGGTACCACTTTGGCTTGCAGTCCAACCTAAAGAACATTGATTTTCAAAGGTTTGCCCAGACGTGCCTGATGTAACGTTGTTTGCATCAATGGTTGTTCCATCTGGTGCAAGTATAACCACTTCAGGTATCCATGCTCCAGCTCCAAAGCCTGTACACATGTTAAACACGTAGTCGAAACCAGCAACTACATCTGTAAGTGTATAGGCCTCTGAGCCATATACGCCTATGGTTGTAAAACCGGCATCAGCAACCTCGCAGGCCATTGCAGTTTCATCGTAGCAAGGTGCTTCACCTAAGTCATTCCACGTATCTGCTGATGCTGTACATGGTGTAGGACCGCCATTAACACTGGCTATCGATTCTGGAATTGCCACACTTGTTCCTTGGGCACTCATAACAGTGATCCCGTTAGCGTATGTGGCCTTTTTGTTTCTCACCAAAGTGGAGTTTTGGCCAATGGCCATTGAGCCAACAAGTACAAGCCCAAGCATCAAGTAAATTTTTCTCATGTCGTTTTGTTTAGGTTTAAGTAATGCAAATATGGTAAAATGATCAGACCACACGCAGAAAGAATCCTACGCCATTGCTGATTCCGATGCATAATCTTCTACCGAAGGACAAGTACAGATCAGGTTTCTATCTCCGCGGGCGTTATCTACTCTTCCAACGGACGGCCACACTTTGGCCGCTACCACATAAGGTAGCGGAAAAGCGGCTTTTTCTCTCGAATAGCTATGACTCCAAGTATCACTCACCACACTGCCAGCGGTGTGAGGGGCGTTCAGCAGAACATTATCAGTTATATCCGCTTGACCATTTTCTATTTCGCTGATCTCTTTTCGGATATTGATCATTGCGCTGATGAAACGGTCCAATTCTTCTTTTGATTCACTCTCGGTAGGTTCAACCATAAGTGTACCGGCAACAGGGAACGATACCGTTGGAGCATGATAACCGTAATCCATCAATCGTTTGGCAATATCTCCGGCCTCAACTCCTGAGTTCTTCTTGAAATCGCGACAATCCAAGATCATCTCGTGGGCTACGGTTCCGTGCTTTCCGGAATACAGAATGCTATAGACGCCAGACAACTTCGCCTTCAGATAGTTGGCATTGAGAATGGCGTACTGTGTGCTCTTTTTCACTCCTTCTGCCCCTAGCATTTTAATGTATCCGTAGGAAATGAGCAGGATGAGCGAACTGCCCCAGGGTGCAGCAGAAACGGCTGATATAGGCTGATTTCCTCCTGTTGAAATAACGGCATGACCTGGGAGAAAAGGCGCCAAATGTTTGGCAACTCCAATTGGTCCCATGCCCGGACCGCCACCACCATGTGGAATTGCAAAGGTCTTATGAAGGTTTAGATGGCAAACGTCCGCTCCGATCAAACCCGGATTGGTCAGCCCGACTTGAGCATTCATGTTGGCCCCATCCATATAAACCTGACCTCCATTATCATGAATGATCTTGGTTACTTCCTGTATGGACTCCTCAAAAACCCCGTGTGTGGATGGATAGGTCACCATCAAACAAGAAAGAGTGTCGGCATATTCTTCGGCTCTTGCCTTAAGGTCGGCAACATCAATGTTTCCGCTCTCATCGCATTTGGTGACCACCACCTGCATTCCGGCCATAACCGCACTGGCAGGATTGGTACCATGCGCTGAAGATGGGATAAGAGCCACATTGCGATGCGCGTCTCCTCTACTCTTGTGATACTGATCAATGACCATTAATCCAGCATATTCTCCCTGTGCACCCGAATTGGGTTGGAAAGACATGGCTTCGAATCCTGTGATTTCGCACAAAGCCTTTTCCAGCTCGTTGAAAACAATCTGGTATCCTTTGGTCTGATACACCGGAACAAATGGGTGTATGCTGGCGAATTCAGGCATGCTAATAGGATAAAGCTCGCTGGCGGCATTCAGTTTCATGGTGCAAGAACCGAGCGATATCATGGAATGAACCAATGATATATCCTTATTCTCCAAGCGCTTTATGTAGCGCATCATTTCTGTCTCTGAATGATACGTGTTGAACACCTTGTGGGTAAGATAATCGTCAGCCCGAAGCAATTCCTGGCTCAACGTTGGCTTTACCTCATCCAATTCAGCCGCTTTCATAAAGATCGGGTCTTTTCCGGCCGCACTAGAAAGTACCTCAAGGACTTTTTGCAGATCCCCAATGTTCGTTCTTTCATCAAGACTGATACCGATGGCTCGGTTCTCAATGTATCGGAAATTTACCCCTTCACGCTCCGCTACCTCCTTTATCTCCGTTACGGTCACTCCCGCGGGCGGAAAAATTTTGATGGTATCGAAATAAACCTGCGATTTGACATCGTAACCCAAAGCCGACAGTTTGCTTGCCAAGGCCACCGTTTTCAGGTGTATGTTGGTTGCAATGTTCTTCAGCCCGGTAGGTCCGTGATACACGGCATACATGCTAGCCATAATGGCCAATAAGGCCTGAGCTGTACAGATGTTAGAGGTCGCCTTATCACGCTTGATATGCTGCTCTCTGGTCTGCAAGGCCATGCGCAGAGCCGGATTACCCTGAGAATCTACCGAAACTCCGATTATCCTGCCTGGAATATTGCGTTTGAATTCATCTTTAGTCGCAAAGTAGGCCGCATGCGGTCCACCGTACCCCAACGGAACACCGAAACGCTGCGTGTTGCCCACAACCACATCGGCTCCCCAACTGCCTGGGCTTTTCAGCAATACCAGACTCATTAGGTCCGCAGCCACTGCCACGTGCGCACCTACGGCATGAACCTTTTCTACAAATCCACTCAAATCTTTGATATATCCATTCACGGATGGGTATTGAAGCAGCACTCCGAAAAACTCATCGGACAGGTGCACATCTTCATGATCCCCAACAATAAGCTCAATACCCAGCGGTGTTGACCTTGTGTGCAAAAGGTCTATGGTCTGCGGAAAACAATCGGCTGAGACGAAGAACTTCTTTACTCCACGTTTGGTTGCTTCGCGCGAACGGGAATTGAAAAGCATGATCATGGCCTCTGCTGCAGCAGTAGCTTCATCTAATAGCGATGCGTTGGCAATCTCCAATCCTGTAAGATCGCTCACCATGGTCTGGAAGTTGAGCAGCGCCTCCAATCGACCTTGAGCAATCTCAGCCTGATACGGTGTATACGCTGTGTACCAGCCCGGATTTTCCAGCACGTTACGCTTGATCACATTCGGAACGATAGTATCATAATACCCAAGTCCGATGTAAGAACGGAACAATTTATTCTTGGCGCCAATGGATTTGATATGCTCGGCATATTCCACTTCGGTCATTGCCGGTGGCAACTCAAGCTCGCGTTTCATCCTGATGGAATCCGGAATCGTCTTTCCGATAAGTTCATCCAAACTTGATACTCCAATGATTGAAAGCATTTCGGATAGATCTGCTTCGCGTGGGCCAATGTGGCGGTCAACAAATATGTCTTGTTTCATTCTGGGTTTTTGTGAGGTGGCGCAAATTTACCTAAGCAAACAATTCTGCGGGGGACCGATTGTTCATTTTATGCACAGCTTACTGTATAATTTGATGACGCCCCGCCCGTTGACCCAATTGCATTTGGATATATTTGGTCGTGCAATTCTTACGGGTCATATTCCACATATCGATGCCGGCCATGTGCCTGCTACTCATTGCTTCCGGAACCATGGCGCAGGATTCTCTTTTGCTCATAACAGGAAAGAAGTTGGACCTGAGAGGAGCCGTTGTTCATTATGACGACCAATTCGTCTACTTTCAATCTGACCGACAGACCAGCAGAATGGAGAAGGATGCCGCAGCGGTAACTTGGGGAGAAGGGAATTGGAAGCATTACGGAAAGCGCATAGCCCGCAAAAGAGCGGCCGCTGTCCTTAAATCTGGTGGAGAAAACATCATTCTTAACGATGTGGACAGATTACTCCTCACCAACGGAAAATACAAGTGGTTGAGCGGCAAAGTGGTGCATTATGATTTCGACTTTATCCAATATCAAACATTGGTTCAAGCTGATCACGAAACCAGACTTTTGAAGCGAAAAGGCCTTACCAAGGAAGAATTTGACGCCAAACAACAGGCAAAGAACAGTGGTAGCGCTGCTGGCCAGGAACAGAGAATAAAGGAATTTGAAGAACGGGCTGCGGAAAAAATGTCCACGCTCTCTGAGCAGGAGTTTAACGCTTGGAAACAGCGGGAACTGTTGAAACTGAAGGAGGCTGAAATGGCTTCCTCACTCAAAAGCAGCAAGCGTAAAAAACCTGCATTGTTCAGTAAGCGCATTTCGCGCGATCTCGTTTTCTCCATCCTTCACTCGGACAATTCAGAAGAAGTGGTTTACAATGCCGACACACTCGGATACTTTGCCGATGGCGAAGCTGAAGTTGATTATGGCGTTACGGAAATGCGCTCGTACATCGCTGGACGGCAGGCCGGAAGAAAACACAACACTGCCTTTGACATGATCTTGGGCGTGGGCGTGGGCACCATAAGCGCAGCGGTCGGTTCATTTTGGGGGCCCAGTATTCCAGCTGGGACGGTTATAGTGACCTCGATTGCCAACGTGAAGATCAAGAACAAAGCAGGGATCGATCAGGCGTTGCTAGACGACCCAGCTTTCCGCGATGGTTACGACCGATCGGCCAAACGCAAAAAGGCATGGAATTTCATCAAAGGCTCCGTGGCTGGACTCAGCTTTGGGCTTCTGGTGGGTGACGGTCTGTTCAGAAATCAGCTCATTCCAGCACCTCGATAATGCCATGCGTGGCGTTTTCACCTACTTCGTTTATGGCAGCTGGTGGGTAGCCATTTGCGCAGCCTGCATGGGCACGCTTTCGTGGTTCGAACTGACCGATAATTGGTTAAACGCCCCACTCTTCATCTTTATACTCGGCTGCACATTGGTGGTCTATAACCTGAACATGCTTTCTGGCCTGAAGGAATTGCGCGAATTAGGTACAGAATCAGAACGTCATCATTGGTGTCTCCAACATGAATCACTCATGAAAATGACACTGGCCCTTGGCCTGATGCTGGCCGGCATTTCCATTTGGTTCCTTCATCCTCATATTTGGCTCTTCATGATCCCGCTTTCTCTGGTGGCCCTGTCCTATGCTGCGCCAATGCTGAAGCGGAATGCCAAATTGATCCGCATACGCGAGATCGGTCTGTGGAAGATCTTTCTAGTGGCCATGGTCTGGAGCGGAATGACAGTGATTCTGCCGGCCATAGATGACTTGGGATGGCAACAGCTTTTCAGCGCCTCAAGCTGGGTCATGGCCGTTGAACGGGGCATTTTCATCCTTGCCATCACCATTCCATTCGACATTCGCGATCTGGTAAATGACTCGAAAAAGGGCGTACGCACCATTCCGTCCCTTATCGGCTGGTTCCGTTCTGTATTACTGGCAGAAGCTCTCCTCCTTCTTTTCCTTTTTCTGGTTTGGTGGCGAATTGGCACAGGCCAACCAATGTTCTGGGCTTATCTCGTTAGTACGCTGATCACCATGTTCGGGGTAAGTTACAGCCACCCCAAGCGCCACGATATGTATTGTTCCTTTTGGATAGAAGGAACGATGATGTTGCAATTTCTACTCGTATTACTGCTGACCTGACAACGCTTCCGGCCATTTTTCGTCTTCGAATCAAAACAACGCCATGAAACCCCTTTTCTTCCTCATCCTTTTCACGTTTTTCTCCTGTCAAATCTTCGCACAAGGCATCATACAAGGCATCTCCGTTCACCCAAGCAACCCGACCGTATCAGACGATATTGAGATTTACGTTCAACTGCAATTTACTAGTGGGAGTTGTGAAGCAGACGATCAGGGATTCGGGTTGAATGGAGCCACCATTTCTGCCTATGCACACCATTGTGTTGGCATGCTGACTGTGATCTGCGAAACAGCCGACACCTTTGAATTGGGTCAGTTGCCTGCCGGGAATTACACCTTCGACATGTCTCTTTCCAGCGGATTCGGTGGCCCTGGTTGCAGCCCGGGAATTGTGGTAGATGATACGGAGCAATTCCAGTTCACCGTTTCGCCAAGTGTCGGGATCCACGAACCGACCACAGCCGATGGTTTTTTTTATCCGAACCCCGTTGTGGATGTGATGAACTTTCCTAGTCCGCTTGCGCAGTCGGCCACTATCAGCAACGTAGCTGGCCAAGTAGTTAAGCTACTTTCCTTTGGAACTCAACAGGTGGAAATGACCGATCTGAATTCGGGCATTTACATTTTACATCTGGGCTCGCAGAAGGTCAGAATTCTGAAGTTTTAGAAAAGGCCCAATTGGCCGTCTGAAGACGTGTTGGGTTTTGGAGGTTTGGGGGCAACCTGTTCAGGTTCATCATCCATTCTATCCTCCTCATCCGCATCTTCATCATCTCCTAGCTCCCACTCTACCGTTGTTGCTTCTTCGGAGTCAGCGGCCTCCTCATCTTCCTTTAGGTCATCGCCATCATCTGCTGTCGATCCTTGTTCGGTTACAGGCGGTTCGTAGGGAATCGGATCCAGGAGGTCGATGGTATTCACCGTTTCTTTGGTAAGCTGATTGCCCTTGGCCTTCAAACCCTTCACGGCAATGAACTCCTCCACGTTGATCTCTTCAACTGCCGCTTCCTCCTCTCCTGGTTTCTTGCGGAAATTGATCTGAATCCTCGGTTTCCAATCTGAAGTCACCAACTCAAGTTGATTCTCTTCACCTTCAGGGAGCATGCTCACAGCCTTTGCAGATTTCTCCACCAAGAACCGTTTGATCATGTAGATCTTCTTAGCCGAATCGAAATACACGACCGAAACCGGTTTCTCCGGGTTCCACTTTTCAATGAGGATCATATCATCATCAAACTGGGTGCTAAGATCAAAACCGAGCAGTTTGTATTCGCCACTCTGCATGATGGTGAGAATCTTATCTTCTGGAGCAAATTCGCCAAGAAGTTCGCCTCGTCCATCGGCATTCAAACGCTGAACCGTGTCATCGAACCAGATCTTCCTAGCACCAAGTGTGGAAAGACCTTTCTCTTTTATCTCAATCTTCCGCAGCGGGTTCTTGGAAAAGGTATTCCCTTTAGCATCGCGGCCTTTGATGGAGAGTTCAGCAAAATCGAAATCAAACTTCAGTTTCTTGAGTTTCGGTTTTGGGCGTACATGTACGGTCACAACCTCCGCTTCTCCATTGGGGTTGGCGCTGAACCATTCGACTGTGCTTCCCGCTGTTCCGCTGGTCAGGTCATAATCCTTATCTCTGGTGATGGATGTGACGGGGAACCGCTTGGAGAAATAGTTGCCACGCGGTCCATCGCGATATATCATATTATATATGGTGCGCTTGTCGTTCTTACGGAACACGGCCGCATGGATGATGTCCTTACCGACAAATACTTTGCTATCGACCTTCACCACCTTCATTGTTCCGTTGGCCATGAAAACGATGATGTCGTCAATGTCCGAACAGTCAGATACGAACTCGTCCTTCTTCAGCCCAGTTCCAATAAAACCTTCCTCACGGTTGATGTAGAGTTTCTCGTTGGCCACAGCCACACGCGCTGCCTGGATCACATCAAAATGACGGATCTCAGTCTTGCGTTCGCGGCCTTTGCCATACTTGTCCTTCAGATTCTTGTAATACGCAATGGCGAAATCGACCAGATGTTCGAGGTCGTGCTTCACTTCCGCTATTTTGCCTTCCAACGCAGCGATATTATCATCCGCCTTGTTGCTGTCAAACTTGGAAATACGCTTGATTCGGATTTCGGTCAAACGCACAATGTCTTCTTCGGTCACCTCACGGATGAGGTGCTTGATGTGGGGTTTCAGTCCTTTGTCGATGGCACCGATAACACCTTCCCAGGTTTCCTCCTCCTCAATATCGCGGTAGATGCGATTCTCGATGAAGATCTTCTCCAGCGAAGCGAAATGCCACTGCTCCTGCAATTCACCCAACTTGATCTCCAACTCTCTTCGGAGAAGATCAAGCGTCTGCTGGGTGCAGATGGACAGAATCTCTGAAACCGACATGAACATCGGTTTCTCATTCACGATCACGCAGGCATTCGGAGAAATGCTCGATTCGCAATCCGTGAAGCTGTAAAGCGCATCAATGGTCTTGTCGGGCGAGATTCCTGTGGCGAGATGAATGAGAATTTCCACGTTTTCGGCCGTGTTATCCTCCACCTTCTTGATCTTAATCTTACCCTTATCGTTCGCTTTCAGAATGCTGTCGATAAGGTTGGAAGTGTTCGTCCCATAAGGGATTTCCGTGATCACTAAGGTCTTGGTATCCACCTTGCCGATCTTGGCCCGAACACGCACTTTTCCTCCACGTTGCCCATCATTGTAAGCACTCACATCGATCATTCCTCCCGTTTGGAAATCGGGCATTACGCTTACCTTCTTCCCTTTCAGAATCTGAATGGAGGCATCAATGAGTTCATTGAAGTTGTGTGGCAAGATCTTGGTTGACAGTCCCACTGCGATTCCTTCAACTCCCTGCGCCAGCAATAGCGGAAACTTGACGGGAAGCGTGACAGGCTCCTTGTTCCTTCCATCGTAAGAAGTCTTCCAATTCGTGGTCTTCGGATTGAAAACAACCTCAAGCGCAAATTTGGAAAGTCGCGCCTCAATGTATCGGCCAGCAGCAGCGCGGTCGCCAGTGAGCGTGTTTCCCCAGTTTCCCTGTGTATCGATGAGAAGTTCCTTCTGCCCCAACCCCACTATCGCATCGCCAATGGCCATATCGCCATGCGGATGGTACTTCATGCAATGCCCGATGATGTTCGCCACCTTATTGTAACGGCCATCCTCCAACTCGAACATGGAGTGCATGATACGCGTCTGAACGGGTTTCAATCCATCCTCGATGGTCGGTACGGCACGCTCAAGAATAACGTAGCTGGCGTAGTCAAGAAACCAATCTTGATACATCCCACTAACGGCAATGGCATTTTCAACTTCGCCTGTTCCGTCTTCGTTCTTCTCTTCGTTTTCGTCAGACATTTACGTTTTTCCTTTCCCCTTTCTCGTTTTTAACCTAAACCCCAACAGACGCTTTTTCCTTCTCAATATCTTCTACCAGGTCCTTCTCCACACGGAGGCGCTCAATGATGAAATCCTGCCTGTCGGGTGTGTTCTTGCCCATGAAGAATTCCAGCATCTGGCTCAGGTGATCTTCTTTTCTGATCTCCACCGGATCCAAACGCATGTCCTCTCCAATGAAGTTCTTGAACTCATCGGGAGAGATCTCTCCCAATCCCTTGAATCGGGTGATCTCTGGATTCCTTCCCAAACTGGCAATGGCGTCTCTCCGCTCATCTTCTGAATAACAATAGCGCGTTTCCTTCTTGTTCCTAACGCGGAAAAGTGGCGTTTGCAAAATGTAAACGTG
>JBJOHR010000223.1:0-5777 GCA_046047575.1 Bacteroidota bacterium | reverse complement strand
ACCGAAGGAACCAACACATCCGGATTCAATGCGCATCCATCCAGTATTGTAGAGAACGGTTTCATGGCACCTACGTTTCAGGATGCCAGCTTCTGGTCTTCTACCCGCATTTCGGAAGAGCGCGCCAAGGCCATGTCGTTATGGTACGCCAGCGATGTGATCTATGATGAGACCTACCCGCTCAAACAAGGACTCTCTTGCCGATGTGTGCAGGATTAAGTTTCTACAATGCCATAAAAACAACCGAATTCAACATGAACAACTACCCGACCATGACACGTAACCACGCCCTCACCTTGATAACCGCTTTCTGCTTGGCCATGCTCTTTGGCGCTTGCGAGAAGGAAGAAACACCTCCCAACAGTATTCCACTGCCAGCCACCATTGACCTTGCTAGGCTCAATGTGCAGCTTACCGACCAAAGCTTTACCGCAGATGGGTTCCGGTTTAACGCGTACCGCGCAGAAGCTCAAACAGATGGGGTGCTATTGGCCTTTCCAGAAAACAATAACCTCAGCTCTTTAGAACTTGACCTAACTGAGGCAGCGGGCATTGAACGCATCAGCATTGACCTCTTCAACAACTTTGACCCCGAGATAAGCTATTGGAACAACGGACAGCTGATAGGCCAAGTGCCCTTGCCCATTGCCTATGGCGATGTGGTTGTGGTTATTGACAGCTTGGCAGGGCAACCCATTACCAGCCTGCGCATTGCGTCTGCAGAAACTACCGTCAGGTCTATTTCCCTGGAATAATCTGACACCATCTTCCACGCTCTTCAGTTCATATTCAATCATTCTCAACCTACAGAGTTGCACCAACGCTTAATTCTGCTTCTCATCGATCTGTTAAAAACTACCTTCCTCATTGCTTTGAAGACAAGTTTTAACGAATCATAATTGCGCCTTCTAAAGTGATACGCGCAATTGCCATATTCTCAATACTGACATTGTCGGTTTCCGCCCAGGAATTTGAGTTTGAATTCCTCAGGCATGACTACGAGAAGTATCGTTTTGCAGCGTTTAAACTCAGGCCAAACCATCCGCATCTTGACTACATGCTCTATGACAGTTTACAGCACTGCCAGCAATTGGTCAATCATCATGTTGCTTTCCCTATCAAAGAAAAACGATATCGTACAGACCCTGCTCAGATAGAGCATCGGGTTTTTGTGGTAGATGATATCATCGACCAGAGCAGCATCATGGCGGGCGGCAGTCTATTGGGTTACCCCATATTTCAACTTCGCGATAGCGAAACATCTGACACACTGTACTTTAAATACAACCCTCATTCCATGGATCGGTTTCCGTTCATGGTAAATGGGGTTATTGGCGATGAAGACGAATTCTGTCATCTATTGGAAAAGAAGAATCTTCCTTTCTCTGAGGGCGTTTACATCCGAACTCCCAACAGAGGAACCATTGAAACCGCCCCTGTATCGTTACACAAGATAACAGACGCCAATGGCACTCACTTCAATCTTCATCTCCGGACATATGGAACAAGACCACATTCAAGGGTAAAAGGGGTAAAAGTGTACCTGAAAGATGGCTCTCGTATTACACGGACCAATGCCGTTATTCGGTTTACGCAGACCGCCTACGGTTATGAATACAGCACTAGCATTAAACTGAATGCAGATGAGGTGGAATTATTGCTGCAAAGTCCAATTGCCAAGCAGCAATTGTACATATATAGCTATGATATTAACAAAGAATTCGGACATCAACTCATGATGTTGACACGATGTCTAAAGAATATGAACTAGCCGTAACTGAAATCAAACAAGTCTTCGACCATTCTTCGATTAGCTAACGGATACGACCAGAAAACGTTAAATTCAAAATGTCATTATGTAAAATGCACGAGACCATCTGATGTGCGCAGGAAAGCCCTAGTGATTTTAGGTTTCCTTCAAATTCTCACTAAACGAATTATCTCCGTGCTCTGTTTTACTACTCTGTTTAAGTTTAGTCTTAAGATTTGCAGCTGCAAGAGTAAGTCCGCCATCTAGCCCATCAATAAAATGTAGGTTTTCGTGTGGTCCATTGACGCTGCAAGTAATGGTCGCAGCTTTTGACCAGTGAATTCCTAATTTTATTCTTGACTCTTTGGCAAGTGCATTTAGGTGTCCTTCAAATTTTGTTCGATCGTCATTATTCACGCTAATCACAAATTTTAGATTACCATCATATTTAATATGGTCCACAGAGTCAGCTACTTTTTTCGAAATGAATGGCAATGAGTTAAGAGGTAGAATTCTGTTACATTTTAATTTATTCATAAATATGAACCACCAGTTGACGAATAAGCGCAGCTTGTAGTAGTTCGATTCCACGGAAAGATCCTCCAACATTTGACGATTGGTAAGCCAATGTAGGTCCGTTTTTTTTATTGGAGATGATAAACCGTGGGTCGAGTGCTGTTGGATGATTTTAAGAATTTCTCTAGTTGTAATCATACGGTCTGTTACATCCTGTTCCACCAGTGAAATGATACAACAAGCAAATTGTGCTCGCTTGTGCTTCACTGGCGTGAAGTCACATCTAAACCCATCTGCATTGGTCGTGAGTCCTCCGACAAATCTAAATGCGGACTCAAAACCAGATTTCAATCGGTTTTCAAGTTTATGCATCTCACTACAATGGATTTGCCATTGTCTGCTTCCATTTGATTGCAAAAAGTGTCGGTGATACACTTTTATACCCAATCCATCAAGTTCCTTTTTCGTCCAGATTGATGCGTATAGCCCAAATCCATATTTTCGATTAATGCTCTCCTTCATTTCCCATAAAACTCCTGATATTTTGAAGAGATTTGACACGTGACTTTTAGCGATGAAACCATCTCCTCCGTGCTGCACTTGTGTCTCGTGATGGCTACACGCATTTCTTAGAGCAGCGATAGCTTTTGTTACTGCTATAGTGATTTCTTTGTATCGTCCTTGAGCAACTGCACTTGTCGAATCCACAATATCTGTCATTATCAACAGGTCGGTCTCGGCTGTGGTGGTATATTGAGAAAGGTCTGCTATCTCTGTTATTGCATTTTGATTATCCATCTACCCGGTTTAGATTCGCAGTAATTCTTTCACCTTTTTGAAGCTAGCCTTTGTCTCATTTCGAGTCAAATACAGGGCATGGAAATTAGACTTTGAATCCAGTTTAGATATAACTATTCTTGATTAAAATCTGCTTCGACTTATACTTTTTTTAATGTGTACAAAAGGCAGGATTGGCCAGATTCAGCTCTTAGTCTCTCTGACTGTTGGATAAGATTTATCTCGTTTCTTGGGGTACCTGTAAGTCGTTCATCGAGTATTACCCAAACATAACCACAAGTGATTATTAGAACATTCCAATACAATATAAACACGCTATGATTCTCTAAAACCATGGAGCCGAGAAATGGAACGAAATAAGGCTAAAGGCAGGCATGGAAGACGAACGGTATTATGATGGACATACTCAATGCGACCAAACTCAAAAGCGATGTCGATGTCTTGGCTGAAGCAATCGCCAGTGACCTGCTAAATGGTGATAAAAACCAGCGAGCGGTCAGGATAAGAAAACTGAATGCAACCATTTCTAAACAGCAGGAACGTATCACAAGACTACAGGACAATCCGGCCGATGGTATTATTTCTTCAACCGACTATTTGGAAATGAAGAGCAGATATTCTGCTGAATTGGATGAAGCGCGTAAGAAGCTTATCCAACTTGAATCCCATGATGGAGAGAAAGAAGAATTGATCAAGAGTGCCATTTCAAGCTTGAACAGCTTGAGCAAACGGTACTCTGAAGTCGATGCTAATGGAAAACTAAAGCTGGTGGGTTCGATATTTCCTGAAATGATCGAATTTGACGGAATCAAATGTCGAACCCCTCGAATCAATCAGGCCGCCCGTCTGTGTTTCAATGTTGACGCGGCTTTGGGGGGAAAAAGAAAGGGGACAATCCATCCGAAACTTGAATTGTCCCCTGTGGTGACCCTGTAGGGATTCGAACCCCAAACCTCCTCATCCGTAGTGAGGTGCTCTATCCAGTTGAGCTACAGAGCCATCCCTTTTTTGGGGCTGCAAATATAAGCAGATCATTCTTCAAACGTGCGCATAAAATTTCTTCGTTGAATGGCAGTTGAAAGCACATAGGTAAGATTGGGTTTTCCCTTCTCTCCTTTCTGCGTTCGTTTTTCGTCTTTGGTATCGCGTATCTGCGCATTGAAATCATCGTGCGATGCCACCGCGCCTAACATACCTCGCTTGTAGTTGAAATAGAACCAGCTGTCATCGCTTGGTTCAAAGTAAACCGAAAGTTCATCGCCATTCCGCTTCTTCTTCAACTCAATGAGTCCGTACACCATCTTGTTGACCTGGTACTTGCCTACAGAGGAGATTCCAATGAACCCTTTGTAGCGGTAGGAACCGGAAACAGCATCCCAAGTAAGTTCAACATCTGTCAGGAACATGGTCTTCTGCAATTCCTTCGGCAGTTTTTTGAAGGTTCCATAGAGGTTCAGTTCCTGAATGAGTTTGGTGGTTTCGTCCTTGCCCACCAGTTCTATCAGTGCCTTTTCATATTCGGTGCCATAGAACACGGGGTCGAGCGGTGGAAAATGGTTCGTTAGCCGATCGGCCATGATCCTTAGGCATTCCTCGTTGAAGAAGAAGTCGATACCCATAAAGAGCCTGAACTTGGTGGAATCGTTGTTCATGTTGTGCTCAACGGTTCCTAACGGGGTCAACTCCACCTGCCCGAAGTCCATTCCCATGTTCAGTTTTCCCTGACCTAGGGCAATGCACTCGTTGCTCAGACTTACGTAGTTACCGCCCACAACCGCACCTTGCAATTTGTCCTTGTTGGATATGCGGTATTCCTGACTTTCATTATCGAAGTGAAGAAAGCCCTCTGCAGCAACAATATCAATATCGCTTGCCTGTAGTTTTTTGGAAAGGAAGGTCGGATAGACCTTGGTGGTATCCTTGCTGATGACAACCCCGGAAGACATTGCCTGACCTGAGGCATCTTTCGGTTCTGCGGGAATAGGAATATAGATCTCGTTCGGGTCTATATCGGCATCAAATGCCAGCCAATCGCGGGTAAGACCCGGGCAGTCGTGCTTGATGCGGGTACTACCTTCATAGGTCAGGAATTCCTTGCTGGCAAAGAGCTTAGCCTTGCCTTTGTAATCGAAATTGGGACTGAGCGTGAAAGCTGCTTCTTCGCTGATCACCCCTGTGGCAAAGGTCTGTCCGGCAGAATCGACCGCAATGGTAGAGAAGTCGATGAGTTGCTTGGCACCGGTCACGTCCTCGTAGTCGTACTTGCCTGTGCCGGTGTACTTCCACTTGCCCAAAACATTCACATTTGATTCGTAAAACGTATGGAACTTGGTGATACGGTTGGCCAGGATACGGGAATTCTGCAACGGGTCCATGGCCGCCTGTTCTCTGATGGTCACGTTTCCACTGTCGGGATAGATGATGGCATCGGCCACATCAATATGATCCACCTTCTTGGCAGATATGATGAAGTTGTCGAGGTCGAACTTGGTAAGGGGCGAACGCCATTCCAAGGAATCCTGTTTCGGGTTGGTGCTTACGTAGCGCGAACCTTCTCCGTCTGAGACCACGTCAATGTCCTTTGCATCGATATTCCACACAAACTCATCAATGTAACAGATGTATTGGTTAACGGGGAAATCGACATAATCACCGCCTGTGTTCGACTTGAACTTTCCTTTTCGGTCATCAAGGCTAATATCCATCTGCACAT
>JBJOHR010000222.1:0-4161 GCA_046047575.1 Bacteroidota bacterium | reverse complement strand
ATCCAACTCTTGCAAGGGCAATTGAAAAACAGTGGTGAAGGGCTTTATTCCAAGGCATTGGACCACATAGTTGAAGAACTACAGGGATTGAATGAAAGTGTTTCAAAGTTGGTGAAGTACGAAGCGCTTTATGATAGGTCTGAAGCCACCACCAAGCCCGTTCTGGTGCGTAATCTGGTAACCAATTATCTGCATTACCATTTCAAACTCTTTTTACTGAGCGAGAAGTTTGAAATTGAGGAGTTGGCCACAGAAGAAACAATTAACGTAGATCTGGACCTCTTTAATCTGGCATTGAAAAATGTTGTAGAAAACGCCTTGAAATACACAGAGTACAATGAGAAGATCACTATCCGATCCAGTATTGATGGTAATCATGTCAGACTGTCCTTTTCTAATCCGGTGAACAAGCAAACCCGGCCAGACAAAAGCCAACTGGGCACACCGCTTTACAGAGCCAATCCTGGAGATGAGAAAGGTCTTGGACTGGGACTTGGAATAGTGCAACACGTTACCGACCTGCTTGGCGGCTGGGTAAACTACGAGGTAAGTGAGAGCACATACAACATCAACCTTCATTTTCCCCTAAGCGAAACCAACTAAGATGAACAGAGAAAAGACCAATATCATCATTATAGAAGATGAGCCATTATTGAGGCACTCCTTTGTTTCGGTCATCAATCAATCCTCCAACTATGTAGTGGTTGGCGAATACGAAAATCTCAAAGACGCCATCAAACGGATCCATCAATTCAACAACCTGACCATATTGTTAGATGTGCACTTGCATGGAGTGAAAACCGTTGACAGCATTAACCTACTTAAGCGCATCAATCCATACAACAAGATAATCATGCTTTCTTCAGACAGTTCTTACCAGACCATTGTAGACTGCATCAGAAACGGGGCAGATGGGTATCTGGTAAAAGAAGATGCGGTGCTTGCATTGGGCAATTTTCTCAATCAGTCCATGCAACACGATTATGTGCTCAGCCCAACAGCTGCCAACAGCATGTGCAACTTCGTTCAGTCTATGAGCTTTACGCATGCTTACCATGCAGAAGCCACCAAAGACCCTACAGCAGATCTAACTACTGCACAGAAACTGGTATACAGAGAGTTGGTAAGAGGTAAAAGCTATCAGGCCATTGCAGAAAACCTTGGAATCTCAAGAAATACTGTAGGCCAGCACGTGCAGCGCATTTACAAGGCCCTTGAGATCAACTCCAGAGCAGAACTGATGGCAGGAACAAATCAATTGCAGGAAAACTGATAACCATATAATCAGCTGATACATGAATTCCATTGCCGAACTCAGAGCTTACATCCAACCATCGATGGACCGTCTCATCGATCATTCGGTATATAAGAATCTTAAAAGCATTGATGATGTGAAATTTTTCATGCAGTATCATGCTTTTGCCGTTTGGGATTTCATGTCGTTGGTAAAAGCGTTGCAAACGCATTTTGCTCCTACAACCTTGCCTTGGTTCAATCCGCAGAACACCGATGTTGCCAGATTCATTAACGAAATTGTCTTAAGCGAGGAGAGTGATATTGACAGTGAGGGTAACTACAGTTCTCATTACGCCATGTACCTGAATGCCATGAAAGAGGTTGGGGCCAGCACAGAACCGATAGAATCTTTTGTTGAAGAATTGAAAAACGGTGCTCCCCTATTCGAGACCATTGCCGAAATGAATTTTCCGGTTGAACTGAAACAGTTTTTGAAGTTCACGTTTGAGACCATAGAATCGAGGGAGATTCACAGAATTGCTGCTGCCTTCACTTTCGGAAGAGAGGACATTATTCCAGAAATGTTCCTTCAAGTATTGAAGAATAGCGGAGAAATGCAAAGCGCGCCCAAATTCAAGTATTATTTAGACCGACACATTGAACTGGACGGTGATGAGCATGGACCACTGTCTGTAAAGCTTATGGAGATTGTCTGCGGCAATGATAGTACGATATGGCAACAAGCTGCCGAGAGTGCAAAGCGCGCCATAGAGATGAGAATAAGCCTTTGGACTCTGATAGACCGGAAATTATCGGTCAGTACGCAAAAGACTTTCTCTCTTGCTGACTGAGGCCTTACATTGAAATGCGGTATTTGGCAAAGAATACTGGGCTTATTATGTCAGAACTACCAATGCCAAAGAACAAGGCATTCATCCATCAACTTTAGAAATCCTCGAAAGAATTACAGACCGCCACCCTTCCCTGTACCTGTAACTTTCCGCCTAGGCCGGCATCATTGTTTCCCTTTGTAAAAACAATGGCATCCACAAATCCAGACTCCAAAGCCTTGAAGGCAAGTTCACGATTTCTGAATTCCATCGCTTTTTTTTCGAGCTTCAGAACGTTTTGCTCCAGCTTACTGTATTTCTTACAGACGTTTATCAGCGCAATGTTTGAGAGTTGCCCGCAGTGTCTCCAACCTAAGAATGTCCCGAATTCCAGGTAATGTTCCATGAGCTGTTCCAATGTATGCACACCATGTAGTTTACACAGGTGATACCTGCGCGAATCCATGTCTCCGAATTCCATTACTTTTTTAAGGTGAAGCTCTTCAACTTGTACCATGTGCCAGCAATTGTTCTGATTCAGTCTGGTTTCTTCCTAAGTTTTTTTTTCGCTGTATGAAGAAGTATTTGGGGATGATGACCGCCTGTGTAAAACGTCAATCACATTAACCTAATGAAAACATGTCACCATCCCCTTTTACCCCTGTAAGGAACTAACAAGGCTCGTTAGCTGTTCCTTGCTACAAGTTTACCACGATTCCGGAGTGCTGGAATTCCACTTTCAGGTAATATAAGCACTTCATGTACACCAGTTTTGGTTATTGGGAACAGAACCTGACAAACACTCTACATTTTAGGCTTAACACAGACTGTGGAAAACAGCTATTAGACACAGCCGTAGTATTCATCACCGCCCTAACCATATCATGCTAAGATTCATTTAATAATGACCTTCTCATGTTGACCGCTAAATGTCCATTAGGGAGACCTTTGCTCTCCAAATACAGATTCGTGAAATGAATAGTCCATTGGACAGATTGATTCTTGGCCTGCTGAACTTTGTGATACTCGTAATGTTGCTAGTGTCTCTCGGCTATTTGTTTTATAGCAGATACTGATTAGACTGATATAATAATCACAATATGACTGGAAAATCTCATCTTATCGGTCTTACGCTGGTTTTTACAACTGGCTTGACGCAAGGTCTTCCTTCCAGATCTTACATTGTGCGTTGTACCTTCTGTGCAGAGTTGGTTCCAAGGCTTGTTCGCTGAACAATCCTTAAATGAAACAACTACTCAACAACCATCTCAAAGGGAACTTCAACCAACTCCATGTAGTCTTCTCCAGACTCCTTCAGGTCATCATCGTCTTCTGCATACCTCCAAACAACCTTCACCTGCTTACCGGCTTTAGCCATCTCCTCCATTTTACCGAACAAGTCTAGTAACTGCTTGCTGCTGCTGGTATTGAAATAGTCGAGTTTCACATCAATTACCAATGAGTCTGATCGCTCCACCAAAGACTCTACAAACTGCTGTATCGGATGGTAGAATTCTACCGGGTTATCAGGAATAGTTCTTCCGCAAATGCGCAGCACTTGCTTCTCCTCATCGTATGCTATCTGTGGTGAGTAAGGGGTGGCTTCAATATTCATAGTGTAAGTTTAATGGGTTTTTCATTTCTAAGGCTGCTGATGATATCTGACTCCGAAAACAAGAATATCATCAGTCTGTTTACCGATGCCTATGAAGTTATTCAAGAAATTATTCAGAGAGTCATGCTGTTCTGACATGCTTTGCTCTTTGATCTGCAATAATAGTTTTTTGAATCCAGCTGTTTTAAGCTTTTCGCTCCACGTTTCATCGAATGTATCTGCAAAACCATCGGAGCAGATGTAAACGGTGTCTCCATCGTTCAGGCGCACTTCATGGCTACTGAATTCAAAACCATCTTCTGTGGTTTCGCAAAGGCACTGTCGATCACCTTTAATTTCTTCAATGGTTTCGGTGCCTTTTCTGTGTAACCACAATGGGCGATGGGCGCCTGAGAATTGTAAATCACCCGTTTTACGGTCCAGTCGGCAAAGTGCCATTTCCAAACCATCAAGTACTGAATTTTCTTCTTCTCCTGCCCT
>JBJOHR010000221.1:0-13147 GCA_046047575.1 Bacteroidota bacterium | reverse complement strand
AACCGACCAGAGCCACACGGATCAAACGACCACGACTTTTGCGTTGCGTGGCCATTTGTTTATCAATGTCCTTCAGCTGTTCTTTCAGCAGCGAAATACGGTCTCGGATGATCCGCTTATCCGTCTCGATCTCCTTCTCCCCTGCCCCACCGCGTGTTCCGGTTCCGCCTCGCTGCCTCTCCAAGTGGGTCCACATGTTGGTCAATCGTGGCAGCAAATACTGATAGCGGGCCAGTTCTACTTGCGTTCGTGCCTGGGCCGTTTGCGCCCGCGACTGGAAAATGTCGAGGATCAACAAACTTCTGTCGTAGATCTTCTTCTGAAAGATCTTTTCCAGGTTGCGCAGCTGCGAAGGGCTCAGATCATCATCAAAAACCACAACATCAATGTCATGCTCTTTGATGTATTCATCGATCTCTTGGATCTTTCCCGAACCCATGAAGGTTTTCGGGTCGGGTTTCTGCAATTTTTGGGTGAAACGTTTCTTGGTTTCCAGCCCTGCCGTCATGCTCAGGAACGCGAGTTCTTCCATGTATTCTTCCACCTTTTCAGCGGTATCAGAACCCTGAATAAGGCCGACCAACACGGCCGTTTCCTGAACCGGAGCGGTATCAAAATACTTTCCCAAATCTCAATCTTGATGTTTCAACTCGTCCAAGTAAACAGCTACCGCCTTGATCTGTTCCTCAGAAATAACTTCGGCAAAAGCGGGCATCATGCTTCCGCCTTTCGCGATGTTCGAAATACGTTCTTCCAACGACATCTTTGAAACGGTAAGGTCGGGCGCCTCGTTCAATTTCAGCTTCCCATCAGCGCCATGACAAGCTATGCAATACGTCCGGTATACCTGTTTTCCGGTTTCAGTATCCGCGTCCTGCGATTTCACATTTCCACAGGCCAGAAACGTAACAACAACTGAAGCTATCAGTAAGTGATTCATCAGAACCAACCTCTGCCTAACACTTCGCGGAATGGCCACGGAATAGTGGCCAGAATGATAACGAGGCCAGCCGTGAAGTAGAACGCGATCTTCTTGAACTTGGCCTTGTCTTCTGTGGCCTTTTTAGCGGCAATTCGGCCAATCGTGATAAGCGCAATGCCGATCACCATTCCAAAAATGTGCTCGACCAACCAGAATCGTAGCACAGAATCCTTCATGGCTGCGCCCATTCCACTTTCCATCGCCACTTTAACAAGTGGGCTGATAAAGTAGAGTCCAAGTCCGAGCAGCAACTGAATGTGTGCGGATATGAGCGAGAACAACGAAAGCTTGTCGTCCAGTGGCGTAAACTTTCCTCCAGACATATTGGTGAATGCGCGGATTACGGCCCCAAGCACAAGTGCGAGTAAGATCCAACGTAATCCTGAATGCGAGCGAAGTAATATTTCGTACATGATTTCCCTTTGTTGGGCAAAGCTACGCATTTCGGTTCCTGCAACTATTCTGACAGAACATCTGAATTCAATTTCTGTAGATTTACCGCCCTTCTGTTAATCTATTCGAATGACCAGGATTTTCTTTTTGCTGCTGATGCTTTTCGGGTCGGCCTTTTCCACCGTCCAAGCACAGACAACTTTTCCCACAAACGGTGTAGCTGACAAAGATGCGGCCGTGTATGCTTTTACGCATGCAACGGTGCATGTTGACTCGAAAACTGTGATCACGGACGCCACGTTACTTGTTCAAGAAGGTCGTGTTATTGGCGTTGGTGCAGGCATTGCTGTTCCAAAAGGCGCCATCGTAAAAGACCTTCAAGGCAAACACATTTATCCTTCGTTGATCGATGCGTTTTCGACTTACGGAGTAGAACAAGCGAAGAAAGAGAAGAAGGAAAATCCCGGTCCGCAATACGATGCAGAGAAGAAAGGCGCATTTGCCTGGAATGATGCACTGAACCCAGAGGCAAATGCTGCGGAGAAGTTCAACCCCGATTCCAAGAAAGCTGAAGAGCTTCGCAAATTAGGCTTCGGTGCAACTGTTTCCCTGATACGTGATGGTATTGCCAGAGGAACCTCAGCATTCGTTCTAACGGGCGATGGAACAGCTAATGAGAATCTGCTGCAGCCGAATGTGGCCGCCAATTATTCGTTCTCAAAAGGAGGTTCCGGCCAGAATTATCCAAGTTCGCAGATGGGTGCGATCGCCCTTTTGCGCCAAACTTACATGGACGCGAATTGGTACGCCAAGCTGAACGACAACACCAAGGAAATGAACCTTGGTCTGGAGGCTTGGAATGGCATTCAGGCAATCCCACAGCTTTTTGAAGCACCTGATCTGTTGAGCATGCTGCGCGCAGACAAAGTGGGCGATGAGTTCGGAAAGCAGTACGTTTTTGTTGGCAATGGAACCGAGTATCGAAGAATTGATGCAGTGAAAAAAACAGGCGCTTCGTTCATCATTCCGCTCAAGTTCCCCGATGCGCTGGACGTAGAGGACCCATTTGATGCGCAACTGGCCAGCTACACCGAACTGCTGCACTGGGAATTGGCTCCGACCAACGCCAAGGCGATGAAGGAAGCGGGCATACCGTTCGCATTGACCATGGACGGTTTGGAAAAAGAAGCTGAATTCTGGCCTGCCGTTCGCAAAGCCATTGAAGCTGGTTTGGATTCGGTTACAGCTTTGGAAGCATTGACCACCGTTCCTGCCAAGATGCTCGGTCTAAAAGATGTTGGAACCTTGCAGAAAGGCAACTTGGCCAACTTCCTTATTACTTCTAAAGACCTCTTCAACGAGAAGAATGCTATTTTGGAGCATTGGCTCAAAGGCAAACAGTACAAGTTCAGCGAAGCGGAAGGTGATTCCATCAACGCCAAGTATACCCTTGAGATCGGTCGCAAAGCGTGGAATTTGGAGTTTACTGGAACGGAAGACAAACCAAGCGTGAAATTGATCGTGAACGACACCACGAAAATGGATGTCTCATTCAATCTTAAGAACGAATTGGTGACCATCTCCTTTGCAGAGGATAAAGACTCGAAGGAAAAATATCGCCTTACGGGAAGAAAGGATGGCAAGAATTTCATAGGAAAGGGCCAGTATCCGAATGGTGCCTGGACGGATTGGAAACTGAGCTACGCCTCTGAGCTCGAGAAAAAGGAAAAAGGAGAAAAGGATAAGACGGAAGATTCGAAGGAGGACACGATTCTAGGAAACGTGGTTTATCCCTTCATGGCATTCGGTTACGCGGAAGCTCCGAAACAGGAAGCGGTTGTTATTCGCAACGCAACCGTTTGGACCAACGAAAAGGATGGAATTCTGGAAGATACGGATGTCTATTTCGAGAACGGTAAGATCAAAGCCATCGGCAAAGACCTTTCGGTGCCCAGTGGCGTGAAAGAGGTTGACGGAACGGGTAAGCACGTCACTTCTGGCATTATCGATGAGCACTCGCACATTGCCATCAGCAAAGGCGTGAACGAGGGCACACAGGCCGTAACAGCAGAAGTAAGCATCAGCGATGTGGTCAACTCAGAAGACATCAACATTTACCGTCAATTGGCTGGTGGTGTAACGGCTTCACAATTGCTGCACGGTTCGGCCAATCCAATTGGTGGGCAAAGCGGAATCATCAAACTCCGATGGGGTAAATTGCCTGAAGAAATGAAGGTGAAAGATGCCGCTGGTCACATCAAATTCGCCTTGGGCGAGAACGTGAAACAATCCAATTGGGGTGATTTTTACACTTCGCGCTACCCACAAACCCGAATGGGCGTAGAGCAGGTCTTCTACGATGCGTTCTATCGTGCCAAAGCTTACAAGGCTGAATGGGCTGCCTTCAACGGACTTGCCAAAAAAGATAAAGCTTCGTCTGCAGCGCCCAGACGCGACCTAGAACTGGATGCATTGGTGGAAATCCTAGACGGCAAGCGCTTCGTGACCTGCCATAGCTACGTTCAGCAAGAGATAAACATGCTGATGCACGTGGCCGACAGCATGGGTTGGAAAATGAACACATTCACACACATTCTGGAGGGCTACAAAGTGGCCGATAAAATGCAGGCGCATGGCGTGAGCGGTTCCACCTTCTCCGATTGGTGGGCCTACAAATACGAGGTGATCGATGCCATTCCGTACAACGCTGCTTTAATGCATCAAGCAGGCGTGAATGTGGGCATCAATTCGGATGATGCAGAAATGGGAAGACGACTCAATCAAGAAGCAGGAAAAGGAGTGAAATACGGAGGCATGAGCCAGGAAGAAGCGTGGAAAATGGTTACACTCAATCCTGCCAAAATGCTGAAGATGGACAGCCAAACAGGAAGTCTGAAGGCGGGGAAAGATGCTGATGTGGTCGTGTGGTCGGCCAACCCGCTGTCCATCTACGCCAAAGCGGAACAGACCTATGTTGATGGTGTGCTTTATTATTCTGTTCAAAAGGATGAGGCGGCTCGCGAAGCGTTGAACAAGGAACGCAACCGAATCATTCAGAAGATGATAACGGCCAAAAAAGACGGTGCCAAAGCCGACAAACCAAGTAAGAAAGAACACCTTTTGTATCACTGCGATACGATGGAAGAACACTAAGCGATGATGAACATGAGAACACTTTTCACAACCGTCATTCTAACCATTGCAAACTATGCGTGGGCGCAGATCCCAACACCTGGAGAAATGCCTACAAAGGCCATTGTTCTTACTGGAGGAATTGCTCACGTTGGAAATGGTGACGTAATTGAAAACGCTGCCATCGGTATCGAGAACGGGAAAATCACCTTCGTGAAGCCGATGGGTTCCGTGAAGTTGAATCCTGAAGAAGCCGATATCATCAACATTACCGGAAAACACGTTTATCCGGGATTCATTAACCCGAACAACACGCTCGGGTTGACAGAAATTGATGCCGTTCGCGCCACAAACGATTTTGCGGAAACGGGCGCCTTCAATCCGGAAGTCCGAGCACTGACCTCGTTCAGTACAGACAGTAAGATCTCAACTACTGTTCGATCGAATGGCGTATTGATCACGCAAGCAACACCACGTTCGGGCCGAATTTGCGGAACCAGCTCGGTCATGTTTTTGGACGGTTGGAATTGGGAAGACGCGGTGCTTAGGGGCGATGATGGCATACATATCAACTGGCCTGACCGTTTTCAGCACACAGGCTGGTGGGCAGAGCCTGGACCAACCAAAGCAAACGAGAATTACGACAAGCAGGTGGATGAACTGAGGGAGTTCTTGCTAAGAGCAAAAGCCTACTCCGAAAACCCGAATGCAGAATTCAACCAGAAATTGGCGGCTTGCACGGGTTTGTTCAATGGAAGTCAGAACCTCTATCTGCACGTGGATGATGCCAAAGGAATCATGGAATCGGTGCTTTTTGCCGAGGCTGCCGGAGCGAAAAAACCAGTGGTGGTAGGGGCTAACGAGGCCTGGTTGGTGGTTGATTTTCTGAGTTCTAAGAAAATCCCTGTGATACTGGAACGAACTCATTCGTTGCCAAGTGATAGTGACACCGACATTGACCAACCATTCAAAACACCTAAAACGCTATTCGACAACAAGATCCTGTTCTGTTTCAGCTACGCTGGAGATATGGAAGCCATGGGTTCGCGCAATCTGCCGTTCACCGCAGGAACAGCCGTTGCCTACGGATTGAAGTACGAAGAGGCCGTGAAAGCATTGACCCTTAACGCGGCCAAAGTTCTGGGTATCGATGCTTCGTGCGGTTCGCTGGTAGAAGGTAAAGATGCCACGCTTTTCGTCTCTTCGGGCGATGCGCTTGACATTCTGACGAACGATGTGATCTATGCTTGGATCCAAGGAAGGCCTATCGATCTGGACGATCCGCAGAAATACCTATATCGGAAGTACAAGGCGAAGCAGTGAGACCTGCCGATCGATCCCAGTGGTTTTTAGGAATTGGGCTAGTATTGCTCGGTCTCTCCCACTGGTTTCCGTTGGGCCTTAATCTTCTTGAACTTCTCAGCGCATTTGCACACTTCACCTTCCTTCTGTCTCTTGCGCTTGCTCTGCTTGCCATCGCTTTTCGTCTCTACATTCTTGCATTTTCTGGGCTATTGACAACCTTGATCTGTGGGGCGCTGGTAATTCCTCACTTTGATGCCAGGGAAGAGTTGGACTCGGAGGACTTCTCCATCGCTCAGTTCAACGTTTACCACAACAACCCAACGCCAGAACAGGCCATCTTGGAACTTTCTGTTCAGAACGCTGACATATTCACCATCCAAGAGCTCAATAGTGATTGGAGCAGGTTCACTGATTCGGTGTTCGAGACATCTCACCCTTACACCATTGAAGCACCATGGGACAGCTGCTGTTACGGAACAGGGCTCTATTCAAAGTTCCAGATCCTGTCTTACGAGGTGCTTGGTATCGAGAATACACCGGTTATCGTTGCGGTGATCGATGTCCGCGGAACCCCCGTCACCATCGTTTCCTTGCATACCTATGCCCCAGCTTTCCCTAACGAAACGAAGCGAAGAAATGCCCAGCTGAATGCGGTTGCCGAACTTACTTCAACAGAAAAGGATCGTAGTGTTATTGCTATTGGCGATTTCAACATCGTTCCGTGGGATAGAACCTTCAAGGACTTTTTAGAAAAGGGAAAACTTACCGCTCTCCGAGATGGTTTTCAGGCCACATACCCGATGGATCTGGGCTTCCCGTTGATTCCTATCGACCACATCACCTTTTCGGGAAATCTGATTCCCACATTTTGCGAAACGGTAACCATTCCAGGTTCAGACCACCGTGGAATGGTGGCTGGGTTCAAATTCAATCATTAATGACCTTTGTGATTCATGTTCAGGTCGATCGTTTTTCTCCTTTTCATTTTTTCAACCTACACCTCCTTCGGTCAGATCACACAGACCATCCGGGGAAAAGTAGTTGACGCGGTATCGCAACGGCCATTGCCAGGAGCGAGTGTGGTAGTGCTCGATTCGACCAAATTCCAAGGCGCAGCAACAGACCTGGATGGCAATTTCAGCTTGCAAAACGTGCCAATAGGGCGGGTTTCTCTCAAAGTCTCATTCATCGGATACGAAGACCAATTCTTGCAGAATCTTGTACTCAGTCCATCTAAACAATTGGTGTTGACCATTCCGTTGCAAGAAAAGATCAGCACCGTGGGTGAGGTGGTGGTGAAGGCCGAGCGCGACAAGGGCGAACCGCTCAACGAAATGGCCATCATCAGTGCACGGGCCTTTTCGGTGGAAGAAACGAGACGTTTTGCTGGTTCGTGGCAGGATCCTGCAAGGGCTGCAGCTGCCTATGCGGGCGTTTCGGGCGGGTCGGACGAACGCAACGACATCATCATTAGAGGAAACTCACCAACGGCTGTGCTTTGGAGGTTGGAAGACATCAACATTCCCAATCCCAACCACCTGAGTTTTTCGGGGAGCACGGGCGGTCCGGTCAGCATCCTCAACAATAACATGCTGGCCAACAGCGATTTCTTCACGGGGGCTTTCCCAGCCGAATATGGCAACGCCAATGCAGGAGCCTTCGACCTTAACCTTAGACGCGGAAACAACGAGAAACGCGAATACTATTTCCAACTGGGATTGGCCGGATTGGAATTTGGCCTAGAAGGGCCTTTCAGTAAAAAGCACCCTGCATCTTACTTGGCTTCTTACCGCTATTCTACCATGGCCATTATTGGACTTATGGGAATAGACTTCGGTATTTCGGCCATTCCACAGTATCAGGATCTCACATTCGTCATTGACGTTCCGACCAGGAAAAAGGCAGGCCGTTTTACCCTTTGGGGAATTGGCGGATTGAGCTCTATTCACATCACAGACAACCCAGGGTTCAACGGAGGAAAAGAGGAAAAACGTGATCAGAAACTGGGTTCAGATATGGGTGCTGCTGGACTTACCCATCTCGCTTTTCTAGGAGTTAAAAATAGCCTGAAAACAACCGTTGCGGTTACAGGTCTGCATCAGTGGCAAAGGAAATTCGTGTTCGAAGAAACAGACTCCACATCAACCAGCTACTTGGAGAATTTCAACGAAAACCTGAGCATCGGGGTGAGTGTACATTCACAATTGAACACCAAGCTGAATGCAAAAAGTAACGTTCGCACAGGCATCATCTACGACCACAAGTTCATTTCCTTTGTAGATAGTGCATACGATTACAACACGAATAGCCATTACGTTAACCTCAACCTGAAGGACAACTACGGACTTGCTCAATTGTACGCACAGTTCCACCATCGCTTTTCGGAAAAAACTTCCGGAACCATTGGTGTTCATGGTCAGATGAGTACGTTGAATACCTCGTTTGCCGTTGAACCGCGCATTGGTTTCAAATGGCAGCCACATAAGCGCCATGCGCTTTCGGTAGGTGGTGGAATGCACAGCCAGATGCTGCCAGCACTCACATATTTCTACCAGACCTATTTACCGTCAGAAAACCGATATATCCGCACCAATGAGGATGTGGGTTTTTCGCGCAGTGTGCATGCCATTGTGGGCTACGACTGGACCATTCTTCCCAAACTGAGGCTGAAATTGGAAGGCTACTACCAGTATTTATATCATGTGCCTGTGGAACCCACGGCCAGCTACTTCAGCATGGTGAATGCGGGCGAGAGCATTGGCGATGTGGCGGTGCGCGACAGTCTGGTGAACGAAGGCATCGGGCAGAACATGGGTCTTGAGTTCACACTGGAGAAGTTCTTCGACCGTGGCTATTATTTCCTGCTCACGGCATCGCTCTACAACGCCACCTACCGGGGCAGCGATGGCATTTGGCGCAATTCTGCCTTCAACGGCAACTACAACCTGAGCGCCTTGGGCGGCTATGAGTTCAAGATCAGTAAAAGGAACACCTTGGCTTTCGATACTAAGGTGACCTGGACGGGCGGTGCGCGGTACGTGCCCATCGATCTGGATTCATCCATAGTCGAATCGGAAACGGTGCGAGATTACAGCAAAGCCTACGAACCGAGGTACAGGGACTATTTCCGATTGGATATGAAAGCCACCATTACGCTGAACGGTAAACGGGCATCGCACAGTTTGGCGCTTGATTTCCAGAACGTGACCAACACTAAAAACGTTTTCTCGCAGAACTTCAACTCAGATTCGGGTACAATTGAAACCAAGTATCAACTGGGTTTTCTTCCTTTAGTTTACTACAGGGTTGAGTTCTGAAATAAGAACATTAGGTTAAGAAGGTTCACGGATTTTCGCGATTCGTTAAGCGGGTATTACCTTGCACACAATAATTCAATATGATGCGAAGTAGAAGAGACTTTATCCGTACCAGTGGTTTTATAGGAATGGGGTTCGTTGGCCTTAAACTTTACGCCTGCGGAACAAGAATACCCGGGGCAGACGCATTGGCCGACACACGTTTGGATTACGGCCCCCTGGTCAAAGATCCGTTGGGAATGCTCGACCTTCCTGAAGGATTCAGCTACAAGGTCATTTCTACGCAGGGAAACCCCATGGACGATGGCCTTTTGGTGCCAGGCAAGCCCGATGGCATGGGCACATTTTTGGGAGAGAACGGCCGCGTTATCATCGTTCGAAACCACGAAATCGTTCCCACAGACAAGGGTTTGGGCGCATTCGGTGCGGAGAACGCCAACTTAGGGGCCATTCCAAAGGAGGACTTTTACGAATTTGGAAAAGGGGAATTCCCAGGATTGGGCGGCACTTCAACCTTGGTTTTCAATGAGGAAACACTACAGGTTGAAAAGGAATTTTTGAGTCTTGCCGGAACGTACAGGAATTGCGCTGGTGGCGTCATGCCGTGGGGCAGTTGGGTTACTTGCGAAGAGGACGTGACCAAAGCGGGCGACTTCGAAGGAAACGTAGAAGTTCAACACGGGTACATTTTTGAAGTTCCTGCCACCGAGGAACCAATGCGCGCAGCACCAAAACCGATCAAAGAAGCCGGTAGATTTAACCACGAGGCTGTGGCCTACGACCCGAAGGAAGGAATACTATACATGACCGAAGACCGAGGCGATGGTCTGCTTTATCGCTTTATTCCTAACAAGAAGGATGACCTGCACTCTGGCGGGAAACTACAGGCCTTGGCCATTAAGAACGGCTCCAAGTTCGATACGCGCAACTGGCCTGACAGCCTTGGTCCAGACATTCTGACCAATATTCCAATGGCGCTGGAGTGGATCGATCTGGATGATGCAGAAGCACCCGAAGATGACCTGAGAATCCGGGGACATGAAAAAGGTGCGGCCATATTTGCCCGTGGCGAAGGCATGTGGTACGATGAAGGTGTGATCTACTTTGCCTGCACCAATGGTGGCGACCTTATGAAGGGTCAGGTTTTCAAACTTACCCCAGATGCGGAAGGAGGCAAATTGGAACTGTTCATCGAACCGAATGATGTGAACATTATGAAATATTGCGACAACCTATGTGTTGCTCCTTGGGGCGATGTGATGATCTGTGAGGACGATACGGATGCATACCTGAGAGGCGTAACGCCAGAAGGACACATTTTCACCTTCGGCCATGCCACTCAGCATGAATCGGAATTTACGGGTATCTGCTTTTCTCCAAGCGGTAAGACCATGTTCGTCAATATTCAACACGCAGGGCTGACCTTGGCCATAACCGGACCTTGGAAAAATCAAGGTTAAAACCATGATCCGGGCAATTGCAGTCCTGATCATCGTTCTTTCCGACCTGCTCTGTTCTGGGCAGAACATTTCGCACGGGCCCGTGATCGGTGCAGTTACCGACACATCGGCCAGAATGTTCTTACGTTCAACTGTTCCCAATGCGTATCTGACGCTGCATGTTTCAGCCGACACCACCTACAGCTCGGTTCAGATCTTTCTGGCAAGACCGATCATACATAATGACAGCTCCATTGTCATTGATATGGATCGATTGCGGCCCGATACCAAGTACTTCTATCGTGTTTTCGTAGGTCAGCAACTGGACTCGGTCAGCGGCTCGTTCAGAACATTCCCAGCCGTTGGCACAAAAGGGGATTTCACCTTCGTAACAGGTTCTTGTCAGGAAACAGAGAACATGAAGGTCTTTGATGTGATGCCGCTGCACGAACCCTATTTCCTGATGCACACGGGCGATTACACTTATCCGGATTATCAGATCGCGCACGATTATTCTTCCACTTGGGAAGGAATGGCCTTAAGCTACAGGAAACGTTATGATGAAAAGCAGATGAAGTACATGCTGCGCACCGTGCCTATTGACTATGTGTATGACGATAACGACTACGTTGGTGGAAGCGGTGGCCGGTACTGCAAGAACGATTGGAAAGCGCATAAGGAAAAAGGCCGGGTAGTGAATGAGATGTTCGCGCCTGAATTCCCTGCATTCTGGCGCAGCAATACGATCAAAGGCTATGATGAATTCTTCCCGCATTATCCACTAGAGGACACCAGCGAAGGCATCTATCATTCCTTCAAATTCGGAAATGCGGAATTTTTCGTGCTTGACCGAAACAGTGCCAAGGACAGACCGAACATGGACGGTTTTGATTACGATGAGAAGAAAAAGAAATGGCGATGGGACCCCCCTGAGGACTACGCACTTTTTGGTGAAAAGCAGATGGATTGGCTGAAGAAGAAACTGAAAGAATCAGATGCCGATTGGAAGTTCATTGTAAGTGGCGTTCCTCTGAATGGTGCCTGCGAAAAGTTGATCCGGGCAGGGGTAAATATCCAGAACATGAGCATGAAAGGGTTTTACGGTTTTCACATGGCGTGGGGCTTTAGCCAATATTGGGCGGGATTTCCTGAAGAACGGAACGATTTCATGCAGTTTCTGAAGGAGAATGACATCAAGGACGTGATCGTGATAAGTGGCGACACGCACCATAATGTGATGGATGATGGGGCGAATGCCGGCATGCCCGAGTTGAACGCCAGCGGGCTAAGCGTTACAGGAACCGAGTTGGCCTACTACCTCAAGCTTATTGGAACCTTCACATTCCAATTCCGCATGAAGAAGATCTGGAACCAAGGTGGAAACGGTCTTGGTAATAAGAACCTGAAAAATGCCTTTGGGAAAGTGCGTATTGTAAATGATGATCACGTGGAACTGAGCATTATTGACGAGGACAATGAGGTAATAAGCTCATTCCAAGTTCCACACTCTT
Organism: Bacteroidota bacterium; assembly: GCA_046047575.1. GTDB lineage: Bacteria > Bacteroidota > Bacteroidia > UBA10329 > UBA10329 > UBA10329. The sequence goes on along the minus strand of JBJOHR010000221.1, from coordinate 1,068 downwards.
CTAAAAAGTAGCCTGCAGCTGCAGCGTGAAATTGCGTATCGGCTCTACCTTACTTGGACGATAGGAGTAGATCCTATTCGTAAGATTATTCACAATGAAACTGACCTTCAACTGCTTCAACACCTCGTATGACGCTCTCAGATTAAAGACGAGATCGCCTTTCTCATGCGCATCGTTATACCGCTGCGTAGCACCGAACTCACCAGAAATAAAGTCAACAGCGGTTGTTTCCGTAATTGGGATGTTCTCCGGATAACTTCCATAAATGAACGTAAGTCCGATAGAGGCCTTCTTATAGCTAAGCTGAACATCGCCCTTCACCAAATGGCGGGGCCGAAGCTTCAACAATTTTTCTGCGTCAGGATTGTCAGCCTCAATTCTGTCTACCAGATAGGTAAAGAACTCTTCCAGATACTGATCGGCACCGTAGTTCTTGGCCGAATCGAGATTAACAGGATAGTTGTACGTATAGCCGATAAGAGCTGTAACGCCAATGGGGCCCACTGAACCTCGGCTGGCCAATCCGATTTCAAATCCGGTTATAAGCGCGTTGCTTACGTTCTGCGGGTAAAGACCAATGATATAGCTGGCCGGTAGACCAACGAACAGGTCTGGTCTTGTCTGCTGCGACACGAATCCATATTCAACCAGATTTTTGTACTGCTGATAGAAGTAAGAGAAATCCAAGTAGGCCTGCCACTTGCTTACCGCTATGATCTGTTTCAATCCGAATTCCGCACTCATACCTTTTTCAGCGCTCAGATCCGGATTGGGAATGATCCGCACAGAAGGGTTCAGATCGTCATCGAGGTAACGTTCTGCAATGGTCGGTATTCGATACGATTGCCCGAAAGACCCACGGAGAAACGTGCCTTGCCCAATTCGGTAGTTGAGACCCGACCGGAAAACCGGACTGCTGGTTTCAGTAAAATCGTCAATACCGATGATCTCATACCTAAGTCCGGCAACCGCGCTCAGTCGCTTTGTCTTAAACTCTCCCTGCGCATACAAAGCCCCCGAATAGGATACACGAAGTCCTCTATACAGATTGCTTTTGGAAAGACCCAG
>JBJOHR010000220.1:0-5749 GCA_046047575.1 Bacteroidota bacterium | reverse complement strand
GGACGGCAAGAACAGCCTGCTGAACGGTGACCTGACGGGCGACCAACTTCAATTGCTGCAAGACATTGGTGACAGCCTCAACCTGGCCATCATCCCTTCCATTGATTCGGTGGGTTTCAGCAATGACCAGGTGCGCTACCAAAAGACCGACACCACTGTTACCATTGGCGGCATTCCGGTGTACGTGCCCGAAATATTCATTTACAGCATAGACCCCAACACAGGACTGTATCAAGTTCGATTTTCCGATGCCGGGCCAGGCAATGGCGATTACGTGCAGGTGCAGACAAGCGCCAACGGTCGCGTGTACCAATGGGTGGCCCCCGATTCCATAACAGGTGTCCGTCAGGGCCGATACGTTCCCGCCCAACAGATCATCACCCCTAAGATGAACCAGCTCTTTACATTGGGAGCCGAGTATAAAGTGGCGCGCAACGGGGTTGTTTCGGTAGAAGGAGCACTGTCCAACACCGACCTCAACCGCTTTTCGAGCATCGATGGCGAAGACAATCTGGGCTATGGTGTCAAGGTGAAGTATGACCACGTGATACCCATTGGCGATACCAGCAAATGGGCCATTCGCACCGGGGTTGATTTTGAGACCATCGACCGGAACTTCCGGCCCATTGAGCGTTTCCGAACGGTGGAGTTTGACCGTGATTGGAACCTGCGCAACCAGCCCAACGAGTTCACCGATCAATACATCTCATCTGCCCGCTTGGGGTTCAGTCGCAAGAAAATGGCCGATGTGGATTACACTTTCCGTTCGTTCATTAACCAGACCGTGTTCAACGCCTACCAGAATGCGCTTACCGTGAAGGTGGCCCACAAGGGTTTCAAGTTCGACCTTGATGCCAGCCATATCCTATCGGACGGGCGCGAGGTGGACAACCGATTCGGGCGATTTCAGGCAGGCATACAGCAGCAGTTCAAGTGGTTTACGGTGGGCGCAGTGGACATTTTTGAAGACAACCGCTTCTTTGCCTCCAATTCCGATTCGCTAACGGCCCTCAGCTACAACTGGAACGATGCCAAGGTTTACATCAAAAGTCCCGATGAATGGAAGAACCGCTACTCCATCTTTTACCAAAGGCGCGATGACTGGCTTCCGGGCGGTGGCCAACTCCAGTATTCGAGCGTGGGCGAAAGTGCCGGACTGACGGGCGAACTGAGCAAGAACCCCAACCACATTTTCCGCGCAACGGTAACTTACCGCAGACTTACGGTTAAGGATACCCTGCTCAGTAATAACCGGCCCGACAATACGCTGGTGAACCGCCTGCAATACGACCTGAAGGTGCTGAAAGGTGCCATTACCTCCAGCACGTTCTACGAAGTTGGTTCGGGGCTGGAGAGCAAGAAAGAATTCATTTACGTGGAAGTACCTGCCGGGCAGGGCGCCTACAGTTGGCTTGACCAGAACAACAATGGCGTGCGCGAGATCAACGAATATGTGCAGGCCGTGTATCAGGATACCGCACGCTACATACGCGTGTTCACCCCAACCAACGATTTCACCAAGGTTTACACCACGCAGTTCAATGAGGTGATCAACCTTTCGCCACAGGTGGTGTGGGGAGGCAAAACAGGCATCCGCAAATTTGTGGCACGTTTCTCAGACCAGTTGGTGTACCGTATTGACCGTAAAACGCAGCGCGATAATCTGCTGGAGGCCTTCGACCCCTTTTTCAGCACCGTGTCAGACAGCACCTTGGTAACGCTCAGTTCCTCCTTGCGCAACACCTTCTTCTTTAACCGAAGCAGTAGCAAGGTGGGTGCCGACTATACCTATGCCCAGAACCGCACCAAGGTTTATCTGGCCAATGGATTCGAAACCCGCAGCAATACCTTCCATAAGCTGAAGGTGCGCTGGAACTTTGCCAAGATCTTCACCTTCAGCGCCAGTGGAGAATACGGCTGGAAGGTGACCGACTCCTTTTTTGAGAACAACAAGTTGGATGTGCAGTACTACGAGGCGCAGCCCGAACTGGTATTTCAACCCGGCACCAAATGGCGTGTGCGCGGCAGGTTCCGTTATGCCGATAAGCTCAATTTCAAGCCCGAGAACACGGGCACCAACCAGGCCATTGTGCGCGATGCGGGTATCGATGGCAAGTACAACATCCTTCAAAGGGGCAGCATCAACGCCACCTTCAACTTCATCAGCATTACGTACTACGGCCCCACGGGCAATACCGTGGAATTTGAACTGCTGGAAGGCCTAAAAGCGGGATTCAATTACACCTGGAGCACCTTTGTGCAAATGCGCCTGGGCAAGAACATGCAGGTGAATGTGCAGTACAGTGGGCGTAAGAGCGATACCAACAAGGCCGTGCACACGGGAACCATGCAGGTGAGGGCGTTTTTCTAATAGACCTTACCAACAAATTCCAGAATCCGGCATAGGCCTCAATAGAAAATCCTCCTCATGATTTCTATTTGGGAAGACGGTCAGAATATGTTCTTGTGGACAGTGACCTGAGCAATCTGCAAGAACACTTGCCTCCGCAACCTCATCTTGACCCTTAAGAGCGAATTTGTAATTGCCATTGTCATCTGTACGAGTGGATGTAATGAAGTTACGGGGACGCGCAGGAATGCAAAGGGTCATATCTGCATTGGGTATGGGCGTAAATCCGTCTTTGGAAAGAACGGTTCCGAATATTGTGGTCATGACAACATGTATTGGTTGGTGGGCAATTTGACCACTTTATATCACAATGTCAATAGGCATTTTTGGTCATTCTGCCTGCACACGAACCTGCGTCACCCTCTATTCTTCACAAACTTGGCGTAGTCCATGTCCACTTTCAGAATGTGGTCGGTCCACCAGTGGGTGAGGAAGTTGAGCACTTCGCGCGGGTTCTCCTGGGCTTCTTCCATGTGTTGCACGGTGAACTGCAGCACTTGCAGGCCATAACGGCTGTGCAGTTCGCGGTGGCGGTCGAGGCCGGGATAGCCTATGCGCTGCATATAGTCTTCTTCAGACCTGAAATGATCCTGAGCATACTCGGACATTTCCTCCAGCAGCCTTACCAGTTCACTAGCTCCCTTCCTGTGGTTCACCAGCCTTTCGAGCCTGAATAGAATGTCAAGCAATCGTTTGTGCTGATCGTCAATGATGACGTTGCTTACTGAGTATTTCTCTTTCCAGATTCCGAATGACATATGCAGCTGTTTTGGTCGGTTAAAGGTTTTCGAAGGTGAAGGCATCATCGGAGCTTCAATTCAAATTCAGGAAATCCAACTGGTTGGTCTCCGATATCTTCTTGAAAAGTTCCTCTCCTAGAAAGGTGCGCAGCCGGATGCTATGCTCCCGCTCTGAGGCCTCCTGCTCGGTCATATAAAAGTCGGTGCCGAAGAGGATGCGGCTGCTGACATCTGCACGCTCTGCTATCAAGGTGAGTTTGAGCAGAGGCAATAGCCGTGGGTCAGAGTGGGTGTAGGCAATGATCTGATGACCGGCTATCGGTGTGGGCAGAAAATTTTCGAATGTCTGTGCTTGCAGGGCGTAAGCAACAAGCAGTAAAATGGATGTCAGAAAGGCTTTCATGGTTTTAGGTTTTAGGGGGTATCGGTTGAATGAATGTAGGTTTTATGTGGTCTGCTTCAGTTGCCTGTTCAAATTCTTACGGATTTCATAACATTCCTTTTTCTCCTCACACCAACTGCCTCGACCATCCCATTTCTACCACCTCCTCTATGTAAGAGCCCAATCCGTAGCCGGCCTTGGCCAGCAGTTTCATGGTCTCCACATGGTGTTTGCCAGCGCTGCTGTAACTGTACTCGTACACCTCGCCATTGGTGAATTCTATGGTGATGCTGGCCTGTTCGGCAGTAAAGGCCTTCACGGTCGAGTTGCCGCTTATGTTCCGGTATTTCTGCATTTCCTGGTGGTTCATTCTATTGTTTGCTCAGAAGGTCTATGGCTTTCTTCAGATACGCATGTTCCTCCTTGAGCTTGGTGTATTCCTGTTTCATTTGTTCCAACTCGGTCTGTTGCTGCTCCAATTTGCCTTCGGTGGCGGCATTGAGCTGGGCGGCCAGGTCGGAGAAGAAGTTGTGGTTGAGGGCCACGCTGAGTTCCCAAACAAGATAGGTCTGCACGGAGGTGTTGTGCAGCATGCGCCTTATGGTACTTTGGTTGCGTTTGAGCCTTCGCGCCATCATGGCATGGGACATTCGCTTGCCAAGCATATGGTGGCGTACCATTTTGCCAACATCTAGAGATGAAACCGGGTTTCTTGGTTCTTTGGGCATTTACGGGCAGTTTTAGCACATTCGTTAGGCATTTAGGCCAACTTTTGAGGCATTATTGCTCATTTTTTAGGTGTTTACGCTCATTTATTAGGCTTTTTAACTCATTTTTTAGGCTTTACGGCTCATTTTTTAGGTAAAAAGCCTAAAGTTTTGGGCATAATGCCCAAAACTTTAGGCCTTATGCCCCATTAAGGGTTGATACCGCTATCGGCCGTGCTACCACCACCACCAGAGAAGAACTGCCCCAACTGCTCTACCTTAGTATCGTAGCCTAGGCCTGGCGAGGTGCCATCTTTGTACTTGGCGTAGCTATAGTCAATGAGGGCATTCTGGTAATTGTCGTAGTCATGCAGCCTTCGGGTTTCGGTCATGGCCTTGGCAAGTGCCTCCAGCCTAAGGGCTCCAAGTTCAAGGAACTGGCGACTGTCGTAGTCTGCCTCCCACTCTGTCCAGTCCACATCTGGACTGTCAAGCGCGGGTTGGGCCGAGTGGTAGTCCTTGACCTTGTTGACAAATAGCTTGTTGTTCTCTGAGATGAACCCGACCTGAGTGTTCTCTTCTGGGCTCAGGTTACGAAGGTAAGGCTGCAACAGAGCTTCCAATTGATCCATGAGTGTTCCTGCCTGGGTCTTGTCAGGATCGGGAACATGGTTGTTGTACATGTCTTGAAACGGCATTTCGATCTATCTAAAGGATTAACATTCGTACTGTCTTCTTTGAACAGCGGCCGACCGTCCGGGCCGGGGGGTGTTCTGGGTGCGGGGCTGGGGCTGTTTGAGGGGCGGTGGGGTTTGGGGGGTTAGTGACTCGGGGCTGGTAATACTATTCTGCGACATTATCTTCCTTGACCCTGGTTATGTTGTAGCTGATACCAGCAAACCAACTGATGCCGAAACGGTCTGTCATCGGTGCATCAGAATCGGTATACTGATATGTATGTTTAGTGTCTTCGGACGAATCACTGTAAACCTCATAACCGTTCTTCAGATCGCTGTACCACCCGAATGCGGCACCCCCGTGGAGTGAAATGCGCTGGAATTTTCCGAAAGTGATCACGCCACCAAGCAGAAGTTGAAAGTTGCCTCTAAGTGAGGTGGAAAGTCCGACCGTCCCTCCCAAGCTCACTACTTCGCTGAAACGGGCATGAATGTTCATCATGCTACCTATGGCAAAGTCGGCAGGAATCACAAAACCTTCTTCAGCCTCCCCCGAACCTTTCAATAGGAAATACCTCTTGCGATGTTCAGTGGTATCCCCATCTGCGATCACAGTGAACGTGTTGTCGGGATCCGAATCCTCATGTACTGAATATTGACGGTCGTATATGCCAGTGGCGAACAGTCCGGTGCTGAAATCGATCTTTACTCCTCCCCGTACGAACACGTTATAATCCACCGTGGTCTTGTTGGATTCGTTGTCTATCTCGGTGCGCTCCAACGAGAAGTTTATCAGGTCTATGTTTCGCGCCTTGGGCTGGTAGGGTAGCGTG
>JBJOHR010000219.1:0-4913 GCA_046047575.1 Bacteroidota bacterium | reverse complement strand
CACTTCACTGGAAAGGCCGTAACGCGCTATTCCTCAGCCAATAACGAGTTTGCAGGCCACTTTGATTTCGGGGTAGGCTGGAAGAAGTTCGCCATGATAAGCAGTGCCACGTACAGCCGTTTCGGTGATCTGAAAATGGGAAGATACGGACCTGATGAATACTTGCGACCGTTCTATGTTCAGCGTCAGGACAGTATGGATGTGGTGGTGACGAATGACGAACCGCGTGTTCAGAAGCCATCGGGTTATTCGCAAATGAACGTGATGCAGAAATTCCGCTATTCGCCTACGGATAAGTGGGACATCGAATACGGTTTCCATTGGTCGGAGACGTCTTCTTATTCGCGTTACGATAGGCAGATACGCTATCGGAACGGTTTGCCGCGTTATGGCGAATGGAGTTACGGTCCGCAGAAATGGATGATGAATGCCTTGAGCATCACGCACCGCGGAAACAATGCGGTCTATGACCAGATGAGCATCCGTTTGGCGCACCAGTTCTTCTCGGAAAGCCGTATCAGTCGCAATTTCAACGAAGATCAACGGGAAACGCGTTTGGAAGAGGTTTACGCGTATTCAGGCAACCTCGATTTCGTGAAATCCATCGGCAGCAAGAACAAACTCTACTATGGTTTTGAAGTGGTTTGGGATGACGTTTTGTCTTTGGGAATTGACGAGAACATTGCCACAGGTGTGGAGTTCGAAGGATCTGCCCGTTATCCCAATTCGAATTGGTCGAGTTACGGGGTGTACATTTCCGATCAATACCGAGTGCATCAGAAAGTGACCTTGCAGGCAGGATTGCGCTACAATCATTTCCTGCTGAATGCCGATTTCGATACCACGTTCTATCCGTTCCCGTTTACGGAAGCCCAATTGAGCAACGGGGCGTTAACAGGAAGTTTCGGGCTGGTGTATCGTCCTACGAAAACATGGGTATTGAGCGCCAATTTCGGAACGGCTTTCCGTGCTCCCAACGTGGATGATGTGGGCAAGGTCTTCGATTCGGAGCCTGGCACGGTCACGGTTCCGAACCCGGACCTGAAAGCCGAATACGCCTACAACGTGGATGTGAGCATTGCCAAAGTGATAGCCGATGTGGTGAAACTCGACCTCACAGGATACTACACCATTCTGACCAACGCGTTGGTGCGCAGAGATTACACGCTCAATGGGTTGGATAGCATTCTATATGATGGCGAATTGAGCCAAGTGCAGGCCATGCAGAACGCGGCCGTTACCAATGTTTACGGAATCCAAGCAGGAGTAGAGGTGAAATTGCCACTCGGTTTCGGACTTTCGTCCGATTTCAATTGGCAGGTTGGGAGAGAGGAGTTGGACAATGGCGAAACAAGCCCTTCGCGGCACGCGGCACCTTGGTTCGGAATGTCACGGCTAACCTATCACTACAAAACCTTTACGGTGCAGTTGAACGCGCAGTACAGCGGAGCCGTGAAGCATGAGAATATGCCAGAAGAGGAAAAAGGAAAACCCGAGATCTACGCCACGGACGCGAACGGTGATCCGTGGTCGCCAAGCTGGTACACCATCAACTTCAAGGCTTCGTACCAGTTTTTGCAGCACATTACCGTTAGTGGAGGTATTGAGAATCTTACCGATCAGCGCTATCGTCCGTACAGTTCTGGTATTGTGGCGGCTGGACGGAACTTTGTGCTTTCGGTGAAAGCTAGTTTCTAGAAAAAAAAGGCCGCCATGCTTTCGCGTGGCGGTCCCTGAACCAACTTACCTCTTCCTGATTATTTCGATACGATGGTACGTGTGTCAAATTCGTTGCGCACAGATTGCTCAAACGTGTTAATGAACCGTGTTTCGGCAGCAGTGGCATTGTCCGATGCTTCCAGCTCCTGCACGTAGATCTTACTTTGGGCGCCCACGTAGTAGCGGTACACGGTTCCTTTGGGGCTGCGGTAGGTGATCTTTCGGAAGAATGCCTCGTTATCGCTTCCGATCTGAAAGGCCTCATCTGTTTCGTCAGAAAGAATTTCGACCTGGCGGTCGGCCAGGAGTTCTTTCTGTTCCTTGGTAATAAGGGTGTTGAAGAAAGCGTAGCTCACCTGCGGACCAACTTCCAACATTCGTACCGAGTAGTGCTTGCCTTCATTCATAAGGTGATATTCGGTCTGATGTCTTTTGGCGATCAACATGGGGATTTCCGGCCATTCCACTGTTACGGGTGAGTTTTTCAGTCTAACCACACTGCGACCGTTCTCCATTTCCATGCTAATGGATTCGGTGGACGGCTGTGGACGGCTTCCATTCAGGTGACCGGTCTTCATATCGGCAGCAGAGTAGGAGCTTGCAAAGAAATGTCCGGGTACGGTCAGCTTATCATGATGAGCATACAGGAACACGGTCAGCACATCTTCTGAAGCAAATGCATCGATATGAAACTGTGCATAGCCGCTTTTGGCCGTTGCGGAAACGGTGAGATTACCGTTTTCAGCCGATATCTTCCCGAATCGTACATCCTGTATCGGCAGGCCATAGACTTTCTGTAGTTCTCGGGCAAACTGGAGCGTTTTGTTTTGAATGTCTGCCGGGTTCGGATTCTCCAACTTGGCAGCAATGTACAACTCGTCCTTATAGGCCGCGGCCGTCATATAGCCATAGGCGAGGGTGGTCACCACTGGCTTTTCGGGAAACTCACACTTAAGTCCCGTTTCGGGCATTTCCAGTTTATAAGACCAACCCCAATCGTATTTCTGATTCTTGGTGATCTGCGCGGAGGCCGACACGGCCAACGACAACAATGCTGTTGCAGCTGCTACTTTCGTTTTCATGATGTATCAGGCTTTGGTGAATGCCTCGCGTAGAGGCACAGAGGAGAGGCGGCCTTTGCCGCTTAGGTTTCCGAGTTTGATATGTTGATTTAGCAACATGTTTGGACAGCCTTGAACGGTCATGATGCCAACAGGGTTACAAATCGGCTTTGCGGAAGGCAGAAACCTGATCGATGAAGATGTTCAGATAATGGCAGTGTGGACCTAGAAAGGACTTTCTGAGAACATGAACACCAACTGGGCCATGCCGGCCAGTCCGCCTAAGGCAGCGCCAACCAGAATGAGTATCCATTCGTCTTCCTGAAACGCAGGTCGCAGCACGCCTTCGAACTCATCTGGCGATAGTCCGGCCATCTTCTCTCGCATGGTAGTTTCCAGGTCCAAGGCCGTTTCGGTGTATTCAAAGGTGCGATGGATAGAAAGTGGAAGGCTTTCCACGAAGCGATTGGCCGCCATGTTCTTCAGCTCATCGTATTTCCTGGTGCCGGCAAATATCTGATAGAGGTTCTTAGACAGGCCAGCCTGTTCGTCAATGCTGCGCTTTACGTGTCCGTGCAGTATAGATACCAGTTTGTCGGAAGCCTTACCACGGAAAATACGGTCGAACATGCGTTCCACGGTCAGGATCTTGTCTGACACGATCTTGCTGTATTCCGTGGCCACTTCGGGCTGACGCTTGATGAACAGTCCGTGGAATCGGATACCTAGGATTCGAATTTCCTTCTTCGGATTGAAGATCATCTTCAAAGCCAGCCAGTTGGTCGCCCATCCTACAATGAGTCCGCCCAACGGCAGCAACCACCACGAATCGTTGAAATACCAGACGATGGCCTGTGCCACACCAAAAAGGAAACCGAAATAAAGGCCTGATATCTTGATGAATTTGAACTCTTCCGACCCGCATTTCAAGAAGATCTCGTTGGTCAGGTCCTTGTTGGCAGTCATATGTTCCACCACCAGACCTTTCAGGTCTAAGAATTCCTCAATGTTGTCGCGAATGTCCAGCATCATGTCTTCGGCCACCGCGGGCATCTGCTCCACGGCCCGTTTGTAGATGGTCTCTTTTACCAGAGGATGTGTGGCCGTCCACATTACCCAAGCCTCCCGCTTCATCACATCGTCTATCATCTGTCGGGCAATGCGTTCCAACACCGGTTGCAGATCTTCGGCCACGCGCTTCGGTTCGATCTTATTGAAGAGTTCCTGCACGTCTATGAGTTTGGTGGTCATCAGGTCCACCGATTTTTCGGCCATCTTGGCCGCCTTGGCCGGAACAATTCCCTGCCAACCCAAAAAGGGACGGATGCCCACGAACTCCACAGGGTAGAAGGTCATGTGAATGGCCAATGCATTGGTGCCCCAGCCCACCAGACCGCTCACCACTGGAATGGTAAGGTAGGGAAGGAGGTGACTGTAAGTTTCCCAGAGTTCGGAAAGCATGTGGTTCTGTGGAGGTCCGTTTTGAAAGGGTTGAAGATAGGAATCGATTGGTCACGCAGTAAAGTCCAAATGTATCGATTGCTTATTGTGACCCATGCTTTGGTTGAGCGTGATCTTGGGGTTTGGGGTTGCTTGAATCGATCATTGATGATCATTTTAAGGTTGCGATGGCATTTGGTGGTTTCCGGAGTGATCATGCAGGGATTAAGTTTAGTGTCAGACTGTTAACAATGGTCTTCTTCCGTAACTTGCCGATCTTGGCAATGGAAATTATTCCAAGAATCGTTCATCTGGTTAAATCAAAAGGTTGTTCCATGAGAATCCTTCTATTTCTACTCTCACTTGTGCCGTTGTTCGCCTTTGCCCAAAGCTGGCAATTGGTGCATGAAACCAACCATTATTACAAACTCTATGACGTGGGTTTTAGTGATCAATACCAAGGTTATGCCGGTGGAAGCAATGGGTACATGATCAAAACAAGGGATGGAGGGGAGACTTGGCAACAACTTCCCTTCTTTACCAATACAGACATCAATGATATTGAGATTGTTGGAATGGATACGGTTTATGTCGGTACCTGGATTGACGGAGAGGTTTGGCGAAGTGATGATGGAGGAATGACCTGGACTGAAATAACCCCCGTTATTGATTCACGCTTTATCGATCTTCATT
>JBJOHR010000218.1:0-3159 GCA_046047575.1 Bacteroidota bacterium | reverse complement strand
TGAGGCACAAGGTAATTCCTAGCGTACCCTGGTTTAACTGATACAAGATCGTTCTTGTAACCCAGGTTATCTACATCTTTCTTTAGAATAACGTCCATGGTCTCTTATTTCATAAGGTCAGCAACATAAGGCATCAGAGCCAAATGACGGGCACGCTTTACAGCCTGTGCAACCTTGCGTTGATACTTGAGAGAAGTTCCTGTAAGTCTTCTTGGAAGCAACTTACCCTGCTCATTGATAAAGGCCAACAGATAATCTGGGTCTTTGTAATCGATGAACTTGATGCCGTACTTCTGAAAACGGCAATACTTGTCTCTTTTAACTTCTACTGTTGGTGGATTGAGATACCTGATCTCTCCTTCTTTCTTTCCTGCCATGTCCTTAAGCTTTTACTTCTTTTCTTTTGTTTCTTCTGCGCTCTGCATACTCAACATGATACTTGTCCATCTTGACTGTCAAGAAGCGGATCACACGCTCGTCTCGCTTGAATTTCAATTCAAGGTCAGCGATCAGCGAAGGGTTGGCTTGGAACTCAAAAAGGTTGTAAAAGCCGTTGGATTTCTTTTGGATCGGATACGCCAACTTGCGCAGCCCCCAATCTTCCGTAGAGACAACTTTGCCTCCATCAGCCTTTATGAACTTTTCGTAATCCTTTACCGCTTCCTTCATCTGAGCTTCAGACAAAACGGGAGTTAAAATGAAAACGGTTTCGTACTGGTTCATAAGTTAATTATTGTTTGTGTTCAGTTACCCGCCAAAAAAGCGGACGGCAAAAGTAAGTATTCAGTTCGTTTATACAAACAGTTGTCAAGCTCGAATTTCTAAGCTTTAAAATTCGAAACGTTTTGTACTCAGCTTAATGGGGTTGCGCGTTCATCCTGTTCACCGCTGGCTATTCACTATTCTCTACATCTATCAACGATCGTGGATAAGTTTTAACACCGTCAGCAAGGCGAAATACTACCTTTGGAATCCGCCAAAAAACTATGGACAATTACATCGTTTCAGCACGAAAGTACCGCCCTGTAACGTTCGATGACGTTGTGGGACAGCAGGCGATCACGTCCACTTTGCAGAAAGCCATCCGGAACAATCATCTGGCGCAGGCATTGCTTTTCTGCGGTCCGCGAGGTGTGGGGAAAACCACCTGTGCTAGAATTCTGGCCAAAGCCATCAATCAGGATACGTTTGAAGGTGAATTGGATCCGAACGAGGATTTTGCGTTCAACATCTTTGAGTTGGATGCTGCATCGAATAACTCGGTAGACGACATTCGAAACCTCATAGACCAAGTACGGTTCTCTCCCCAGCAGGGAAAGTTCAAGGTGTATATCATTGACGAGGTTCACATGCTGAGTGCCCAAGCATTCAACGCTTTCCTTAAAACGTTGGAAGAACCGCCCGCACATGCCATTTTCATATTGGCCACAACAGAGAAACACAAGATCATTCCTACCATTCTATCACGCTGTCAGATCTTCGATTTCAGAAGGATCCAAGTGAGCGACATGGTTTTGCACCTTAAAAACATAGCAGCAAAAGAAGGTGTTGAGGCCGAAGAGGAGGCATTGCATGTGATCGCGGAAAAGGCTGATGGTGCGCTGCGCGATGCGCTTTCAATATTCGACAGGTTGGTCACATTCTCTGGCAACAAGGTTACCTACCAGGATGCCATTGACAATCTGAACATACTTGATCACGACTATTATTTCCGTGCCACAGATCTGGTATTGGAAGGCGACATGCCCGGTTCGATGCTGCTTTTTAACGAAGTGTTGGAAAGAGGATTCAACGGTCATGAGTTTATCAATGGTCTGGCAACGCATTTCCGCAATCTTCTCATGTGCCAGGATCCATCTACGGTTCAGTTGCTGGAAGTCACCGAAAAGATCCAACAGCGCTATCTGGTGCAGACCAAACGCTGTTCGGCCCTAAACCTACTGAAAGGTCTGCGGATGATGAACGAGTGTGATGTGCAGTACAAGGCCAGCAAGAACCAGCGGCTAACTGTTGAGCTCGCCATCATGAAAATGTGTGCATTGCACAAATCACCCGAAGCCCACCTGCCTGACGGACAAGGTGCTGCGGTTGCAGTGCCTCAAAAAAAAAAGTCCATAGCTGAAACGCCTGTTGCCCCTGTGGCACAGATCGAATCACCTCTGAAAGAATCTGGTAGCGCCTCGGCAAGCCTTGGAAGCACCGAGGAAACACAACTTACCGAAGTCGTTATATCTGAGCACAGAACGGATTCCGTTGAAGCACAGACCGCAGAAACACCAACGAACCCTGAGCCAATTATTCAGCACGCGGTTAGTATTAAATCGAGAAGCAGGTCGTTTCGAGGCGGGGTAAGGATAAGCGATGCGCTTAAGACAGAAGATGCTGATGCGTCCGAAGTGGACGACCTCCCAAAAGATGGCTTTACGGAAGAACGAATGAGGCAGATATGGCAAGACCGCGTGCATCTGTTGTTCGGGAGCAAACCGAGTATCCTTAGTTCGTTAACGAAGCATCCTCCCAAACTGAAGGAAGACCATACCATTGAATTGGAATTGGATGGTGCCCACCAATTGGAACAATTGCAGGAAACCCGGTCGGTATTGATAGACGCCATCCGTAAGGATCTGAACAATTACGCGATTCAGCTTGAAACTCCCGTTAAGGAGGTGATCGTGAAGAAAAAGGCCTACACCCCCAAAGAGATCTATGAGCAACTTCTTAACGAAAATCCACATCTGCAGGCGCTGCGCGACCAGTTGGACCTTGACCTAGACTACTAGGTACGCTTTAATCCTTAGCCACGCCAACACCGAACTCTACCGCCACTGAATAGCAGCGGTTGGTAACCATATATGTATAAATTTACGCCCGCTCAAAACAAACAAATACCATGGCAGGAAATAAGATCACAGTAGTAAATGGCAAACTGAACGTTCCTAACGACCCCATTATTCCTTTTATTGAAGGAGATGGAATAGGACCCGATATCTGGGCTGCATCGAGCAAAGTTTTGCAAGCAGCCGTACAAAAGGCCTACAGCGGAAAACGGAGCATTGTTTGGAAAGAAGTATTGGCCGGAGAAAAGGCCTTTAACGAAACAGGAGAATGGCTTCCGCAGGAAACGCTTGATGTGATCAGCGAATATCTGATAGCCATTAA
>JBJOHR010000217.1:0-11799 GCA_046047575.1 Bacteroidota bacterium | reverse complement strand
GCTACCAACATCAGCAGTACAATGGTTTTGGATGGAGCCAGATTTCTCGTCAGTTTCATGATGAGAAACCCAGCGGCCAAACTGCCCAAAGCAAAATAGACCTCGCTGCTGGCATAAACGTCTGCGCCAGCTTCTAACTGATTGTCTACGAAAATGGGCAGCAGAAACTGCACCTCCACCAGCAGCACAACGAAAATGGAGTAGGAAGCCAGTCCGAATACGAGCAATTCCTTGTTCATCATTAGAAACCGCCAGCCACGCTTGAACCGTTCCGCAATTCGGTCAAGATCGATCGGGAGCGGATTGACATCAACATACTTGATGAATGGAATGATGCAGGCTGCAACCGCATAGGTGGAAGCATCCAGCAGAAAGACCTCCCAGATTCTCCAGCGTTCGATCTCAAACGGAAACGAGACCTGAAACCCCAAGAGATCGATCGCACCGCCCGTTGTTCCTGAGAGGAGAATGGCACCAAGAGCCCCCGATAACACATTTGTGCTTTGTCCAAGTACCTCGATCATGGAATTCACGCGGCCGTAATCGCCTCGCGCAGCCAATTGCTGAGAGAAGGCATAAAGATTCGGATAATGGATATTGAACCCGAAAAAGGTGAATACGAAGATGGCGGCCACCAGCCACATTGGAGCTTCCTGATGAAGTTCGCCATATAATCCTGCCGCTCCCAGAACAAAAAATCCAACTATTGAAGCAATCCAAAAGATGTTCTTCCGCGGATAACGGTCTATGAGCGTTCCCGCAAAAAGACTCCAAAAAATGCTGATGAACGTGGCCACGGCAAGCACCTTTCCGAACACCACCGACTCATTGACAATTGAAGCGAAATACCATGGAATGGAAAGCATGGTGATGCCCTGCGCAAAACTGCTGATGACATGAGAGGCAAAAAGAAGCGTGAGCGCGCGTTTGTTTTCCATGTGAAGGCGGCAAAGCTACACCGCTTTTGAATTGCATATCCGTAATTTGCCAAGATGGAAACGGAGCGTTTGAACCTTCTTGAAAAACTGCGCAAATACTGCGCGTATCAGGAGCGAAGTCATGCCGATGTGAACCAGAAAATGTGGGACCTGAAAGTGCCGATGGAATGGCGCGATGAGTTCATTCTGTCGCTGATGAAGGAGAATTTCCTGAACGAGGAACGCTTTGCCAGAACCTACGCCCGAGGACAATTCAATATCAAAAAATGGGGACGCGTAAAGATCACCGAAGGGCTGAAACAACATGAGGTGAGTAAAAAGTGCATTCAATTGGCATTGTCTGAAATTGACGGAGACCGTTACTTGCACGTACTTCGCGAAACCATAGAGGAAAAACGCTCCAAACTCAAGGAAAAGAATCCGTGGAAGCGGAAATCCGCCATTTATCGCTTTGCCGTGCAGCGAGGCTTTGAAGGTTCTCTCATCAATGAAATGCTATCTGAAAGCTGATTTTCAAGCAACAGCACTTGTCTTACATTTGCGGCACGGTAGCCCCGTTAATCCGATTACGAAATGATCACGACCGATCAACTGAACGACCTCAGAAAACGCCTTTCCGACCTGCGCGGTTATCTTGAAATTGACCGAAAACTGCGTGAGATAGAGGAGGAAACACAGACAACACTTGCACCTGGTTTTTGGGACGACCCTAAGAAGGCTGAGGAGTTGATGAAAAAGACCAACGCTAAAAAGGAATGGACCAAAGCTTACGCCAAGGCCGAAACGGCACTGGAAGATCTGGTAGTACTTTATGAATTCAGTAAAGAAGGGGAGGCTACGGAAGAAGAGGTAGAGGCACAGCAAGAGTTATTCATTGACCTATTGGAAGATCTTGAATTCCGGAATATGTTAGGCGATGAAGGTGATGAATTGAGCGCGGTTTTGGAAATCAATTCTGGGGCGGGCGGAACCGAAAGCTGCGATTGGGCCGGCATGCTAATGCGTATGTACATCATGTGGGCAGAGAAGAACGGTTTTAAGGTCACTGAAAATGATATTCAGGAGGACGATATTGCAGGAATCCGTTCCTGCTCGCTGCAGATTGAAGGTGAATACGCGTACGGAAACCTGAAAGGTGAGAACGGTGTGCATCGCTTGGTGCGGATCTCACCGTTCGATAGCAACGCTAGGAGACACACGTCCTTTGCCTCGGTTTTCGTTTATCCTGTGGTGGATGACTCCATCAATATCGAGATCAATCCAGCGGATATTTCGTGGGATACATTCCGTTCTGGTGGCGCTGGCGGACAGAACGTAAACAAGGTTGAAACAGGTGTTCGGGTGACTCACCATCCGAGCGGCATCATTATCCGAAACACGGAAAGCCGCTCACAGTTGGCAAACCGAGAGGCTGCACTGAAACTCCTCAAATCGCAGCTCTACGATATTGAGTTGAGAAAGCGTTTGGCTAAACGAGCCGAAGTGGAAGGCTCTAAGATGAAAGTGGAGTTCGGAGCACAGATCCGCAACTACGTTTTCCATCCGTACAAATTGGTCAAAGACCTTCGGTCGGGAATTGAAACTTCGGATGTGCAAGGCGTGATGGATGGCGGCCTGAACAAGTTCATCAAAGGATACTTGTTGCAGTTCGGGAACGAAAATACTTCGGAATGATGAAGATTTACCACAATCCCAGATGTACCAAAAGCCGTGAAACGCTTCAACTGATTCGCGAAGCTGGAATTGAACCGCAGATCGTTGAGTATCTAACCGACATTCCTACTGAAGCTGAACTGAAAGAACTGATTCAAATGCTTGGAATCAAACCTTCCGACCTACTGAGGCGTGGGGAAGCCGATTTCAAAGACAACTTCAATGGGAAGGAACTTTCGGATGATGAGTGGATCACTGCGATGGTGAAATACCCAAAACTGATCGAACGACCGATTGTTGTGAAACAAAAAAAGGCCGTCTTGGGACGGCCTCCTGAAAACGTTAAAACGTTACTGTAAGTCTTAGTCGCGCGGAGCGATAAATGCTGCCAACTT
The DNA here is from genome assembly GCA_046047575.1 of Bacteroidota bacterium. Taxonomy (GTDB): domain Bacteria; phylum Bacteroidota; class Bacteroidia; order UBA10329; family UBA10329; genus UBA10329. The sequence continues at coordinate 8,813 of JBJOHR010000217.1, read as the reverse complement.
CTCTCCCATTTCTGGGCTGAATCGCTCCATGAAAAGCAATGTTGCCATCAAAGGAATCCAAAGTCCAAGGAATACCAACATCCAGAATCCCAATAGCATATAGGCGAAAATTACAACGATACCGACACTCATCTTCTTAGAATTTGAGGCGAAAGTAATGTATGCCAACCATTTGGACAAGTGATCTTTCTCATTCCACGATCAATTTTTTCGAATGTCTGACGCCATCTTGCTCAACAGTTAGAAAGTAAATTCCTGTTCTGTCGATATTCAGATCAAAACCAGAGTCAATTGTTTGAAACACGTTTACCAATTGACCTAAGGCATTTCGAAGTTCAATCATTCTATTTCCATACTCCGCAAATTGAATTCGAAAATCGCCTTTGGATGGATTTGGAAAGACCGTGAAGCTAACTTCCTCTTCACTCAGGTCATCCACTCCAACCAACTCATTCAATCGATACTGACTGAAGAACCGCCAGATTTCTACCGAAGCCGAAAAATCCTGGTTGGTGACTCCAAGCGTTACGAAAAACGGATTGGTTCCTGGCCAAGTATGGGCTCCACCGTTTACTCTGTAGAATTCAACGGACGACCCTGCGTCTCCCCCGCTGTAAACAAAATGATCAGCTGTGCACAGATCTGTCATATCAATATTAGGAACGGCTGTTTCAACAGGCGTTGGGTTGCAGTTATTGAAACCGACCCAATATTCCGCACTCGCAACAGCACCTAACACTCCAGTTGCGCCATTGTACGGCACTGTTGGATCGGCCGTTCCGTGTATCTGCATGGCTGGTGTTGGATGCGATGGGTTACATGCCAAGAAAGCGGGGTCTATCATGGCCCCTGTAACCGAAGCAATGGCCGCAATTCGAGACCCGAGCTCACATGCAAGTCGATAGCTCATAAACCCTCCGTTGCTCATGCCAGTGCTGTAAACTCGGTTCAGATCTATGTTGTAATCAGCGTTCAGCGAATCGATTAGTGCTGAAAGAAAGCCCACATCATCTACGGTTTCAGTGGGAGAACCGAAGGCATTCCAGAATGTGGTACCTGATTGGTCTTGCGTTCCGTTAGGATGAACAAGCAGGAAGTTTGCCGTGTCAGCTATTGGCCTGAAATCTCCGTAAGCTTCCTGCTGAAAAGCATTTGACGTGTAACCATGTAGGTTAAAAACCAGCGGCACGGCCTCCGAACCGTCATACACTGCCGGCACATACAAACGGTAATCCCTCATTATCCCATCATGCATGATGGTGCCAGTAATGGTTTGTCCTTTCGCGAAGCTGGCAAGAAGTAATAAAAAGGCTGCACCTAAAATGTTTCTCATGATAATTGTCAAGTTGTTCAAATCAAAGTTAGCCATAGTTTGAATGCTAGGATTCTGCGGATAAATTTGTCGGCCTAATCAGAAACACCATGTCAGATTATAGAATTGAGAAAGATACCATGGGCGAGGTTCAAGTACCTGCCGATAAATACTGGGGCGCACAGACCGAACGTTCTCGCAACAACTTCAAAATTGGCCCTACAGCCAGCATGCCTTTGGAGGTTATCTACGGATTTGCCTACCTGAAAAAGGCCGCAGCGCACACCAATTGTGAACTGGGTGTATTGGACGAGAAGAAACGTGACCTGATTTCTGCTGTTTGCGATGAGATTCTGGAAGGAAAACATGATGATCAATTCCCGTTGGTGATCTGGCAAACGGGCTCCGGAACACAGAGCAACATGAATGTGAACGAAGTGGTTGCCAACCGTGCGCACGTGATCAATGGTGGCAATCTCGCTGATAAAGACAAGGTTTTGAAAGCGAATGATGACGTGAACAAGAGCCAGTCATCGAACGACACCTACCCTACCGGAATGCACATTGCGTGCTACAAAATGGTGGTGGAGACCACTATTCCTGGAGTTGAGATTCTTCGCGATACGCTAAAGAAGAAATCAGAAGAGTTCAAGGATGTTGTGAAGATCGGTCGTACACACCTGATGGATGCTACACCTCTAACTCTTGGACAGGAGTTCAGCGGCTATGTTTCGCAATTGGACCACGGGTTGAAAGCTCTTAGAAACACGCTTCCACATTTGAGTGAATTGGCACTTGGTGGAACTGCTGTTGGAACTGGAATCAACACTCCAAAAGGCTATGCCGAGTTGGTCGCAAAGAAGATTGCTGAGTTCTCTGGGCTTCCTTTCGTTTCTGCCGAGAACAAGTTTGAAGCTTTGGCTGCCCACGATGCGTTGGTGGAAACCCACGGAGCCTTGAAGCAGTTGGCGGTTTCACTCAATAAAATTGCCAACGATATCCGAATGATGGCTTCTGGTCCACGTTCAGGAATTGGTGAGTTGATCATTCCTGCCAACGAACCAGGTTCCTCTATCATGCCGGGAAAAGTAAACCCAACACAATGTGAAGCCTTGACAATGGTTTGCGCACAGGTAATCGGAAATGACACCACCGTAACGGTTGCCGGAACGCAAGGCCATTATGAATTGAACGTGTTCAAGCCGGTGATGGCATACAACGTGCTTCAATCTGCAAGATTGATAGGAGATGCCTGCGTTTCTTTCGATGAACATTGTGCGCAAGGCATTGAGCCGAATCATGCGCGCATCACTGAGTTGGTAAACAATAGTTTGATGCTGGTGACAGCCCTTAATCCTAAGATCGGTTACTACAAAGCAGCTGAGATTGCTGGTAAGGCACATGAAGAGGGAACGACCCTTAAAGCTGCTGCTTTGGCATTGGGTTATCTTACTTCCGAAGAGTATGATGAGTGGGTTGACCCGAAAAAGATGATAGGGAGTTTGGACTGATCACCGAACGATTACAAATAAAAAAGCCCCGAAATCGGGGCTTTTTTATTGTTTTCAAAATCAATCGATTTCTATACGAATTTCTCGCCTTTTGTGGCCTTTACATCATTAACGATTCGCTTGATCTGCTGCTCGTCTGATTGCTTGCAAATGAGTAGAATATCATCGTTCTCCACAACGATCATATCCTTCATTCCTTGAATAACTACGAGCTTGTTCTTAGGAACATTGACAATACAGTTCTTCGAATCGTAAGTCAGCACGTTTCTCCCTTGGATCACGTGCCCTTCGGCATCTTTATCCGAATAGGAATAAAGTGATCCCCAGGTGCCTAGATCGCTCCAGCCAATATCAGCTTCTAAGGTGAACACGTTCTTGGCCTTTTCCATTACACCATAGTCAATGGAAATACTCTTGCATTGCATATAAGCCGTTTCAATGAATTTCTTCTCATCCTTGGTGTTAAACCGCTGTTCACCTTCATGGAACAACTGATACATGTCGGGCATCAGGTTTTCGAAGGCTCTGAGAATACTGTTTACCGACCAGATGAAAATACCCGCATTCCATAGAAATTCACCGCTTTTCACCAATTCCTTGGCCATGGCCAGATCAGGTTTTTCGGTAAAACTTTTCACTTTATGCACGCCTTCATCGTCTGCGCTTTCTTCAAACTGAATGTAACCATAACCAGTATCAGGACGGGTTGGAGTAATTCCTAATGTTATCAGCGCGTCCTTCTCCTCCACTTCTGCCAAAGCCTTATTGATCAGATCCGCATATTGCTTATCCTTCAATATTAGATGGTCTGAAGGGGCTACTACCATGCATGCCTTTGGATTCATGGCTTTGATGCGAAATGCAGCATAGGCAATGCATGGAGCAGTATTTCTTCTGGCTGGTTCGAGAAGTATCTGACTTGGTTTGATCCCGCTTAACTGATCGCGCACTAAACTTCGATACTGCGCATTCGTCACAATGAAAATGTTCTTTGCGGGAACCACTTTCTTAGAACGCTCATAGGTTTGCTGCAACAAGGATTTTCCCGTTCCGAGAATATCCAGGAACTGTTTTGGATGCGGAGTTCGGCTCATTGGCCAAAACCTGGAGCCGACTCCACCTGCCATTATCACCACATAGTGGTTCGGATTCTTACTGCTCATTTCTTGAACTGGCTTAACGCCTCGCGCAGATTTTCAACAACGGTCGAAATCTGCTCAACTTGTAGGGTTCCAACCGAAATACGGAACCATGGGCTTTGTCTGGACCCACCGAAGCAATAGAAGGGAACGATTCCGACTTTGGCACGCTTAATAAGGAACATGGTAATGTCCTGAGCGTCATGTAGCACTTCTCCATCTGACGTTGTTTTACCCACCAGATCGATCTTCACGGTAAGATACATGGCCCCTTCTGCTTGAATAGCATCGACAGGAAAACCGACTTCACGCAAAGCAGAGAATCCGTTGAAGAGTTTATTCACTCTTTCAGAGATCATATCACGATGTTTCTGAATGGTTGCTTCAACAGCACCTGTATGTTTTAAGAAGGCTGCCGTGGCTATCTGCTCCGGTTTAGGAGACCACGCACCAACATGGCTCAACAATGCTCGCATCTTGGCCATTACCTTGTTTGGGCCGAAAGCCCAGCCCACACGCACGCCTGTGGCCGCGAAAGCCTTAGAAATACCGTCAACATAAATCGTATACTCACGCATTTCAGGCCGCAATGAAACTGGGTCGTAGTGTTTCGTCTTGCCTAACGTAAGTGCCCAATAGATCTGATCATACAGCAGATACAACGGTTTCTGTCCAACTCTCCTTTTGTTCTCGGCAATAATGAGATCGCAAATGTCTTCCAACGCTTTTTTAGAGAATGAGGTGCCCGTAGGATTTAAAGGCGAACACAACGCGACAAGCGCAGCATCTTGCACGTGAGCTTTAAGATCATCAGCGGTTGGTAGAAACTTATTCTCCGGTGTACAATCAATTTCAACCGCTTGCGCAGAATTGAGGTATGTGTAATGGTTATTGTTCCAACTCGGAATAGGAAAAATGACCTTTTCCCCTTGGTTCACCAATGCTCTGTAGGCAGCGTAGATCAAAGGCCGTGCGCCACCCGATATCAGAATGTCTTCCTTGGAATAATTCAATTGCTGTCGATCTGCAATGTAGCCGCTTACCGCCTCGCGAAGCACTTCCATTCCGTTAGCTTGCGGGTAGTTGGTGTGTCCAGCCTCGTACGCAGCAATTATTTCGTTCAGCAAGCCTTTGGGCAATGGATAGATGGAAGGATTGAAGTCGCCAATGGTCAGGTTGGTAATATCTTCACCATCTGCTATTCTGGCATTGATCTCTCCTGCTATCTTAATAATCTCAGAACCCACCAGATTCTCTGCAAGATCGGAAACGGTAGGTATTTGCTGGGTAAGTGATTCTGACATGCAAACAAGTTGAAAGGGCATGCGAAAATAACCATTCTATAACGTTGGTTATCACTCGGGAAGTACCTCGGCAATTGCACTCACCAAATACACTTTGCCCGTGCCGACCTCCGAACATCTGAATCGCTTGCGCAATCTATCGCCTTTCACAAATTTCTTGTTTCCCAAACGGAACTCCGTTCCATGGATCAAGTCTTCCAAGAAAACAGTAGCACTTGGTTCATCATAGGAACGCAAAACCCTGATCAACTCTGGGTCGCGGCCAGTTGCGGAAAGCGGAGTCCGCATATGACGTTTTAACTCCTTAAGAACATCCTGCGGAAACACATCTTCAGTAAGATATTCCTGCATCTCTGCTTTAAAGGTCTCTTTCCACTCTTTCCCGTGTGGCTTGACTCTGTTTCTGTTCTTATCCCAAGTTATCAGGTGGGCCATTTCATGAACGAACGTTATGAGGAAAGCGTATGGATTCAGGGTTCCATTGACCGAAATCCGATGACCTTGACTGCCAAACGGATGTCTATAATCGCCTGCCTTGGTCTTCCGTTCGCGTGTAATGGTTAGATGACATCTATATTCGACTATCTGCTTGGCTAGGCGGTGTTCGGTTCCGCTTGGCAAGAATGGTGCGATGGAATGTCGGATGCGGTCTTCGCGATTCATGCGCCTAAAGTACGCGCATCAGATTGTAGATGGCAAAACTCGAGACGTAAGCAAGTCCGGTCATCATTACCAGCTGGATCATCGGCCATTTCCAAGAACTCGTTTCAGTTTTAACCACTGCCAACGTGCTCATGCATTGCATGGCAAAAGCGTAGAACACCAACAACGAGAGGCCGAAAGGCAGATCATACAGAGGATTTTCGGTACCAGCCTTTTTCTGGGCCATCATTTTCGACCGAACTGAATAGGCCTCGCTTTCTGTGGAACCAACGCTATAGATGGTTGCCATGGTTCCTACAAAGACCTCTCGCGCGGCAAACGATGTGATCAGTGCAATACCGATCTTCCAATCATAACCTAAAGGAGCAATTGCTGGTTCAATGGCCTTGCCAAGAATTCCAATATATGAGCTCTCCAAGAGCTCTGCCTTCATCATTTGTTCATCCAATTCTCCTTGACTATTGGCATACTTGTGCTCAATTTCTGCCAGCCTGTCGGTCGGACCGTAGGATGCGCCCAACCAAAGAAGTACCGAAACGAGAACAATGATCTTCCCTGCGCTCGTAACAAACTGGGTGACCTTGCGGGTTATTTCCAGTAACACATTTCCCAACTTCGGGGCGCGGTAATCTGGCAATTCCATCAGGAAATGATTTTCCTCTGTTGCAGGTATGATTCTGTTAAGCACAACGGCCGCGCCAAGAGCTGCCATGATTCCGATCGCGTACATAGCGAGAAGAGTAAGCCCTTGAAAACCCACCGGAATGACCAAACCGATTATCAGCGTGTAAACAGGCAATCGGGCTGAACAACTCATAAATGGTGTTACCATGATGGTGAGCAATCTCTCCTTCCGGTCTGCTATGGTCCGTGCGGCCAAAATAGCTGGAACAGCACACGCAACACCGCCTATCAACGGAACTATCGATCGTCCTTGTAGACCAAACTTTCTCAGCCATCGGTCGGTAAGGAAACTTACCCGAGCCATATATCCTGTCTCTTCCAGCAAGGTTACGAACAAGAACAAAAAAGCTATCTGCGGAATAAAAATCACCACTCCGCCAAGCCCCGCCCAAATACCTTCTACCCAAAGTCTTGTCAGAAAAACATCGGGAAAAGCAGAGGCAAACCAATCTGAGGTATAGGTAAAAAAGCGTTCTATCATCTCCATTGGCCAAGCCGACCAATTGTAGATGGACTGAAAAATAAGGCCTAGCAGGAGCATGAAAAAAGTCAAGCCCCAGATCGGATGTGTCAGGTAGTCGTCCAATCTCTGAGTCACAGCATGGGCTTTTACAGGTCCTTCAGCCTTACACTTTAGCAGAATATCCTTGATGATCAAGTGCCTTTCTTTAACAGAAGGGTCCCAATCTACCGATGGTGCCTTCAGCGAATGATGCCGAATCGATTCCTGCAATTCCGCTATACCATCTCCATCTCGGGCAATGGTTTTCACAATAGGCACATCCAATTGCCTGGCCAACATTTCCACATCCAGTTCTGGCGATAGCCTGGTCAATTGATCGGCCATGTTCAAGACGAGGATCGCAGGAATTCTCTGCTCAATTACCTGTAACGCCAAGTAAAGGCTGGTCTTCAGATGCGAGGCATCAACAACAATGAGAACCAGTTCGGGATGATCTTCATTGTCCAGCTCGAGAATTGCTTTGGAAGCCACCTTTTCGTCCAAGGATCTTGGCTGCAAGCTATACGTGCCTGGAAGATCCACCAGATCAACGGTCAATCCATTCACTTTGAACTGACCGGATTTCTTCTCTACCGTGATGCCCGGAAAATTACCGACCTTCTGATGCAGGCCAGTAAGCTTATTGAATAATGAAGTTTTTCCGCTGTTGGGATTGCCAACCAGTGCTACTCTCAGCCTCCTTTCAATCATGAATGAAGTGGAAGTTTACTCAGAGCCCTTCTGCCTGAACTATAATGGAAGATGCGTCTCGCTTACGAAGACACAGTAGGTGGTCAGAAACACGTATGGCAATCGGATCGCCCATTGGAGCAATCCGCTCTACGCAAAGACGTTCCCCAGCAACAATCCCTCTTTCGGCCAAAAAACCTGCAAGCTTCTCATCAGAGAAGGATGCTACAATGGCATGTTGTCCTAATGTGAGATCTTTGGCAGTCACCTTACTAAGAATGATTCTAAACAGCCCGAAAGTAGGTAGAAAAGAACGTTCACGTTCACTTTGCGGTACTTATACCCTAAATATGGTATGCTGATGTTCTGCCGACTCCAAAACGTTGTGTCCAAAAGTGGGGCAATCGCATCCTTTTCCTTTCGCCCTTCTTCGATCAGAACAAGCCGCCAGTGTGATCAGTGCCACTGAAATGATAAGTAAAGTACGCTTGCTTTTCATGCAGGACAAAGGTAACGCAAGAACCGACATTGAATTGTGACGCGTGTTTTCTGCAACCGCCATAATACCTAATTTTAGCCGCAACTACATGGGAATTTTCCTTCACATTGGCCGCTATGTGCTCTGGATGAGCAGGGTATTCAAAAGACCCGAGAAGTGGCGCATTTACAGACAGCGGATCTTTGAAGAGATTCAGGCCGTTGGTTATGCATCTATCGGTCTGGTTGCCATTGTAAGCACCTTCATGGGGGCTGTTCTTACCATTCAGCTTGCGTACAATCTTGAAAGTCCACTCATCCCATTATACACGGTAGGTCTTGGCGTTCGCGATTCGTTGATCCTGGAGTTCTCGCCCACCATCATCAGCATCATTCTTGCTGGAAAAGTAGGTTCCAGCATAGCAGGTGAGATCGGAACCATGCGCGTAACCGATCAGATCGATGCACTGGACATCATGGGCGTTAATTCAACCAATTATCTGGTTGGACCTAAGATGATCGCAGCGATCA
>JBJOHR010000216.1:0-26469 GCA_046047575.1 Bacteroidota bacterium | reverse complement strand
TGAAGACCGCGTTGGAACTTTTGAACGAAAACGAACTGGACGAGGTGGCCAAAGTGTTACTCAATTACTACGATAAGCGGTATTCTTTCAGCAAGGAAAAATACTTGGAGCGAAAACCTCTTATCATCGAACTCGATTCGAATGATGCCAATGAAAACGCCAGCCAATTGATCGCCTTGGCAAACGAACACAGATTATGAGCACAGAAGAAATCAGATTGACTCAATTCTCACACGGTTCTGGCTGCGGCTGTAAAATATCACCACAGATATTGGAGCAGATACTTTCTACTTCGGAACAAGGCGTTGAATTCCCAGAACTACTGGTTGGAAATGCCACGAAAGACGATGCGGCCGTTTACCGAATTGAGGGCGACAAAGCGATCATCAGCACAACCGATTTCTTCATGCCAATTGTAGATGATGCGTTTCACTTCGGGGGAATTGCCTCAGCAAATGCGCTTTCTGATGTTTATGCCATGGGCGGAAAGCCGCTGATGGCCATTGCTATTCTAGGTTGGCCGGTAGATAAGATTCCCACTTCGGTAGCGCAAAAAGTGATGGAAGGCGCGCGTTCAGTTTGCGGCAAGGCGAATATTCCGTTGGCGGGCGGCCACAGCATCGATTCGCCTGAGCCGATATTCGGACTGGCCGTTACGGGACTGGTGGATATTGCCGATCTGAAAACCAACGACAAAGCCCAAGTTGATGACCTTATTTACCTGACGAAACCACTGGGAATTGGCATTCTAAGCGCGGCACAGAAACGTGGAAAGGCTGCGCCTGAAGACCACAAAAGAACGGTTGACCAAATGCTTCAGTTGAACACATTTGGAGCGACTGTTTCTGCGCTGAAGGGCGTTTCGGCCATTACTGATGTGACTGGTTTTGGACTGATGGGCCATTTGATCGAAGTATGCGAAGGAAGTGGTGTTTCGGCCCGTATCAATTATGCGGATGTTCCGCTGTTAGAGAACCTGAAAACGTATTTGGACCAGTTCATCTACCCCGATATGACGATGAAGAACTTCAGCACGTATTCTTCTAAAACAACCACGCTTAGTGGCGAACAACTATTCACGCTTTGCGACCCGCAGACAAGTGGTGGATTGCTAATTTGTGTTCGCCCAGAATCTGAACGGGATTTTCTCAACGTGGCAAAGACGGAGAATCAGTCTGTTTGGAAGATCGGGCAGATGACCGAATTGGCTGAAAAGGTAGTGTCGGTGGTCTAGAATTCGAATTTGAGTTTGGTATTGCCTTTTCGAGCAAGGCCGCTTTTCTTCCGCCCATTGATATTGAGGTTGACCATGTTGGTCTGGTCGTCAAATGCTTCGATCAAAAAGCTGTTTTCAACTTGCAGTGATTGGACTTTCTTCACGTCAGTCACCTCCACGTAGCACCATGTTGCATCCAATTCGGCTTCTTTCCCTAAGTAGGTGAACTCAATTGGTTTGCCGTTTACAACCAATTTCAAATGCGTTTTCAGATAGCTTTCAATGTATTCGTTGGCTTCGGGTGGTTCATTCTCGGTTCCAAGTTCCATTTGGTTCGGAGCGCCTGCTTGTTTCAATGCAACGGTCAGGTCATCGGTAAATAGTTTCACGGCAATTTCCAGCGATTTCTTATCTGGATTGTGATTGATCTCCGTCAAGGAAAGGTGGAATTCATGTGCGGAGAACAGGACAAGAAAAATGGAGAGCAATGCCGTTTTCATCTATTCGATCGAAGTGATGAAATATTCCGTTCCATTCATGCTGAAGTTCTCTCCTGAGCGTTTTCCCAACATCTGTTTCCCAATGGGCGATTGCGAAGAAACCACAAAAATGTCTTTTCCGTCAATGCTGATCTTGCCCAAGCCCACGGCAATGTAAAACGTGGCGCGGTTGGTCTGCACCAACGCGCCTTTCTGAACAGTATCCAAATTCTGTTCGAGTTTTATCTGTTCCAATTCCGCCAAAACGGATTGCGCTTCAGCCAACTGTTGATGCAGTTTTTCCTGCTCCAAATGAATCATGGCTCGGCCCGTTTCGTGCTTATCGCCAGCGGTACTTTTGCTTTCTGTCTGCGCGGCTTGACGCATAGATGCCATTTCCGCCTCTAAGGAATCTGACTTTTCGGAAGCCAATTCTAAACATCGCTTGTGGAGTGCCGCTTTCACGCTCCGAATTTAGGCTGTTTAGTACCTTTCATCCGAACTAAATCACTGATCATGAATAAGAATGTTGTCGGATGGTTTGAAATTCCAACAGGCGATATGGAACGCGCCATCCAGTTTTACAAGGATGTTTTCGGGTTTGAATTCCACCGGATGAAAATGCCACAGTTGGATATGGCGATGTTTCCCTCTGTGAATGACGGAATGGGAAGCGGGGGTGCCTTGGTTCACAACAAGGAGTTTTACAAACCACTGGATAATGGTGTGCTCATCTACTTCACATCACCCTCAGGTAACGTTGCCAATGAGCTGTGCAAAGTTGAAGCTGCTGGCGGAAAAATCTTTGTTCCACGAACTCAGATATCCGAAGAGTACGGTTACATGGGAATCATCATTGACACTGAAGGAAACCGAATCGGACTGCATTCGCGCAAATAATGTGCTTTTTTTGATTCGTTATTTGCCTTTTTGAAGCCTATGGTGATTTATTTGACACATTGATAAATAAACATACATTTGTATCAGAAATGATTTGTTAATCATTAATAAGACGATTAATGTATCACAAAAGCATCACAGAAGGTTGGTTGGCCATGAGCGATGCGGCTATCGTAAGCTTCGTCTGTTCGCAACTGCGTCAGATCCGTCTTGATCAGAACATGACACAGGAAGAATTGGCCGAGCGTTCTGGCCTTGGGCGGGCCACCATAAGTCGTATTGAAAAGGGGCAGGCAGTTTCGCTGCTCACGCTCATTCAATTGCTGCGTGCACTGAACCGCCTAGACCTGCTCGAAGCCTTCCAGAACGTTTCGCCCGACATAAGTCCGCTGCAATTGCTGAAAGAGCAGAAACCGATTCGTTACCGCGCTTCAGGAAAACGACAGTCCACCGATAAACCCGAAACCGAATGGTAGTTGCCGAAGTGCTTCTTTGGGGGGTTCGTGCTGGGGCGGTGGCTTGGAATGGTGCAGCCAACCACGGGGTCTTCGAATTCGAACCAGATTTCCTGAAATTGGACCTGGATATTTCTCCACTGAAAATGCCCTTGGCTGAGGCAAGAAGCGGCAAGCGCATTTTTACGTTCCCAACACTCAATCCCGAAACATTCCAAGGCTTACCGGGCTTGCTGGCCGATAGCCTGCCAGACAAATTCGGTAACCGATTAATTGAAGAGTGGCTTGCAAGACAGGGCCGAACGGTCCAAAGCATGAACCCGATAGAAAAACTCTGCTACATCGGTTCGCGCGGAATGGGCGCGCTGGAATTCAAACCCGCCATCGCTTCTTTCAAAGACCGGTCTGAAACGTTGCAAGTGAGCGAACTGGTGCGATTAGCAAGCGACATTCTGCATCAACGGAATTCGCTCGAAACCAATTTCAAAAAGTCAGAGAATGCTGGGGTTGAAGACATTATCCGAGTGGGAACTTCAGCTGGCGGAGCGCGTGCCAAGGCCATCATAGCGTACAACCCGCAAACAGGCGATGTCCGTTCCGGCCAAGCCCAACAAACAGAAGGCTACGAGCATTGGATCATCAAATTCGATGGCGTGAGCAACGACCTTTTGGGCGACCCTCAGGGTTACGGACGTATCGAGCATGCGTATCATCTCATGGCAAAGGCCTGCGGCATCAACATGACCGAATGCCGATTGCTGGAAGAAGGCGGCCGCGCGCATTTCATGACCAAGCGGTTTGACCGAAACGGAACGGAAAAACTGCACATGCAAACGCTGTGCGGCATCGCGCATTTCGATTACAACATGCCGAATGTCTATTCCTACGAACAGGCATTTCAGGTAATGCGCCAACTGCGATTGCCTTATTCAGATGCCGAAGAACTGTTCCGCAGAATGGTATTCAACGCGCTCTGCTTCAACTGTGATGACCATACGAAGAACCTCTCTTTCTTGATGGACAAACGAGGCGAATGGCGGCTTTCTCCTGCGTATGATGTGACCTACGCCTACAATCCTGAGAACCGCTGGCTGAAACAGCATCAGATGGCGGTGAACGGAAAACGCGAGAACATCTACCGGGCCGACCTGCTGAAAGTGGCCAGTGAAATGAACATCAAAAGGGCGTTGGAAATAATCGCCTCTGTTCAGAACACGATTACGGAATGGGCGAAATATGCTGAACAAGCGGGAATGCCAATCGGCCAGATCGATAAGATCGACAAGCTGATCAATCCGTGATCACCTGCCCTTAGCGGCAGCTCGTTTGGCGCGCTGCATCGGGTTCTCGTCAGGACGATCGATTCCTTTGAAAAGTTCGAAGCGAGTAGGTTCTTGTCTAGGTGGCCAGTAGTTGTTGTTTCGGTCAATGTCGGCCGTTTCCAAGGTCGGGTCAAGTACTACACGCACAAGTTCTTTCTCTGAGAAAAACACCTTACTGACCTTCTTGTCATTGGTCTTCCATATCTCGGCCGGAATACGATGTGTTTCTTTGGTTCCGTCCGAATACTCCAATTCCAGAATGACTGGCATTATCAATTCTCCAGGCGATGAAATATCGATCTGGTAATAGTTCAACTTGGAATTGAGAAGTTCCTTTTCGTTGTCGGAAAGGCGTGCCATGTAACGGTCGTAATCTTCGCTATCCAGAATGGTCCATTTGAAGTGGTCGTATTCGTTATTGTAGAAATCGCGGGTCCGTGCATCTTTTTCAACTACACTTTGGAAAGCGTTCTCGTTCCGTATATCGCTGATGTATGGTTCCTTAGCGTCTTCTTGCTTCTTGGCAAGCGGCTTTTCTACCGATGGGTCTTTGGTATCGATCTGAAACCATTTCACAGCATCTAGGCTCTGATCCACGTGTTCAGTGGTATAGAACCAGCCTCTCCAAAACCAGTCGAGATCCACTCCTGAAGCGTCTTCCATCGTGCGGAAAAAGTCTGCTGGAGATGGATGCTTGAACGCCCAACGTCTTGCGTATTCCTTGAATGAATAATCGAAAAGTTCGCGACCCATCACTGTTTCGCGAAGTATATTCAATGCTGTTGCGGGCTTACCGTAAGCGTTGTTTCCGAACTGTAGAATGCTTTCGCTGTTGGTCATGATCGGCACCATTCCGTTCTTATCGCCCTTCATATAATCAACAATGTTCGGAGCAGGACCTCTTCTGGTAGGAAAATCCTTGTCCCATTCTTTCTCGGTCAGATACTCCACAAAGGAGTTCAAACCCTCGTCCATCCAAGTCCATTGGCGCTCATCAGAATTGATGATCATTGGGAAGAAGTTGTGGCCCACTTCGTGAACAATTACACCGATCATACGGTGCTTGGTGTCTGCCGTGTATGTGCCATCCTTTTCGGGTCTTCCAAAGTTGAAGCAGATCATGGGATATTCCATTCCGATCCTGTCGGCATGCACGGAAATGGCCACTGGATACGGATAATCAATAGTGTATTTGCTGTAGGTTTTGAGCGTGTGGGCGACAACGCGTGTTGAATATTGCTCCCAAAGTGGATTTCCTTCCTTCGGATAATAACTCATTGCCATTACCTTCTTGCCTGCAATGTCAACGCCTATCGCGTCCCAAATGAACTTACGCGAAGTGGCAAATGCAAAATCGCGCACATTCGTGGCCTTGTAGGTCCAAGTTTTCTTCTCGGTCGTTCCTTTCTTTTCATTCTCTTCTGCGTCTTTTTGCGTGACGATAATGACGGGTTCAGTAGCTGTTTTCGCCTGATCGAACTTGTCCATTTGTGCCGAGGTCAGTACTTGGCTGTAGTTCTGGCAGAATCCGGTTGCACCTACAATATGATCTGCCGGAACGGTGATGTTCACTTTATAGTCTCCGAACGGAAGTGCAAATTCGCCACTTCCCAAGAACTGCTTGTGCTGCCATCCTTCCACCTCGTTGTAAACACAAAGCCGGGGGAAGAACTGCGCAATGGTGTAGAGGTAATTCTTGTCCTCTGGAAAGTACTCGTATCCCGAACGACCACCGATCTTCATACGGTCGTTGATGTTGTACCACCATTTGACTTTGATGACCGTTTTTCCCTTTGACTTTAGCGCTTTGGGAAGATCCACACGCATCATGGTGTTCACCACGGTGGCCTTCAGGTCATTTCCAGCGGCATCTTTTACGTATTCCATTTTAAACCCACCATCGAAATCATCGTGAAGCCGTGCAAGGTCTCCAAATCCCATCCGGTCATTTATTTCGGCTGTGCCGATCTTCTTGGTGTCACTGTCCTTGGCGCGCATGTTCTGATCCAACTGCAACCAGAGGTAGGTCAACTCGTCTGGTGAATTGTTCCAATAAGTAATAGTGCTTGTTCCGTACAACCGCTGCGTAGCATCGTCTAATTCAATATCCATATCGTAATCGACCTGCTGTTGATAATACTCGTGACCTGGTGCTCCGCTTGCAGTGCGGTACACATTGGCAGTGGGAAGTTCCTGTCCGAGCTGTGCAAATTTGCTGGCGCTGTTGTTCTGCTGCGCGAATACGGAAAATGACGAAAGGAGAAGTAGTAGAACGGGTAAACGTTTCATGTTGAGCGATTAAGAACGGTCCTGAGTGTGCTCAGAACGGAATTCGTTGGGCGGCCAAAAGTAAGGAAATGAACCCTGACACTATGGAAATCAACCTGTTCCAATGGGCCTGTTTAACACTTATTGTCTTTATAAGTGCGAATTGAACCATGAATATCAGCCCGACAACCAACAACTGACCGAGCTCGATACCGATGTTGAAGGCAAAAAGCGGCATCAATAATTCATCACCCAAAAGCGAACGTAAATAGTTTGAAAAGCCCATTCCGTGTATGAGCCCGAAACCCAGCGCCATCAGATAGGTCGCAATGGCGGCCTTTTCCTGCTTCGCAATGAGGTTTTTAGCGGCTGTGGCCACTATAGTTACAGGAATAAGGAACTCAATCCAATCTCCATTGACGGAAATGACGTTCAGCACCGCCAGCGCCAATGTGATGGAATGGCCGACCGTGAATGCTGTGACCAACACCAGGATTTTCTTCCAGTCTGAATAAACATAGGCAGCACACAACGCCAGCAGGAACAGCATGTGGTCGTAGCCGTTCAGGTCGGTTATGTGCTCAAATCCGAGTTGAAGGTAAGTTGGGAACATTATTCGAAGCTCAGCTTTGCCGCATACACATTTTCAACCGAGACACCCAGATTGAGATACCCCGTCAAGAGCTTATTCTCCTTGTCCCAGTTGAGGTCGGAGAACCATGTTTTCATTCCTTCTCTTCTAATCGGATTAGAGGTGCTGTATCTTATCACTTTCCCTTTCAGTCCTACATCGGTGAAGGTGAAGGTCTTCTCCCAAAAATAAAGATCTGAGGCCGTTTCGGGAATGCCCTGAAGCTTGCTCAACCACTCGGCATTGAACATGTCATGAAGCAAATGTTCAAGTGTGATTTTTAGAGTGTCGTTTTTTAGATCGAACACGAATGGCACAGAAACCTGCCCCACTCGTGGCTCCTTTTTCTTATACCAACCGCGGAATCGGTTGCTCGCCTCCTTCATGTAACCCACATACCAAGTTTGGCTTTTTTCATTCAATCGGTCGGGGTGCGTATCATACCACCACAGCCATTCGTATGGATGAATTTCGGGGTGGCCCGTGTGGTTGTAATCGGCCACAAAAGCTCCGTAAAGACCATAGGTCGTGTAATCTGACCCGATGTTCGGGTGGTCTTTCGATGAGTTCGGCTGCATGACCGGATAGAACTTCTCGTTAAGAAGTGGCAGATATTCTTGTGGTGGCGTGATCTCGCAGTGCATGCGGTATCGCTTGATGTTCTCAAGCGTTTCGGGGTAGATCCAAGGTGCCTCATCAAAGTTCTTGATGCGATTGAACCGGTTCTTATCGCGCTGCTGCTTAATGCCGACCCAAGTAAGGTCGATGTACTTTTTTGTTCGTGGAATGAGGTTGAAATTGACGTCATATTCCGTGAAGCGGGGGCCATGACCCGGAACACGGATGCCATCGCGCTCTGTGCCTACGAATTTCTGCTTGGTCATATTCAGGGCCTTCCATTTATAACCAAAAATGCTGATGATCCAGCCCGCCTCTCCCACTCGGTGCCGCTGGCTTTTAGAAGGCAAGATACTATCTACCGAAAACGCTCTCACCAGATCTACCAGCTCTTCGTTCAGGCTGTCGTTATCGCTTATGTATTGGCGTTCCTTGGTGAGAAGAAGCCAGTCTTGCGGGGTTGGTTCAAATGATGAAACGGTAACCGTGTTCTGACCGATGGCTAAGATCGGCAGAAGTAAGATGAGGCAGGCTCTAAGCATGAGTGTGAATTATTTGCCGTCTGTTCGTTTGTAATCGATCCGGTCGCCAACCTCTACCATATATCTATCGCAGAAGCCCTCGATCAGTTCCAGAACGTACATGGCTGGTCCTTTTGACGGAATGGACCTGTCTGATTTTGGCACACAATATTTGGCAATGCTCTCAATCGTTCCATCTTCTTTGATATAGAGAATGTCAAGACCCATAAGCGTATTGTGCATCCAAAAAGACCTCGGTTCCTCTTCCTCAAAAATGAACAGCATTCCTTGCGTATCAGGCATGCTCCAACGGTGCATGAGGCCAATGGTCCGTTCGCTTTCAATATCAGCAATCTCAATATCAATCTTGCGTATGGTGTCGCCAGTTGCTTTCAATAGGGTCAGTTCTCCTTCCTTTTTGAACTGCGGCCCTGATGGCCTCACCACACTCCTGCCCGAATCTTGTTTGTCTGGTCGCTTAGAATCGTCCGAATCGGTTTCGCAGGCGCTCAGTGCCACTAGGACCAGCGCTACCATCAAATACTTTAATCTCTTCATTTTCTCTCCTTTGGAAATGGATATACTCCGTTCATATTATCCAGATCGGCCAAGCGGGTTGATGGGTCGATGACAAGACTTTCAATCTTCCTTTTCTTCAAATTCAGCTCAAATGTATAGCTAGGATTCGTCCATTCCCAATCGGGAAGAATGGTTCTGTTTGTTTGATCTTCTTCTGCTGGTTTTTCGCCTCGCATCAACCCAACTGGAATGTAGTACCACGTGGTATTTCCATCCTTGTCCACCACTTTAATGTCGAGCGGCATGGGAATCTGTCCAACCCGTTTCAGCACAATTTCCGTGCGGCCTTTCTTTTCCTTCTCCAGTTCCTCAATGCTATAATCTATGTGCTGCGTTGTGCCAACCCAAAGATCCATGAACCAATTGAGCTCAAGCCCTGATGTTTTTTCCATGACCCGGAGAAAATCGTTTGGGGTCGGATGCTTAAAGCCCCACTCGTTGAAGTAGCGCTTCATGCCTTTCCAAAATGCTTCTTTTCCTACGATGTATTCCAGCTGCATGAGAAAAACGGAGCCTTTCACGTAGGAAGAAATTCCGTAGCAATAATTGGTCTGAAAGTGATCCGCATGTGTGGTAAGTGGTTCTTGCAGACCATTTGCGTGAAGTTCGGCCAGACGCTTGATATCATCCACATGCGGGTTTGCAACAGGGTTCTTGTCGATTGTGTTCAACACGTGATCCTGCGCATAGGAGGTAAATCCTTCATCCATCCATGGATACTTGCTTTCGTTGGAGGCAAGCACACCGTAATACCAATTGTGGAAGGCCTCATGTACCGTTACACTTAACAGACCACCATAAGTTCTTCCTGAGGTGATGAGTGTTGCCATGGGGTATTCCATACCTCCATCACCTCCCTGAATGACCGAAAATTGCTTGTACGGGTATTTTCCAAATTTCTCGTTCATAAGGGAAAATGCTCCTGTGAATTCATTCTGCAAGCGGAGCCAATTGCCTGTTGTATCGGGCAAATAGAGGAAATGCAACGTTGGGCCGTCCGGTACTTGTGTCAGATGGTGCTCGTAATCTGGGTCGGCCGCCCAAGCGAAATCATGTACCTGTGGCGCTACGAAATGCCATGTAAGTTTTTCTCCCAATGGTTGCTTCACCTCCGCGCCAGGCGATTCATATCCATGACCGATCTGATTGGGATTTTGCAGATAGCCCGTTCCTCCTAGAATATATTTTTTGTCGATGGAGATTTTGACATCAAAATCGCCCCAAACACCATAGAACTCACGGCCAACATACGGGTCGGCATGCCAACCTTCGTAATCATACTCAGCCATTTTCGGATACCATTGAGTCATCGAAAAATCGATGCCCTGTGCATTGTCTCTGCCACTTCTGCGAACCTGCAACGGCACCTGCGAATGAAAATCCATCAGGAATTCTGACTTGCCGCCTGGCAGAATAGGCTTTACCAGATCAACTTCCAACACAGTTCCTTGAACATGATATTTGAGCGGCTGACCATCCTGCGTAAACCTATCCACCTGGTGATACCCGATCTCATCTGGTGTCAACTTTGAAATGCGTTCACCAACCCGTGGGTCGGGATCAGGCAGAGTACGTGAACGGACATCCATCATGCTGCCAGGTTGAAACGCATTGAAATACAGATGAAAGAACACCTTGGTCAGCGTGTCCGGAGAGTTGTTGGTGTAGACCAGTTTCTGCTTCCCCGTGAACTGATGCTTTGCCGCATCCATGTCAATCTCCATCTGATAGGAGGCGTGCTGCTGCCAGTAGCCGTGTTGGGCTTTGGCAGCGAAACCGACCAAAAGGAAAAGTGCTATCGCGAGTCGTGTCATTCGTATTATTTCGTTATTCCCGCCAGTTTGAACATGAAGGCATATTCCATGGCCGTTTCTTTCAGTGATTCAAACCGGCCGCTTGCGCCACCGTGACCCGCTTCCATGTTCGTGTGAAGCAACAGCAGGTTATTGTCCGTTTTTGTGACCCGTAGTTTGGCCACCCATTTAGCAGGCTCCCAATACTGAACTTGGCTGTCATGCAGTCCCGTGGTAATCAACATATTCGGATAATCGTGTGCTTCTACATTATCATAGGGCGAATAGCTCAAAATGTAATCGTAGTATTCCTTTTCGTTCGGGTTTCCCCATTCATCATACTCTCCTGTGGTAAGCGGAATGCTCTCATCAAGCATTGTGGTGATCACATCCACGAACGGAACCTGTGCCACCACGCCTTTCCAAAGGTCGGGCCGCATATTGACGATAACGCCCATCAATAGTCCTCCTGCCGAACCGCCCATGGCGAAAAGGTTATCCTTCGCGGTGAATTTGTTCTCAATAAGATATTCTCCGCAGTTAATGAAATCCGTGAAGGTGTTTTTTTTCTTGAGGAGTTTTCCGTCCTCGTACCATTGCCGCCCCATTTCCTGACCCCCGCGAATGTGCGCTAATGCATAGACAAAGCCACGGTCAAGCAAACTCAGGCGAATGGAGCTGAAATATGGGTCCATGCTTGAACCATACGACCCGTAAGCATAAAGCAAGGTTGGGTTTGCCCCGTTCTTCACCATCCCTTTTCTATAAACGATAGACATTGGAACCTGCGTGCCATCATCCGCAGTGACCATCACCCGCTCGGTCTGGTAATTATTGCGGTCAAAGTTGCCCAATACAGGCTGTTCCTTAAGGAGCGTCTTTTCCTTTGTCTTCATGTTGTAATCCAAGGTCGACCAAGGAGTTGTGAGCGATGAATAACCATAACGCAGGATTTCCGTGTCGAAGTCCATGTTAGTGCCCAAGTAACTTGTGTATGCCTCCTCTCCAAAATTGAGGTAATGTTCATCGCCCGTCCTTTGATCGATCACGCGCAGTTCTGGCAGACCACTTGTCCGCTCGGCCACAACCATGTAATGCTTGAATATCTCAACCTCCTCGAGCATTGTCTCGGGCCGGTGCGCGATCACTTCCTTCCAATTCTCCTTGCCCGGTCTGTCAACAGATGTTTCCATCAGCCGGAAGTTCTTCGCGTTCCAGTTGGTGACGATGTAGAGTTTGTCCTCGTAATGCGAAACGCTGTATTCGTGGTCGCGTTCGCGCGGTTGGATCATCTTGAACTTACCTGTCGGATTCGCTGCATCGAGCATTTGAAACTCCGTGGAAACCGTTTGGAATGAGCCGATCATGATATAATCCTTGCTCTTTGTTCGCCAAGCGTAACAGGTGAAGGTCTCGTCATTTTCCTTGAAGACCTCGACATCAGCGTGAACATTAGAGCCCAGGTCGTGGCGTAGAATGCGGTTGGTACGCAGCGTTTCTGTGTCTTTAGCTATGTAGAAAAAGGTTTTGTTGTCCTTGGCCCAAGCTCCACCGCCCGAACAGTTGGCAATGGTCTCGTTATACATTTCACCAGTTTCGAGGTTTTTAAAATATATGGTGTAAAGCCTGCGGCTTACGGTGTCAATTCCAAAGGCTGCAATCTTGTTGTCATCGCTTATTTCAATTCCGCCAAGAGAGAAATAGTCGTGTCCTTCTGCCAATTCATTCTCGTCAATAAAGACCTCTTCTGGAGCCTCCATTGAGGCTTTTCTACGGCAGTGCAGTTTGTACTCTTTGCCTTCCTCATACCGAGTGTAATAGAAGTAGCCATTGTCTTTGTAAGGAACGCTTTCGTCATCTTCCTTTATGCGGCTTCGCATTTCCTTGTATAGGTCCTCCTGAAACTGCTTCGTGTCTGAAAGAACTTCTGAAGTGTAGGCGTTTTCATCCTCCAGGTACTTGATCACTTCTGGGTTTTCGCGCTCATTCAGCCAGAAATAATCATCTATTCTGGTGTGGCCATGAATGGTCATTTCGTGCGGTTTCTTTACGGCTATTGGTGGGTTCATACGGTTAATTGGGTCTTTCGTGTGTTCGTTACAAGCAGACAGCACGGATACCGCAGCAAGTAATAATATTCTATTGGAGTGTTTTTTCATTGTGGTGCTCTGAAGATGTGGTAAAGTTAAGCCCTCAATCCAAAGGCGGAAGAACGTCTTTTCAATAAGCTCAGCCATGTTCTGGTTTAAGGTAAATTTGCATGATTCCAAGTTCAATCACATATGGAAAAGCGTAAGCACGATAACTTCGATCAATTTGCGAAAGACTACAACGAGGTTCACGCCAAAACTCTTGATATGAGTGGGGCGGACAGGGACTATTTCAGCGAGTATAAAATTGCTGAGGTTGCAAAGCATGAGTCCTCTTCCGCCAGATACAATATGTTAGACTTTGGTTGTGGTGATGGAAATTCTGTACGTTACATGCGCGAGTATTTTCCAAAAGCCGTGCTCTTTGGAACCGATGTGTCAGAGTTGAGTATAGAACAGGCATCCGCAAAACAAATAAGTAACTCCACCTTCAAGCAATACGATGGAGAAACACTTCCCTTTGAAGATGGCTTCTTTGATGTTGTTTTTACGTCCATGGTCTTTCACCATATCAGCTTTGATCATCATAAAAACATTTTAAAGGAGATTCATAGGGTGTTGAAGCCCAACGGGCGATTTTACATTTTTGAACACAACCCGTTAAATCCCGTCACCCGGAAAATTGTCCGTGAGTGTGAGTTTGACCATGATGCTGTTCTGTTGCCGCACCGATATACACGGGAACTGCTTACCGAGGGCGGCTTTGTTGATCAACAGACCAGATTCACGCTGTTTCTACCTCGACATTGGGTTTTCCGATGGGCCTTGTTCAGCGAGAGACTTATTGCCTGGCTTCCACTTGGTGCCCAGTATTATGTCAGGTCTTTGAAGTAGCAATTTTCGCGATATACTCTTCCAGAGCTAGCGTTGTCTCCGCTCCTGGCCCGTGCTCCTTCTTTGAATATAACCGACTTACCTGATCTGGAACAAAGCCAAAATTCAATCCAGTAATGGCACTTATAAAAGCTGCGGCTGCGAGAACATAATGGGGCAATGGAACAATGGTGACCCGTCTTCCGACAACTTTTTCAACTAGCCGAATGATCTCCAAAAATGAGTACCCACTCGACCCGTTTATGTAAATGATCTGGTTTCGGACGTTGTCTTCGAAAATTGCCTTGTAGACTGCCTTGGCAGCATCTGACCGATGAATAGGGTACAACTTGCTTCTCAACCCTATTGGACAAGGTTGGATTCTTTTGGACATGGCAGAATGGACGGTACTGTCAATTCCTTCATTCTTGGAACCGCCAAACACTTCTGCAGGCCTAAGAATAAGCCAATTGGAAATGGTTTCTTCCAATAACTTTTCTGCAAGCAATTTGCTTTTTCCGTAGGCTCCGCTATCCGGGCCTGCAACCCTCGAACTAATGAGTACGAACAACGGCCTGTGTTTGTCCTCAACCTGAGACAACAGTGTTTTGAACCCCTCTACGTTGACCCGATAGTATTCAGAATCATTTCTCGAATGGGTTAAAGCGGCTCCATGAATGATGATATCGGCCGAATTCAGTTCATGGGCATATTTCTCTGGCTCGAAAAGGTCTGCCAAGACCCAGCGAGTATTTGAGACTTTGGTAGGAACGGCATTTCGGGTCAAACCAACCACTTCAAACCCATCTGTAGGAATATGTTGGATAACCTCCTGCAGAAGTGTAGAGGAGGCCCCGGTAATAAAAACCCGTTTTCTTCCTGTTATTCGGTCACTTCCCAAAGCGGTATTGGAATAGGTTCTTAATGAACTCCAAAATCGCTGGCATTTTAACGAATGATGACCGACCTTCCAACTCATAGAACTCAATTGGAATTTCATGATAGCTCATTCCAAGGTCTCTGATATTGAGCATGATCTCCGCATCTATGAACCAATCGTCTGATCGCAGCTTCATTTTCTGATACGCCTCTTTCTTAAGTATCTTGGGTTTGGAGTTGGCATCATTGGAGCCAATGCCTGGAAAAAGCATTGAAAACAACGCATTGTAAACCTTACTTATGAACCTTCTGTAAATCCCATCTCCCCGTTTGGTTCTGTATGTTTTAACAAGGTCATATTTTCCTGTTCTGATCTGTTCAAAACATGCAGATATGCTCTCAATTGGAAACTGGCCATCGCCATCAATGACACAAATGTAGTTTCCGCTGGCCGCATCCATTCCAGAGCGCATATCCCACCCCATCATACCTTCTTTCGGTTTACAAAGTGCTTTGCACCTGGAATTCTCCGATTCTATCTTCAATACATAGTCTCTTGTTCTGTCGTCCGAACCTTCAATATAATTGGCCACCAGCACAAGTTCGTAGCTGTCGGTCAGGGTTTTGGTAAGGTTCTCGGCCTTTTTAATAAAATCAACAACGGCTGCGCCAGAACGATAGCACAGAATGACAACAGATAATTCCACCGCCTGAGACATGAAACAAATCTAAGATTATTGGACAACCCAGAGTTGAAGCCTAAGGCAACTTATTCTTCTGGTCTAAGTGCCACGTGATATGGAATCTCGTATCTCATCCTGAAATCATCGCTGATCCAACCTCCCGCATCTTCCGTAAAATCCCAAAAATGGAGAACGCCGGGTTGTGGTAACGCTTGTACAAACAGCGTGTCTTCGCTACTCCCGTTGTATGATAGGATCTGCTCGTGTCGCGTGTCATACGCTTCGCTGAACTCCTTGCCCAGTTGAAGTTGGTCGTTTAAGGGTTCATATAAATTGAAAATCAGAATCAATGTTGCGAATCCTGCCGCCACGGACCCATACCTTTCCAAATTCCATTTACCATGGGCCCATTGCTGTAACAAGTAGAAGTAGAATAATCCAGCCATGAAAAACAAAAAGCTGTGCATGGAGAATACTCGGTTCCACGCGGCATAGCCGGTAGCGTAAACAAATAGCATTCCGTGCGCAAGCACGAATAGCAGATATGCAGCACCTGGGATGAGAATCCACCATTTGCCTTTAGGGAATTGCTTTAAATCAATGTAAGGCAACAACGGAACAAAAGCTAACAATCCCAAAAGCAAGCGGTCCGTTTTGGCAAGGTTGAACGATAGGAAAATATTGAGAATCTCTCTGCGATATTCATGCACGTAATGCGACCATTCAAAAGCAGTGACACTCACCCTTTTTGCATTTCCAGGCGCGAACAGATAGATTAGAAAAAAGCCCAATAGTACCACGTTGGAAACCGTTAGTGCTTTTCTCCAGTCGGCCTTAACGGCCCAAGCATAAATGGTCACACTGGTAATGAGGGCATACAGTAGAATAGCGTAGGTTGCCCTGCTTTGCATCAGATAAGCCAGCGGCAAAATGGCCCAAACGAACTTCTTCCTGAAAAGCAGCCCTATGGCAATCTGCAGAAATATGAGCGGGTGAACGTAAACCACCGTTCCCATTACCCAATGCCATATTTCATCAACAGAACTGGTAATGGAATAGAGTGTTATGACGGTAACCGATCCAGCGAGAAGTGCCAACCACGGATCCCTTTTTCCTGACAGAAACTGAATGACGCCTCCGTACATGTACACGGACGAGAATAGAAGCAATGTTTTAATAAAGGAAATTATTACGCCACCTGGAATGCCAATGTAGAGTGCCCTCATCCAAAGGCCTTGTACAATCATGCTAAGAAATGGGCCTTCCCACTCCATGTAAAAGCGCATGGCATAGCCCAAACCGGGTAATCCCCTAGAGGCATAATGCATGCCTGCAAAATCGTCAGCATTGGGTCTGTAATGCCAGTCAACAAGAACATGAAAGACCACGTAGGCCAGACTTGCTGCAATCGCTAAGATCGGCTTCACTTTCATCTTCCGTAGAATTCCAATACTTTTTGAGTGATACGGAATTGTACATTCTCCATATTCTGATACAAGGGCAAGCGTACTAAGCAATCGCTGAACCGGTCTGAGTTAGGTAAGTTTTCACCAGAATATTTGCCGCTATAGTAAACTGACCGATGCAACGACTGAAAGTGAAACGTAGCCTGAATTCCCTTGGCGGCCAGAAAAGAGATTAGCTTGTCGCGTTCATCCTTAGACCGTGTGATCAAATAGAAAGTGTGTCCGTTATGCTTTGCATAAGCCGGAACTTTAGGCCGCTCAACAGATCCATTTTCTTCCAGTTCCCTAAAAGCCTCATAATAGTTATTCCAGAGGCCGAGTCGTTTAGTATTCACCTCTTCCAACTGCTCCAATTGAGCCAAAAGAAACCCGCTGTTCAATTCTGACGGATAAAAAGAGCTTCCAAGGTCTACCCAGCCATAACTATTTACCTTTCCATCTTTGAATTCCTTTCTGTTGGTGCCCATGTCCCAAACAACTTCGGAGCGCTCCAGTAATGCATCATCATTTACAAGAATTGCCCCTCCCTCTCCACAATGGATGTTTTTGGTATCATGAAATGATAACGCACCGAGATTTCCGATTCCACCAAGAGGCAGCTCCTTGTAGTAACTGCCAATGCCTTGCGCATTATCTTCAATTAGATAAACGGAATGTTTTTCGGCTATTGCTTTCAACGCTTCCATTTCACAAGAAACTCCACCATAATTGAGCGCAACAATAGCCTTCGTTTTTGAGTTGATCAACGATTCCACTTTCTTCTCATCCATGGATGGATGATCTTCACGACTATCTGCGAAAACAATTCTGGCGCCTCGATTTGCAAATGCATTTGCAGTGGTCACAAACGCGTAGGATGGGACGATCACTTCGTCACCAACACCAATATCAAGAATAAGTGCTGAAAACTCCAAGGCTGAAGTACAAGAAGTGGTCAACAAACACTTTTTGAACTTGAATCTCTCCTCTAGCTTCTGCTGACAGTATTTTCCATATTCACCATTGCCCGCAAAACGGCCAGCATCGAAGACCTTTGAGATGAGGGTCTGTTCTGTTCCCAATACCAACGGTTGGTTGAACGGAATCTCCATGTAGAATTAAACAAATTCGTTTTCGTCCAAACCTAACCACTTCAAGGTCGAATTACAGAAAATGTCCTCCAGCTTTTCCGGTGACAGGTTCATCTCTTCAATGAATCTACCAATTTCCAGATCACCCAAGGGAAACGGATAATCACTTCCCAAACAAACTTTTTCAGAACCGACCTTATCGATAATGAACTTCAAAGCATCGGCATCGTGTGTAATGCAATCCACCCAAAATTTGCCCAGATATTCTCGAGGGTTCACATCATTGTCGATGGCCACAAGGTCTGGTCGGCAATTGAACCCGTGTTCAATTCTTCCGATGGTTGGAATGAACGAACCTCCGGCATGCGCAAAACAGACCCGTAAATCGGGCAGTTTTTCGAATATTCCCGCAAACACCATTGAACAGATGGCGCGTGAGGTTTCGGCCGGCATTCCAACCAACCACGGAAGCCAATACTTACGCATCTGATCCATTCCCATCATGTTCCACGGGTGGACAAAAACGGCCATATTCAAATCTTGACAGGCCTCGAAAATGGGATAGAATTCGGGTTCGTCCAGGTTTCTGTCATTGATGTTGGACCCGATCTGCACTCCGGGAAATCCAAGTTCCTTGCATCGTTCCAATTCCCTTATCGCAAGGTCGGTGTCCTGCATTGGTAGTGTTCCAAGCCCGATGTAATTCTTACTGTATGGGGCTATGGAATTGGCAATATCATCATTGAGAAAGCGGGCCACTTCGGCACCATCTTCTGGCTTTGCCCAATAGGAAAACAGAACAGGGATGGTACAGACCACCTGAACCTGCGTGTTGAATTCCTCGTACTCCGAAACCCGTATTTCCGGATTCCAGCAGTTCTCCGTAACCTGACGGAAGAACCTTCTGCCCTGCATCATGTTCGCCTTTCCTGGCGCCACATGATCAAGCATGATGAAATCGCCATAGCCGAACTTTCGTGCGAAATCGGGCATCTCGCGCGGCATGATGTGCGTATGCATATCGATCTTAAGCAAGCTTCCCGTCTTTCAGCATTTGGGCGTATTCCTTGGCAAAATAGGTGAGAATGGCCGTTGCTCCCGCGCGCTTGATGCTTAACAACATTTCGGGCATGGCCTTATCGTAATTCAACCAACCTTTCTGTGCAGCTGCTTTCAGCATGGCGTATTCTCCACTCACGTTGTAAGCCGCAATCGGCAATTCGAATTTTTCCTTGAGTAGGTGGATGATGTCCAAGTACAGAAGCGCTGGTTTCACCATCAAGAAGTCCGCTCCTTCCGAAGCGTCCAACTCAGCTTCGCGCAGCGCTTCCCATTTATTGGCGGGATCCATCTGATAGGTTTTCTTATCGCCCGTTTTCGGTGCGCTGCTCAGCGCATCGCGGAACGGTCCATAGTAGGCGCTAGCATATTTGGCCGTGTAGCTCATGATGCCCACATTCTCAAAATCGGCATCATCCAGCTCTTCTCGGATGTGTTGCACGCGGCCGTCCATCATATCAGAAGGGCCGATGATGTCAATTCCGGCTTCGGCCTGAGCAACAGCCATTTGCCCGAGAATGTCGAGCGTTTCGTCATTCAATATTCTTCCGTCCTCCACCAATCCATCATGCCCATCAGAACTGTAAGGGTCCATCGCCACATCGCTGATCAAACAACTTTCTGGAAACTCCTTTTTAAGCTTCGAGATGATGCGCAAGTAGAAGTTCTTCTCGTGATAACCATAGCTGGCAACTTTGTCCTTAAGTGAATCTTCCACCGCAGGAAAAAGCACAAACGAACGTAATCCAAGGTTCATGGACTCTTCCACTTCCTTCAGCAACTTGTCTTCCGAAAAGCGGTAAATGCCGGGAAGCGAACCGATCTCGTCCTTAACGCCTTTTCCATCCACCATAAAAAGCGGGTAAATCAGGTTGGAAAGGTCGAGGCGCGTTTCGCGAACCATGCTTCGGATGGTTTCGGTAGCGCGATTTCGTCTAGGTCGTTCGAGCATGTTCTGAGAATCTCGGCTAAAAGTACGAACCTCCGCTCAACAGCTTAGTTTTGTGGCATTAAGAAAATGCTGTCCACTTCTGCACTTACGTTCTCTTATCCAAACGGAAGTTCCTTCTCGTTTCCCGACCTGAATGTTGGGGAAAACGAAACGTTGCTCGTTCTTGGTAAGTCTGGAAAAGGCAAAACTACTTTGCTACACTTATTGGCTGGACTGATGGAACCGAACGGTGGTTCAATTGAATTGGACGGGGCTTCATTGGCCACTTTGAAAGGCTCTGCAAGAGACCGTTTTCGGGGCAAGAACATCGGGCTGATTTTTCAGCAATCACAGTTTATACGTTCGATCAGTGTGTTGGAAAACCTCAGGCTGGCGCGTTCACTTGCGGGGCTGAAACAGGATGGCCCGTTGGTAGAAAGTCTCTTGGCCGAACTCGGAATTGCGGAAAGGAAAAATGCCAAGCCCAACGAATTGAGTATTGGCGAACGACAACGGGCGGCCATTGCCCGCACGCTGGTCACACAACCGAAGATCGTGCTGGCAGATGAGCCGACCTCCGCATTAGATGACGAAAATTGTGAGGCCGTTGCTGCGCTATTTGAACGAACCGTAACCGGCCACGGAGCGGCTTTAGTGATTGTAACGCACGATCAGCGATTGAAAAACAGATTCCAAAACTCAGTTTCGTTATGAGGATGTTGCAACTGGCATACGCGAATCTGAAGGAACATTTCCTTACTACCATTCTTAGTGTCATGCTTTTGGGCATCGGAGTAGGGATGGTGTCGTTCATCGTCACGGTAAGCGAACAACTCAATGAACGTTTCAACCGAGACATCCGCGGCATTGATATGGTTGTGGGCGCCAAAGGCAGTCCGCTTCAACTGATTCTTTCGGCCGTTTATCAGATTGATAATCCGACAGGAAACATTCCACTTGCCGAGGCAAATCGTCTGAAACGACATCCGCTCATCAAATACAGCATTCCGCTTTCGTATGGCGATAGTTATCGGGGATTCAGAATTGTTGGAACAGATACGCTTTACCTCTCCCATTACGAGGCCACTTTTGCCAAAGGCGAAGCTTGGAAACACAGCATGGACGTGGTTCTGGGGGGTTCCGTTGCTGAAAAACTCAATATCGGAATGGGTGCTCATTTTCATGGAAACCATGGATTTGATGCCGAGGGACATGCGCACGAAGAATCGCACTATAACGTTGTAGGAATTCTAAACCCAACGGGAACAGTGGTAGATCGGCTCATTCTCACCTCCACAGAAAGTGTTTGGGACATTCATAATCACGAAGACACTGAAGCAGAAGAACATACCGAGCATGAGCACGGACATGATGTCGAAAGCGTCCATCATGCTGAAGAAGAAACGGGTGAGATAACCGCGCTTCTGGTCAAATTCAAAAGCCCGATGGGTATCATGCAAGTTCCACGTATGGTGAACGAAAAGACCTCGATGCAAGCGGCCATTCCTGCCATTGAGATCAACCGACTTTATTCATTGATGGGCGTTGGATTCACCACCTTGCAGGTCATCGGAATGGTGATCCTGTGTATTGCCGCTCTGAGCGTTTTCATTTCGCTCCTTAACTCGCTGAAAGAGCGAAAGTATGAACTGGCCTTGATGCGCTCTTTGGGCGCATCGCCTTTCAAACTATTTGGGCTAATCATTCAAGAAAGTCTGCTGCTTTGTTTGGCCGGATACCTGCTTGGCATCATCTTGGGACGGGTGGGCATTATGCTCCTGTCATCCTTTGGCGAAGAACAGTTCCATTTTGGGGTTGCACAAATCGGTGTTTCAACCGTTGAACTGTGGTTGTTGCCGTTCACGTTTGGTGTTGGATTGATTGCAGCCATTATTCCGGCCATTCGTGCCTATCGTTCTGATATTTCAAGCATTTTGCGAAATGAGTAGGCTGGTCTCTTTTCTCTTTTTCTCTTTTTCTCTTTTCGCCTTCTCGGAAGGAAGGGCGCAACACAAAATAATTGACTGGGCATTGCTAGCAAAGGTGGAATGGGGAGAAAAGTACTTCGCGGAATATGACGAAACGGTCTACTATCCTGATTTCAGTAAGGCCGTTCTTGCTTTGGATGGATTACTGATAGAGATAGAAGGTTACATCATCCCTGTTGATGTTGAGTCTGGTTACTACGTTCTTTCGGCCAATCCATTTTCCAGCTGTTTTTTTTGTGGGAATGCTGGGCCAGAAAGCGTGATGGAACTCCAGTTCATAAAAGGACACAAGGGCGCGTACAAAACAGATGAGATCCTTACGTTCCGCGGACGATTGAAATTGAATTGGGATGATCTGGAACACTGCAATTACATTCTTCAAGACGCGACCACTAAATGAGATTTGTTTTCTCCTTCTTCCTCATCGTTGGTTCTCTCTCCGCCTCTGGACAAACCTTGGTTAGCTGGAACACTCTTGCCCAAGTTAAGTTTCATCGGCAATACTCTGAAACATTCGGTTTTGAAGTGAACGTGAAACCCCCCGAATTTTCACAGGAACTAATGGCTCTTAACGGCAAAGAAATCAAGGTGAGTGGCTACGTTATTCCAGTGGATGTGGAACTGGGTATGTACATGGTCTCTGCCAATCCGTTCGCCAATTGCTTTTTTTGCGGAAATGCTGGGCCTGAAACCGTTGTTGAGCTTTTTCCTAACGGTAAGTTCCCCCGCTTCAGCACCGATCAAATGGTGACATTCAAAGGAATCTTACAGATCAACACACATGGTGAAATGAACGCGGTTCCCTACCAACTTTTTCAGGCTCAGGTGGCAAAGTAATTGCCTCTTGTTTGAATCGGTCAAATCCTGTTCAAATCACATCCGCTTCAGTTGCTCTACTTTATCGTAAAGGTCGGTTTTAAGCCTGCCGCCAGCACTTCTCAACTCATTCATGGCCTTTAAGTGTTCTTGATGTACATACGGCAATTCGCGGTCTTTAAATAGTATTTGATCATTCACTATCTTCTGTAAACGTTCCACGTAGAGCTTCAGTTCATTAATTTGCTTCTGTAGTTGATTTGAAATGAACGATCCAAGCTTCCCATTCAATTGGTCAATTTGGTTCCGCTCCGTCTGATCAACAATTTTAAGTGCGTAGAGACCTAGAATTCTTTGTAAGAACATCAGGTCTATCATCAAAGAGTTCGTCTCAGATTGCCACTCTCGAGCTTCCTGGTAAAAAGCATTGGCTTGGCGTATATAATTCGTTTCAGTTGGCATGTGCTATAATCTAACCAAGGCCAAAGTAGATACGTTTCGTTTAATTAATGGTTTATCCGCACTATTGAAGTGTGTTTTTGCCTTCCGCTTGGTTAAATACGCGAATGTCTTTGGTCACCGCAAAGCATAACTCGCTTGTTGTTTACAGTGAATGATGAAAATCTGCATTTGAACAAATAAGAAAGCAACCCGTCTGAAATTGGACCCGCCAAATCAAAACCACGGTGTTGACCAAACTGCATAAGATTCCACCAAATTGAATTCGGGGGTCATAGACGGATTGGCCGCAATGTGAAAAAATGCTTATTGAAGCGGTGGAGAAAATAAAAGTGTAACGTCTGACTTACTAGGCCCCGACAGCTGCCGATGATTCGCTTCCACGGACTTTTAGTTTCCACACGCCAACCAATACAGAGCAAAAAATCAGCACGCCAACCACTACGTCCAACGAAACAGCTAAACTCGGTGGTGGCGGAGGCAGCGGTTGCCCAAATGTGTTAGCGGCTAATCCAGACAGAATAAGGAACGTTGAAATCTTTTTCATGCACACCCAATTAGATTACAAAACTACCTTTATTTTCAATAACTTACCTTTTGAGTGATAAACGACCCATCCGAAAGAGAGACCCGCACCGTATAAACTCCTCTTGCAAAACCGGACATGCTCAACCTAATTTCTCCTAGACCAGACGTTTTGCCCAACTCACAAGCCAAATTGCCTAACAAGTCATAAAGGGTCACGCGATTTACTTGACCTGGAACATTGCTCAAAACCAAGTCATCACCCATTCTGATTGTAACCATTCCGAATTCCCTTTCCCGCCCTTGGGTATTGGTAACATTTGATGGATAAAAATGAATCATAAAGCGCTCTTCTCCATCTGAGACCGCGCCCCACGTGGTATATGTAGAATCAACCATCAGATCCTGGCTTACATTTAAATACAAATCTTCCAGTTCCACCGATGTTCCTGCTGGTAACGTGTGGAGTTCAGTAAACGAGAACGTATATTGTCCAAGTTGCCCAGGAAGAAAGCCTAAAGGCACGTCTGTGGGTTCAAATAAATGGGGCAATCCATTAATGGACAACCTATAACTGTTGATTGGGGCCGGAGGAGCAACAACCTGGGTAAAGACGTGTGGCTGGTTTCCATTTCCAAGCACCAGAAGCGCATCACAACACGCATCCCACCCATAGGTTGGTGGGTTCTGTGGGTCCCAACTTTCGTCATCAAAATAAATTGTCGTGTAGTGAGCAAAACCATTTCCTGAAACGTCAACCCGCACACGGTAGTCGCCATAGCCCTGACCAATTGTGTTGGTTGCAGTAGCAATTAGGAAAACTATAATCAGCAAAATTTCTCTCATAATCTTGATTGTGCATGTAAAAATAAGAAACCCCAACCACGAAAATGCGATTGGGGTTTCTTTTGAGGTCGAGAGCGGATTCGAACCGCTGTACAAGGTTTTGCAGACCTCTGCCTAGCCACTCGGCCACCCGACCATGCCGCAAAAGTAATAATCGCGGAGATTAAACCGCCATCTAATTACCTATACCGTTCTCCAAACTATTCTGCTCTGTCCCAAATTGCCACCAACAGGGGGATTGAATTTGGTTAGGCTCACTTCCCACTCTGTTACCCACGAATATTGCTGCTGCAGTTTCTCCGCAATGCGTTTAGCGACTGTTTCAATAAGCTTTGAACGAATGTCCATTTCCTGCTTCACGAGGTTGTAGACAACCATATAATCAACCGTTTTGTTCAGGTCGTCCGTGTCGGCACATTCGTTGAAATCGGCTACCGCCTTTATGTCTACGCGGTACTTCCCTCCTATTCTGCCTTCTTCTTCAAGGCAACCGTGGTAGGCATGAAGCCGGATATCTTCAATGAATAGCTCCTGCATCATTTCAGTTTTGCTACACCTTCCCGAAGACGCTCAACCACCTCATTCTGACCCAAAAGTTCCGTCATTTCGAACAGAACGGGCCCACCGCCTTGTCCGCTCAAAAGCACACGGAACAATTGCATGACATGTCCCGGATTGATCTCCAGAGTTTCTGCTGTTGATTTGAATGTCGCTTCAATTGATTCGGCTTTCCAATCGGCCATTTTCTCGAACGAATCCGCGAGCGCAGGGAAAAACTTGGCCACGTTTTCATTCCAACGGTTCTCTACAACCTTTTCGTCAAATGATTCTGGTTTCAGGAAGAAGTAATAACCGAAATCCCAAAACTCTGCTGTGAATTGTGTTTTCTCTTTAATGAGTGCACAGACTTTTGCTACGTGCTCATCAGAAGCTTCAATTCCTTTTTCCTTCAGAGTCACTTGGAAAATCTCCGCCAAGGCTGCATCATCATAAGAACGCAAGTACTGCTGATTGTACCATTTGGCTTTTTCTGGATCGAATTTGGCACCAGATTTACCGACACGCTCCAATGTGAACGCCTCAACCAGTTCTTCCAGCGAGAAAATCTCTTGGTTCGTTCCTGAATTCCAACCGAGCATTGCCAACATGTTGGTGAATGCTTCAGGGAAATAGCCGCGTTCGCGATACCCTTGCGATTCTTCTCCTGTGTTCGGGTCTTTCCAATTCAGAGGGAAAACAGGAAAACCAAGTCGGTCACCGTCTCGCTTGCTCAATTTTCCATTTCCATCTGGTTTAAGGATGAGCGGCAAATGCGCAAAAACTGGCATCACCTCTTCCCAGCCCAAATAGCGATACAACAGCACGTGTAGTGGTGCTGATGGCAACCATTCTTCTCCACGAATCACATGTGTGGTCTTCATCTTGTAATCATCCACCACGTTGGCCAAGTGGTAGGTCGGCATACCGTCTGATTTGAACAGCACCTTATCATCCATTTGCGATGAATGCACCACAACCCAGCCACGGATCACATCATGGAAACGCACTTCTTCCTTGCGCGGGATCTTGATCCGTATAACGTACGCTTCACCAGAATCCAATCGTCTTTTCACTTCATCTTCCGAAAGTGTAAGCGAATTCTTCATGGTTTCACGTGTCACCGCGTTGTACTGCGGAGCCGCCACTTTCGCCTTCTTCAAACGCTCGCGCATCTCGTCCAACTCCTCTGGCGTATCGAAGGCATAATAAGCGTGTCCGCTTGCAATCAACTGCTCCGCGAATGCGCGATAGCTTTCCTTACGCTCTGACTGTCGGTACGGGCCGTATTCGCCACCTGTCTTCGGGCCTTCGTTCAACTCCATTCCGCACCATTCCAGCGCCTCCATAATGTACTCTTCGGCACCAGGAACGTAGCGCGTTTGGTCGGTATCCTCAATTCGGAGGATGAAATCTCCGCCATGCTTTTTGGCGAACAGGTAATTGTAAAGCGCGGTACGCACGC
>JBJOHR010000215.1:0-18165 GCA_046047575.1 Bacteroidota bacterium | reverse complement strand
CCAAAGTAAGTTCGATTCAGCGGTCTACTATTTCCAAAAGTCTGTGGTTGTAGGAAGTCATGATCCAAGGAACCATCTTAATCTCGCGTTAGCTAATTACAATGCCAGAGATGCTGAAACTGCAGTAAGAGTTATGCAAAACGGGCTTCAATATGCAGGGAATATGCCAGAGTACCACGAGAAGTACGCGGCACTTTGTTTAGCAACTGGGAACATTGATCTAGGGCTGGAAGTTTCGAATAACGGACTTGAGTTGTTTCCAAACAATCAGAAGCTATTGGATTATCGCATGCAGTTGAATGTCAGGAAATCCGTTATGAACCGCTGATCACTCTTGAAAGTACACCCGTTTTACTCGGGAAGAAATACCTGTAAGTACTTCATACGGAATGGTTTCTGAATTCTTGGCTAATTCTGGAATCGGTAGTTCAGCTCCGAAAACCATCACATCGTCTCCTTCTTTACATGGTATGCCCGTCACGTCTACCATACACATGTCCATGCACACGTTTCCAATTATTGGAGCCCGATGCCCGTTGATCAACACGTATCCTTGCCTGTTGCCGTTTTTGCGGTTCAGTCCATCGGCATAACCAATAGGAAGAGTTGCTGAACGCATTTCCCCATCCACTTTTTCAGTGCGACCATAACCTACCGTGTCCCCATCCTTCAGTTCGTGCAGTTGGGTAATGGTGGTCTTCAGAGTACTAACGTTACGAAGGCGCTTAGTGATCGGACTTTCCGGTGCCACGCCATAAAGGCCTATTCCTAATCGGACCATATCGAATTGGGCTTCTGGAAACCTGATTATTCCGAAGGAATTGCAGATATGCCTGGTTATCGGATAGTTGAAATGGGCAATGAGTTCTGAACTCATTCTTTCAAAAAGCGATATCTGATGTCTGGTGAAATCATCCTGTGAAGAATCTTCGCTGGCAGCGAGATGGGAAAAGACGGATGCGATCTGAATCTGGCGGTTATTCTTTACCCGGACGATGAGTTGATTGAGCTCTCTCTCTCCAAACCCTAATCGATTCATACCGGTGTTCAGTTTCAAGTGAATTTTCAGTGGGGCATCTAGAGCCCCCTTTCTGTTGATGGCATTCTCTAGAAGCTGAAGGGACCGAACGTTGAAAATTTCCGGTTCCAGTCCATATTGGATCATTGCATCAAAGCTTTGTTCTTCAGGGCTCATAACCATAATCGGAAGTGAAATGCCCGCTTTCCTTAGTTCGATTCCTTCATCGGCATATGCCACTGCCAAATAAGCCACATGATGGAATTGAAGGACATTGGCAATCTCAAAACTGCCACTTCCATAACCGAAGGCCTTAACCATTGCCATCAGTTTGGTGGTGGGTTTCAATAGCGAACGGATCAGATTAAGATTGTGTACCATGGCTCCGAGATCGATCTCCATCACTGTATGGTGGGTCTTTTGCTGAAGCATGCTGTTGATCGCCTCAAAACCAAAACTCCTTGCGCCCTTCAGTAGAATGGTTTCGTTTAAAAACCAATCATGGGAATAGGCGGCTAGAAAATCGGTAGTGGAAGCAAAGAATTGAGATTCGGTGGGAAACAGGGCCGCCTGACCTGAAACATGTTTGCCAATACCGATCAGTCGATCCACTTTCTTGTCTCTGATGATCTGTGCGACCTCAGCATATAGCTCATCATCAGGCCTGCCGGTCTGAAGGATGTCGGAAAGGATCAGCGTTCGCTTAGGAT
Organism: Bacteroidota bacterium; assembly: GCA_046047575.1. Classification (GTDB taxonomy): domain Bacteria; phylum Bacteroidota; class Bacteroidia; order UBA10329; family UBA10329; genus UBA10329. The sequence continues at coordinate 16,437 of JBJOHR010000215.1, read as the reverse complement.
GCTGGTGCTGCTGCTGTAGAAAGTCAAGCGCAATTGAAATGGACTGTAGGTCGGAGTTATATGAGTCGTTGATGATCGAACAGTTGTTGACACCCTGCTTCAGTTCCAAACGCATGGCAACAGGTGCAAGCAGCTCCATCCGGGATGAAATGACGTCCTGATCCAAGCCTAAGAATAGCAATGTTGCCCAGCAATGAATGGCATTCTCAATAGAGGCCTCGTCTGTAAATGGGATCCGTATTCGGATGAAGTGGTTCTGATAGATTCCCTGTATCTCTGTAAGCCCCCCCTTTTTCTCCACGCGGCCTATTTGAAGATCGGCCGCAGAGCGTCTGCTCCAAGCGAAGAATTTCGGTTTGGAAGCAAACGGATAGTGTTCCAATTCCTCTTGTATGATCAGGTAATCTTTACAATAGACGAGCGTGTCGACATTCTGAAACAGGTCGAGTTTTTCTCGGGCCTTTTGATTCTGATCTGAAAAATTCTCATCATGTGCCTGTCCGAGATTTGTAAAAATGCCGATGGTAGGACGGATGATCCTTTCCAGTTTAACCATCTCACCTGGCATGGATATTCCGGCCTCAATAATGGCCAGGTCATGCTCAGAATTCATTTTCCAAACCGACAGCGGAACACCCACCTGAGAATTGTAACTCTTAGGACTACGAATAATTTTATAGCTCGCATCCAACAACTGATACAACCATTCTTTAACAATGGTTTTCCCGTTGCTGCCCGTTATCCCGATAAGTGGATAATTGTATTGCCCTCTCTTAGCGGCAGCCACTTTCTGTAGAGCAAGCAATGGGTTTTCTGTTCTGATGAAGAACGCATCGTCAAGATGTGCGGGTGCATCAAACTCTTGGCTGACCACAAATGCACGTACTCCGTTCTCATAAAGTTGTGGGATGAAATTGTGGCCATCGTGCCTGTCGCCCTTAATGGCAAAGAACAACGATTGGGCAGGTACCACCACCTTGCGGCTGTCAATGGCCAACTCCTTGATGAACACGTCTTGAAACTCTAGCGGACAGGCCGCTTCGAGAACCGAGGCAATGCCTTGCAATGTTTCCAGTTCAGCCATCTATTTTCCCTCTTGAGTGGATCGGGGCGTTTCTTTTGGTTTCTGCTGTGACTTTTGGAAACAGCTTCTGCAAAGTGGCTCATAGCTTTCTTTCTCGCCAAGCACCACTAATCCTTCTTCCTGTAGGAACCGATGTGAATGATTGGCCAATTCGCCACATTGCATGCAGATGGCGTGAACCTTTGTAACATACTCTGCAGTTGCCAGCAGATGCGGAATGGGCCCGAACGGCTTGCCACGGTAATCCATATCGAGCCCGGCAATAATGACCCGAATTCCTCTATTGGCCAACTGATTGCACACGTCTACAAGACCAAGATCAAAAAACTGAGCCTCGTCAATTCCTACAACGTCCACATCATCTGCCAGAATAAGAATATTGCTTGAATTGGGCACCGGGGTAGAATGAATGGCATTTGCGTCATGCGATACAACCTCGTTTTCAGCATAACGCGTGTCTACCGTAGGTTTGAATATCTCTACTTTCTGCTTGGCAAACTGGGCCCGTTTCATCCTTCGGATCAGCTCTTCTGTCTTGCCGGAGAACATCGATCCGCAGATAACCTCTATCCATCCCTTCTTAACGGCCTTACCTCTCGAATTCTCTAAGAACATGACTCACCGAATTGGTACTCCTAAGTCAACAGACATCAACGTGACAGTGTCAATTACTTACCTGAATTTAACGGATGTGTCTGCATTTCATCCATACATTTGAATCACTTAGGTCGCAATACAAATCTAATAAAAGCGTTATAGCCCATACCCTAAATTTCCTGAACAGATGAGTGATACAAGAGAGCGATTGAACAAGATACTGAACCGCGTGGAAGAGTTGGAAAATACGCCTTCGGAGCTTCTTAAGGATGCGCTCTTAGCTGATATCAGAGAATTGTATGATGCTGCAAAGGCGTTGAAGGTAGAGTCGGTTGCTTTGGCTACTAAACCAAAGGAACCGAAGCCGAAACTTCAAGTTTCTGTAGAACCTGAAAAACCATTGAAGGGGGAAGCGAAGGAAGAAACGCCTGAAGCAGAAAAACCCGTTGAGCCAGAACCCGTGGTGGTTGAACCTGCCTTGATAGTGAAACCTGTGGCCGAGAAACCTATGCCAGAGAAAGCTGCGGAAGAGCCGAAAACCGAACCTATTCAAGAAAAGGCGGCCGTAAAAAAGCCGATGATCGGTAAGGAAGATGTAAGGGCAGACGCTGCAGATCATAACACATTGGGCGGTCAGTTGAACCGCACGCCTCTGCAGGATCTTAGGTCTGGAATTCCGTTGAATGAAAAATTCGGTATGATCAGAACCTTGTTCAAAGGCAATGCCTCTGATTTTGGTGATGCCGTTCTAAAATTGAACAACGCTGCAAATGCCAATGAGATGAAACACTACCTCAGATTGTTGGAGCAACGTTTTGGGTGGGACGTGGAGTCAGAGGCTTACCAAAGTTTTTACGTTTACATAGAACGTAAGATGCTCACCTTACAGACCTCAAACGCGAATTCCGATCAATAGAAAGTCGTCTATCTGGTCGTTATCGCCCATCCAATCCATCAGGGAACGTTCAAAGATCTGTTTCTGTTCGTCCATGGGTTTCTGATGGATATCCAAAAGCAGGTTCTTCAGACGCTTGTAGCCGAATTTTTTGGAATCGCCTCCTCCGAACTGGTCACTCACGCCATCTGAAAAAATGTAGAACACATCATTCTGATGTAGCGCCAACTCATGCAGGTCGTAGTGTCTTACGTCTTCGTGCATAATGCCGCCAATGTTGAAATGGTCGCCCTTGATCTCGTTCAATTCGCCATTTCTTATGTGGTACAGATATCGGTTTGCAGACGAAAACAGAAGCCTTTTCTCTTTCTGGTTGATCGCACATAGGGCTATATCCATCCCGTCATGGTTGTCCGTAACGCCATGTTTCTGCTTCAAGGTTATCTGAATCTCGTGATGCAATCGGTTAAGTATCTCGTCCGGACGGGTCCGCTTTTCAACATTGACGATCTGGTTCAAATGGTCATTGCCGATCATGCTCATGAATGCTCCGGGGACGCCATGGCCTGTGCAGTCAACAGCGGCTATGAAAACCTCATCCTCATTTTTCCCATACCAATAGAAATCTCCACTTACGATCTCTTTGGGCCGGTAGTACACAAAGCTTTGTGGAATTGCAGACCGGATCTCTTCCATGGATGGCATGATGGCATCTTGGATCCGCTTGGCATATTGAATACTAGAAGTTATCTCTGAATTCTTCTCTTCAACAGTGCGCTTCTGTTGTTCAATTTCCTGATTCTTACGGTCCAATTCCTCGTTGGCCTTCTGTTTTGTTCTATATCTGGCGTAGATCAAGGCTAGCATGAGCAGGGCCAAAATGGTTACTGCAACGATCATGTTGCGAACGGTGATCTGCTTGGTGATCTTCAGATCCTGCACTTCTTTTTCCTTGCTTAAGAGTTCTATTTCTCGCTGCTTTTGTTCTGTTTCGAACTTGATCTGCATTTCAGCCAGTTCACGAGAACTGACCACACGGTCAAGACTGTCGCGCACGGACCGTGCCAGCTGCTGATAATCGTACGACTGTTTGAAATCGCCTAGGTCGGCATAGGTGCTTGATAGTTTATCGTACACGCTTATCTGGTCTTCTGTGCTACCGTAACTTTTGGCTTCGCGTAGAGCGCGTTTCAAGTAATTAAGCCCGATCTGAGGCTGGTTTTTAGCCTGATAGATCTCACCGATGGAACTGAGCGTAATGGTGCTGTAACTATGGTCTCCAATTCGTTTTTGAACTTTTTCAGCAGCCATGAAGTAGCCAAGGCTCTTGTCAAGATCCTTGGTCTCCATATGGTAAGCGCCAAGATTGTTGAGTGTGCTTATCTGTCCTTTATCGTCACCGATCTGTTTTTGTAACGAGAGTGCTTTTTCGGTGCTGGCCAGTGCTTTGGTCGTGTCTCCAAGAACCAGGTGAACACCGCCAATGTTGGAGTACTTTCCTGCTGCGGCACTTTTGTCACCTATCTGTTCACTTAAGTTCAGAGAATTCTCATAGAATTCCAGCGCCTGACCGAATTTCTGCTGTTGGTAATAGATGTTTCCAATGTTGTTGAGCGTATTGGCCTCTCCCAGCTTGTTGCCTATGGCCCTGAACAATTCCAGCGCCTGTAAAAAACTTTCCAATGCACGTTCTGCATTACGATTGCTACGATGTACAATTCCAATGTTGTTGAGTGCATTGGCAAGTCCAACCTTATCTCCGAGCTGGTCAAAAATCTTGTATGCATTCTGATAGTAGGCCAAGGCTCTTTCCAGATCGCCCTGATTGCGGTACACGAGACCAAGGTTGTTCAGAGAGATGGCAACCCCTTCCCCATCGCTTATGTCTTGCCGTATCTCCAACGATCTTTCATAGTTGGAAATCGCCTCGACATATTTTCCCTGATTAAGATACACGTTGCCGAGGTTGTTGAGCGATAATGCCTCCGCTTTCCGGTCTTTGAGTTTACGGTCTGTTTCCAGAGCCTTATTGTGAAAGGTCAAGGCCTTGCCGTACTCGCCCTTGATCCTGTAAGCAGTGCCTGTGTTGTTGTATACATGGCTAATGCGCTTCTGGTAACCCAACGTAATGCTGAGGCGCAATGCTTCTCTGCTCAGAACGAGAGATTCGTCCGGATCTATTCTCAGGAGTAACTCGGCAGTTTGAACCAGTGCATTTACACGCAGCGTGTCGTTCTTGGTAAACCTTGTCTTCAGAAGTTGCTTTAGACTATCCACCTGCACCTGTTGAGCACGCGCGCCCACCGAGGTAATGGCGGTCAGTAATGCGATGAGGAATATGGACAATAACCTTGGCACAGACACGAATCTACGCCTAAAATTCAGAGTTGGATGGTCAGCAGCATCACGTCATCAACCTGTTCGTGATCGGTTCCTTTCCAGTCATCAAACGTGCGTACAAGGTTTTTGCCCTGCTCTTCAATTGGTAGATGCCCATTTGCGGAAAGGAAATCGCGCATTCTGCGGATCATGAATTTTTTCCCGTTCTCCCCTCCGAACTGGTCTACGATCCCGTCTGAAAAGAGGTAGGCCACCATGCCTTCTTTAACGTCAATGGTATGCTTGGTAAAGGATTCAGCATTTCTTTGCTCGGCACAGCTTATGGAAAAGCGGTCTCCTTCCAGCTCCATCAGTGTTCCATTATTGAAGATGTACAACGGACGCTGCGCACCTGCAAATTCAAGGACGTTCTTCTTCCGGTCCAAGCGGATCAGAGAAACATCCATTCCTTGATCGCTTTCAAACTCTTTGGCGCTTTGAGCAAACGCCAACTTGATGCCCTTATCCATTTCATCAAGCACCTTGGAAGGGTCGTTCAACTGTTTTTCAATGATGATCTGATTTAGAAGGTCGGATCCGATCATGCTCATGAAGGCACCGGCAACTCCATGACCGGTACAATCTGCTGCAGCTGCCCAAGAAATATCGCCCTTGTTGTAAACCCAGTAAAAGTCGCCACCAACTGTATCCTTCGGTCGGTAGAACACAAAATGATCTTTGAAAGCCCGTTTCATTTCAACAGCAGAAGGCAAAATGGCCCGCTGAATGTTGCTCGCATACTCAATGCTTTCTGTAATATGAGTGTTCTGCTTTTCCACGATCTCCTTCTGTTCGCGCAGTTCTTTGGTGCGTTCCAATACCGTTGTCTCCAGAATGTGTTTTTCCCTTATAAGAATTCGTTCTCTGCGCTTGATGAGGAAGAACGTGAGGGCAACAACGACCAATGAAAGAGAAATGTGGAACCACAGGGCTTGCCAGAAAGGTGGCGTTATTTGGAATGAGAACTGCATTTCCTGAGTATTACAGAATCCGTTCTCATTGCACGCGATCAGTTTAAAGGTGTAATTACCTGGTGCAAGTCCAGGGTAATTGGCCTCCGATTGAGCGCTTAGCGGAGTCCATTCTTTTTCTAAGCCTTCAAGCTTCCACTTGTATCTGACCCCGGTAGGGTCGTGGTGGTTGATTCCTCTGAAATAAAAGCGTAGGTTATTGTCGGTGTAGTCCAGGATCAGGTCTTTTGGAAAACCGTTGGCGTCCACCTCAAAGCCTTTCGCATTCCAGTTCACAGATTGGTATGACAACTGTAGCTCGGTGAGCTGAGTTTGGGGTTGATGGTTGTTAATGTTAAGTTCTGAAGGATTGAATCGGGTAATTCCCTTCTCCGTTCCAATAAAGTGAACTCCCTCATAGCTTGAAACTGCGGCATCCTTGCAGGCCCCTCCTAAATACCCTTCCGATAGGGAAAACAGTTTGCTAAGGATCGTATCGGCATTCAATTTTAGCTGCACGATACCTTGCGAACAGCCCGCATACAGGCGGTTACCACTTTGGAACACCAACTGGACCCCTGCGGTTGGCAGACCCTGAGCTTCGGTAATGTGGATGGTGGAAGCGTCTACGTTCACCCAGATCCCATCCTCTCTGGTGGCTACACAGATTCCGTTGGAGTATTCGCAGAAGTCGGTTATCCAAGAGTTGGATCTTATCTGCTCAACCCGAGTCACTTCTTCATTTTGCAGACGGTGCACCGATCCATTTTTCGACCCTATCAGAACACTCCCGTCACTCATTACCTCCAAGGCAGTAATGTGGTTGGTGGCAAAATCGTCTGAAATATAGACCACTTCAAAACTGGCCCCATCGTGGGTGCTCAATCCGTTTGGAGTACCTATGTAAAGCACTCCATCCTTATCTGCCACCATGCAGTTGATGTAATTATCGGCCAGTCCGAATTCATCTGAATAGATGAAGAACCGCTTTCTATCAAATTGGAACAGCCCCCCGAAATCCATTGTTCCGAACCAAAGGTTACCGAGGTCGTCTTCGGCTATGGAGCTTATCTGATGGTCGTTGATGTCAGGGTCGTCAAATGCCATCAGAAACTGTTCGCTATCAAACTCTAGCACGCCACCGGCCTCATTACCTGCCCACAGGTTTCCCTTGCTGTCGGCAAAGAGTGAACTTGGGTAGATGTCCAATTCCTCCGTGGAACTGAAGTGTGAGAAAGCCAAGTTTCTTACACGTACCAGTCCAGCCTTGGTACCGAGCCAAATGTTGGACTCACTATCGCAGAAAACCTCAAGCACCTCATTCTGCGGAAGCCCATTGATCTCTGAAATGCTGAGTCGTTGGTTTTCTGACATACGTACCGCACCGTTGAAAGTGCCAAGCCATATACGGTCCTGATCATCTACCACCAATCCGTTTATCTGATTGGTAAAGAGACCGATGGTCTTAAAATCGGAAGTGAACTGTTGTCCGTTCCAATTTGACATGCCACCAAGCGTACCGATAAGCATATTGCCATCGTGCCGTACCAGACTGGTGACGTAGTTGTTCACCAGCCCATTGCCCATGTGCAGGTAGCCCACATCTTCCTTGTTGAATACCGAAACGCCAGCTCCGTATGTGCCGGCCCAGATACTTTCATCGTCATACTGTGCCAGTGCCTGAACGTTATTGAAACTCAAGCCTTCTGCAACTGTAATGGAGCGCCAAGTGGTTCCATTGTAAATGGAAATTCCACCGAAAGTTGCCACCCAGATCTTTCCGTCCTTGGCCTGAATGATATCATGCACCTCATTGTTGGCCAAACCCGAGCCTTCGTTGAAGTGGTGGATTGAATCTCGTTTGATGACCGAGACCCCACCGGCCTGATGACCGACCCACACGTTGCCTTGGGAATCGCAGAGAACGGTACTGCAGAAATTTTCAGCCAGTCCGTGTTTGGCGGTGAAATTCTTGAATGTGATGCCATCAAAACGGCTTACTCCATGGTCGGTGGCAATCCATAAAAGACCAAGTGAATCTTGTGTTATGTCGTTTACCTGATTTCCTGCTAGACCTGTTTCCGTGGCATGAATGACAAGATCATAGCGTTGCCCCAACGAGTTCAGATGAACCCCGAGCAAGCACAGAAAAAAGAAGGTCAATCGTACAGTTCTTCCCAATTTCATCAACCACAGGCTGGTTACTGGCCTTCCACGCGTACGAAGAATCTTGGGATAGGTTCTGGTTTTATCTACCGGCCAGGAACTCTTTGAACCAAAGACCAGAGTCTTTTATGGTTCTTTTCTGCGTTTCGAAGTCGATGTGCACGAGGCCAAAACGGGGATGATATCCCTCTGCCCACTCGAAATTGTCCATGAGGGTCCAGCAATAGTAGCCTTGTACATTCACACCTTCGCGCTTGGCGCGTAACACCTGCCGCAGATAATCCTGATAGAATTTCTTGCGCTGATGGTCATGAACGTGGTCTCCTTCCACCACATCTGGGAAAGCACTTCCGTTCTCAGTAACGATGATCTTATCGATCTTCTCGTACTTGTCGAAGTACTTGAGCATTTTGTAGATGCCCTCCGGGTGTACTTCCCATTTCATTTCAGTGATCTCTGGCCGAGGCTTGAGGTTCTTTGGTGCAATTGGTGTACCGGCCATCCATGGTACAATGCCGTTTGCCTTTGTTACCATGCGAGAGTAGTTCTGAAGACCATAGAAATCGAAGTCAAATTCAACGCGTTTCATGTCTCCATCCATTATGTACTTCTCCATTTTGCGAAGCATAGGAAGGTCTTCCATTGGGTAGCCCAAACCTTGAGGAGGCTCAATGTAAAGGCGATTGACCAAGGCATCAAAGCGCTTGGTGGTCTTATCGTGCCGGTGCTTTTCGTTGACAGGCTCAACGGGTGAGCAGCTGAAGGTGGTGCCTACGTTGGCATTTGGAACATTGGCACGGATGATCCTACCGCCATCTGCTTGGCAAAGGGTAGAGTGGTGGCAGGTAGGTAGGAAATTCTTGGGCCACATTTTTCCCGGTGCATGCATTCCCAGCATGTAACCCACAATGGTGAACGATGCCTGCTCGTTCATCACCATCCAGTTCTTGACCTTATCACCATAGGTTCTGGTAATGAGGTTGGCGTATTCTTCAAACCAGTTGGTGACGTCCCGGTTCTGCCAGCCGCCCATGTCTTCCAGCGCCTGTGGCAGATCCCAGTGGTAGAGGGTTATCCAAGGCTGAACGCCTTGCTCTAGGCACGAATCGATGACGCGATGGTAGAAATCGAGTCCTTTCTGATTGACCTGCCCAGTGCCCTGAGGCAGTACGCGCGACCAAGAGGTGGAGAACCGGAACACATCCATGTTCATCTGCTTTACCAGACCGATATCGGAGGCATAATTGTGGTAGAAGTCGCAGCTTACATCTCCGTTCTGGTTCTTATGTATGTTGCCTTTCTTGTGCGAGAAGGTGTCCCAGATGTTGGGGCCCTTTCCGTCCGTGTTCCAGGCGCCTTCTATCTGATACGCGGCAGTGGCCACACCCCAAAGAAAGTCTTCTCCGAAGTCGGCAGCAGTGAAGTCGAGTCCTTCAGGTAATGAGAATCCTGATGCATAAGGCGCCAAGGCCAATCCGGCACCACCGATCATTGCTCTTCTAATTGCTTCTCTCCTGTTCATCTGTTTTTGTTGAAAGTCGTTCAAAAATAGCCTTATGAAAATGGAATAGGCGCTTTGAATGGGCTAATTTTGCAGGCAAACAGAATGGCTATGAAATTTGGTGTGGTTGTTTTCCCTGGTTCTAACTGCGATCAGGACATGATCCATGTGCTAAGGAACATTATGAGGCAGGAAGTGGTTGAACTGTGGCATAAGGACCACGACCTACAAGGTTGCGATGTGGTGGTGCTTCCGGGCGGGTTCTCCTTTGGTGATTATCTGCGCTCGGGGGCCATTGCACGGTTTTCGCCCATTATGACGGAGGTGATCGAGTTTGCCAACCGAGGAGGATATGTTTTCGGTGTGTGCAACGGTTTCCAGATCCTGTGCGAATCGGGGCTGTTGCCGGGTGCCCTGCTGCACAACAACAGTCAGAAGTTCATCTGCAAGAACGTGTACATCCGCTGCGAGACGAACAATTCGTTGGTAACGAACCAAGTGAAAAAGGGCACGGGGCTGAAAATTCCGATCGCGCACGGGGAGGGCCGTTTCTATGCCGACCAGAAAACGATGGACGAGATCATTGCCAATGACCAGGTGCTTTTCCGCTATTGCGGGCCCAACGGAGAGCTGGCCGAGGAGTATAACCCCAACGGTGCGCTTGACCATATTGCGGGCATTACCAACAAGCGAAGAAATGTGTTCGGTATGATGCCGCACCCGGAACGAGCGGCTGATGAGAACCTTTCGAATGTGGATGGGAAGGCGCTGTTTGAATCGATGCTGAAGGCGGTTTTGGCCTAATGGCCGAACAGATGGAAATAAAAAAGGCCGCGAAATCCGCGGCCTTTTCTTGTCAATAGGTTCAAAAATATTATACCACCTTAACGTTCACTGCGTTCAGGCCTTTTCTTCCTTCTTTCAATTCGAACTCAACTTGGTCGTCTTCTCGGATCTCATCAATTAGACCTGAAACGTGAACGAAGTATTCCGTTTTTGACTCTGCATCAATAATGAACCCAAAACCTTTAGAATCATTAAAGAATTTTACTGTACCTTTTTTCATTGTGTAATTAAATAAATTTTGAAGCGCCAAAAGTAGCTTTAATTATTGTGCTGGTATAGGAAATCTGTTTTTCTAACAAAAAAGCCCCGAGAATTCGGGGCTTTTCGTTCAATCCAGCAGCAGAGCGAAGGTCTGGTGAAATTCGGGGGATGTGAGGTCTAGGAAGTATAAGCCTCCATTGCTGGCCGATAGATCGATGCGCGTCTTGATGCTCTGTGTGTCCGCATCGGGCGTATTTCTGTAAACAGTCTCTCCGGCCTCGTCCTTTATTTCTATGGACAGTTGGGCACTTACCTGATCCAAACTCATGGCCAAGATCCTTGGCGATGGCGAACCTACTTTCATTGCCATTCCATCCCTTGAATTCAGAGCGATCTGCTCTTCGGTCTTTTTTAAGGAAACGAACTGTTTGTTGGCCACCGCACCGTTGTAGAGGATTCCTTTAGAATGGAAGGGGAATAGACCGGCCAATCCATCTTCGAGAATAGGGGTCCCGTTGATAAGGTTGCGTGGTATAAGAGCGGTTTCCTTATTGAAGACATGGTAGTAGTTGACGCTGCCATCTGCTGTTATGGCGGTAACCAATACGAGGTCGCGTGAACTGTTTGACAGGTATGCCTTGTCGAACCCCGACTCTGTTTGGAAGTGGACCATGCAGGTTTGCCCGTCTGAACCGAGCAGCATGATCTTCTGCTCTTTTACTTCCTGAATTGCCCAGAAGTCTGATTGGTCTGTTATCTGTCCGGTTTCTGAATTGAACATACTGAATGCCAATTGGATGGGTAATGCTTCGGAACCGGTTCTGCTTACATCTGCTCCGAGGAACTGGATTCCTGCATCCGCAAACTTTTGACATACCTGAACGAAAAGCGGGTTGTTCAGTTCATCTTCGCCCACATTCAGCTCTACCACCAGCTGTTTTTCCACTGTTCTGGCATATTCCTCCATGTACATGAGCGCCAGTATCAGATTGCTTTCGCCACTTTCCAGATTGCGCATGATAACGGTTGAGTTTGGATTGTCAGATACGTAGGATATGAATCCTACATTGGCAGCCGACTCTAACTTTTGCAGCTCCGACCGGTCTGCTGTGCTCAGGTTTCCTGAGTTGTCCAATACTCCGACCACAACACCGGTGCCAGCATACTTTTCCTTGGTTGCATTAGCCATGATCGGCACCTCATTGGTCTTGGAATGATCGAGGTGAGTGGCGCATATCCCTTTCACCTTTCCTATGGAAGGCAGAAGGTTCTGGTTCATATCTATGGCCAGCACATTGCCTGCAAAGGTCTTGACCCGAATGTTCAATGCCCCGAAGGCATCGCCATCCAATTGATTGTTGACCTTTATGAGTGCTCCCGATCTGCCTGACTCTGATGCCAGTGCCAAATTGGCCAACAGGATAAGAGAGGCGGAATAGAGGATAATGGCCGTTATAAGTAACACACGCGAGGCGGTGTCGTTGGTAGCGTTCATCAGTGCCGACCCTCTGCTGTTTTTCATCTCTTGCTTTTTCATGACCGATTCGTTTAGGTGAATGACTGAACCAAATATCAGCAAGAAGAGGAAGAAGGGCTTTAGAAGGAGTGGCTAGAGTTAAGACACACGTTTCAACTTACAAGGTAACATACGTGTAAGTCGGCCGGGTTACCCCGAATTCATAGAAAAACGTTGCGCGGTAAGTAGAGATCCGTTGCATTCTAGAGATGCAACATGTGTGTGATGTGACTAAGGGTCCTTCTTTACCTGACTTGGAGAGATGCCAAAATCTTCGGTAAAGCACTTGGTAAAATAAGCCGGACTGCTGTAGCCTACACGGTACGCAATTTCAGAAACCGTGCCAACCCTGTTCTGTAGCAGCTGGTAGGCGTGTTCCAACCGATAGTTACGTACAAATCGGCTGGCACTCTTTCCCGTCAGCGCAATGAGTTTACGATGAAGCTGAGCTCGGCTCATTCCCACTTCCTTGCTCAGTTCTTCCACACTGAAATGCTCATCATCCAAATGAATTTCCACAACCTTTTTAACCCGCAGCAGGAACTTTTCCTCCATAGAAGGTTCGGCCACCACTTCGGGCTTTACCAAGAGAGAACGGGAATATTTCTCCTTCAGTTTTTTTCTACCGTCAATAAGGTTCTTGATGCGTGCGTGCAGTTCTTCTGAACTGAAGGGCTTGGGAACATAGGCATCGGCACCTGTTTCGAGCCCAGCGATGCGGTTTTCTACACCGGCCTTGGCGGTAAGGAGTATGATAGGAACGTGGCTGGTCTTTTCTTGCTTCTTCAGGAATCTGGTCACTTCGAAACCATCTTTTCCGGGCATCATTACATCGCAGATAACCACATCGGGAATGATCTCCAATGCTTTTTCAATGCCGGTTTCGCCATCAACCGTATCAAAAACGCGGTAAGCTGGTTCCAAGGTCAATCGAAGGAAGTTGCGGATATCATCATTGTCTTCGATCACTAGCACAATGTTCTGTGCATTCATCTCCTCGTCTGTGAGGGTTTCTGCCAGTTGGTCGAATTCCATGCTTACTTCCAGATCGGGGTCAATGGCATCCAAGGCAGGGATCTCCATTTGCGATTCGCCCTTTGAAAGAGGTTGTTCTACCGGAAGTAGAATTGTTATCTCTGTTCCGACCCCGGAAATGCTCTTCAGGTCGATCTTACCGTCATGCAGATCGACCAGGTCCTTTACCAAGGCCAAGCCAATGCCGGTGCCTTTGTTCTTTCTCCAGCGGGAATTCTCTGATTGGTAGAACCGATCGAACACCTTCGAGATCTGGTCTTCCACAATTCCGATACCCGTGTCTTGTACCACAAGTCGGCAGTATTCGCGACCATCCTTCTCTATCCTTCCGACCCGAAGGCTCACTTCGCCCTTGTCTGTGAATTTGAACGCGTTTGAAAGCAGGTTGTAAATGATGAGCTCGATCTTGTCGGGATCGAAATCCATGTTGATCTCTTCATTGTCAACATCAAATCGAAGATGCACACCTTTCCGTTCGGATAGGGAGCTGAATGAACGTTGGATCTCGTTCAGGAACGGAACGATATTTCCTTTTCTGAGGTCCAGATCCATTTTGTCGGCCTCGATCTTGGCAATATCCAACAGTTGGTTGATGAGTTTTTCCAGAAGCTTGGCATTCCGCTTTACCACGATCAGTTCCTTTCTGGCACGTTCGTCCTCAATTTTGGGGATCACTTGTTCCAAGTGCCCCAAGATGAGCGTGAGAGGCGTACGGAATTCGTGGGTGACGTTGGAGAAGAAGTCAGACTTGACCAGATCGAGCTGCTTCAGTCGCTCAGCCTCTAATTTTTCAAGTTCAAGTTGGTCATTCAGTCGGAGGCGGTTCAAGCGGCTGTTCAAGAACCACCATACCAACAGCAGGATTACGATGGAAACAAGTGGTAATCCCCAACTAACAAAAGCAACAGTTTCTCCCATGACAGTTTAAATGTAAAATATCTTAGTCACTATCGATAGAAATTCATTTCGTCCAGATAGGTCCATGCATCCAAGGGCATCATGTACTTCACGGTATTCCCCTTCTTGATCTCGTCTCGGATCATGCTCGAAGAAAGGTGCATCTCTGGAGCGTCAAGCACGTTGATATTGCCTCGTTGGCGCATGTTGCTTATGTCTGAAAAGGGTCGTGAGTACACGATAATAGGATAGTTGTCCAAAATGGTCTCGAAGTTCTTCCACTTCGGAAGCGATGATAGATTGTCGCCACCCATGAGCAATGAGAACTGCACCTGCGGATGTTTTTCCTTCAGATGGGCCAATGTTACGGTCGTGTAAGAAGGCTGTTCAAGCTGAAATTCAATGTCAGAAGCGCGGAAACGAGTGTCGTTCTCAACCGCTCGCCTCACCATGGCCAAACGGTGATGATCGGCAAGGAGCGTGCTTTTCTTCTTAAGCGGATTATGCGGAGAAACGATGAACCAAACCTCGTCAGTATCGGTATTGTCTGCCACAAAGCTGGCAATGATCATGTGCCCGATATGGATCGGGTTGAACGAACCGAAGAACAAGGCAACCTTCTTCATCCTAAGAACTCCCTCACCAATTCCTGAGCCTTCCGTTTGGCATCCTCCAACTCATCGTTCACTAGGATCACATCAAACTGCCTGGCGAACTCCAGTTCTTTGGCCGCTTTACCTACGCGCTTGTTCAGACTTTCTTCACTTTCGGTAGAACGGTATCGAAGTCGTCTTTCCAGCTCTTCAACGGAAGGTGGTTGCACGAACACAGCCAAGGCGGCATCGCCAAAATGCTTCTTGAGGTTCAGGCCACCAACCACATCCACATCAAAGATCACGGTCTTGCCATCGGCATGTATCCGCGCAATTTCCGAACGCAGCGTGCCATAATACTGGTCGGCATACACCTCTTCCCATTCCAGAAAATCGCCCTGCTGTATGCGTTTTCGGAATTCCTCTGCAGACAGGAAATAGTAATCCTTGCCATCAACTTCGTTTGGTCGTTTGTCTCTGCTGGTAGCAGAAACAGAAAAAGCCAATTTAAACTCAGGTTTTGAAAGCAGATGATGCACCAAGGTGGTCTTGCCCGATCCGCTCGGGGCTGAGAAAATGATGAGTTTGCCAGCGCTCATGCGGCAAAGATGCAGATTAAATCAGTCTTCGGTTGGAGGAAGTTGTTCCAAAACAGACCAAACGAACCACACCAGAAAAGCCATGAACGCAAGCAGGAATATGAATCCTCCGGCAGCGATTCCGAAAGACTTGAGCACAATGGCCGCAATGAGTAGCAGCAAAGTGGCAAGTCTGGCATGGTCGGAACGTTTAGTATGTTCCGTGGCCTTCTGAAAGCGGACGTAAAAAACAATGGTCAGCACAGACCCGATCAGCGAAAAAAGCTCTGCCGCTGGAAACCCGTTCACGGAGAAGAGCACACTTACCAGCAATGACCCAACTCCGGAGACGAACAGTCCGCGCTGTAAAATGCTAGGAGATCTCATATTTCCATCGATTGAATTTCGCCACAAACTTAACCGTACTTTTGCGCGCTGATTTTCAGGGACATGACATCATTACGGAATATTGCCATTATTGCTCACGTTGACCACGGAAAAACCTCGTTGGTTGATAGAATTCTATCTGCGGCCAAGGTTTTCAAAGACCATGAGGTAATGGGCGAGCTCGTGATGGACAGCAATGACCTTGAGCGCGAACGCGGCATAACCATTTTGGCCAAGAACGTGGCCGTGCAATGGAAAGACACGAAGATCAACATCATTGACACTCCCGGACACAGCGATTTTGGTGGCGAGGTGGAGCGTGTACTGAACATGGCCGATGGCGTATTGCTGTTGGTCGATGCATTTGAAGGGCCCATGCCGCAGACCCGTTTCGTATTGCAAAAAGCGATCGAACTCGGTCTGAAACCAATTGTAGTGGTGAATAAGGTTGACAAACCCAACTGCACGCCCGACATTGCGCAGGAAGCTGTTTTCGAACTGATGTTCAACTTGGGAGCAACGGAAGATCAGCTTGATTTTCCAACCGTTTTCGGTTCTGCCAAGCAAGGTTGGATGGGGCCCGATGCCACCAAACCGACCGGAAACATCGATTACCTGATGGAACAGGTTATTGAGCACATTCCACAGCCCAAAGTGGCGGAGGGAACGGCTCAGATGCAGATCACTTCGCTCGACCACTCACCTTACATCGGCCGTATTGCCATTGGTCGTTTGTACCGAGGTACTCTGAAAGAAGGACAGCAAGTGGCCATGATCAAGCGCGATGGCGCCATTGTGAAAGGAAAACTGAA
>JBJOHR010000214.1:0-5834 GCA_046047575.1 Bacteroidota bacterium | reverse complement strand
CACTGCTAGTAAAAGGCGCTGTTAAAGCCGAAACCATTGCGGAAGTAATGCAGAATATCAGCTTTGAAATCCCAGTTTCGAGTGTGAATTCGGCCAATCCAGATAGAGACAAGAAGATCTTTAAGCACTTCTTCTCCACCATGGAAAGCACGGCCACCATCACGGGAAAAGTCCTTTCGGTAGGACCAGAGAGCACATGGAAGATCCTGCTGACCATGAATCTGGTGACCGATACGCTAGATTTTGAATTTGACAGCCAAGGTTCATCCGTTCGAATTGAAAGCGTACTGAATCTGGCAGAATGGAGTGCGCTACCAAGCGTAGACTCCTTGAATCAGGTCTGCTATGACCTGCATAAAGCAGCAGATGGGGTCAGCAAACTTTGGCCAGAAGTAAAGCTGGAGATAACTGCCGCTGTGGTTGAATCATGTAATTGATCCAAGATTGAAACAATGAACAGACCGACTTTTTACAATGACCTTAGCCTGCCGATTGTGGCGGCACCAATGTTCCTCATTTCCGGTCCCGAAATTGTGATCGAATGCTGTAAGAATGGCGTGATCGGAACGTTTCCGGCTTTGAATCAGCGAACGACAGAGGGTTTTGAGGAATGGGTTATAGAGATCAAGGAAGCGTTGGCCAAATTCGAATCTGAAACCGGAAAGAAAGCGGCACCTTTCGGTGTGAATCTGATCGTGCATCAGACCAATCCACGCGTGCAGGCCGATCTGGAAATCTGCATGAAGCACAAAGTTCCGATCATCGTCACATCTCTTGGAGCGGTTTCGCAATTGGTTGATGCGGTACATTCTTATGGAGGTTTGGTCTGGCACGATGTGATTAAAAAACGCCACGCACAAAAGGCAGCAGAAGCAGGTGTCGATGGTCTCATACTCGTTTCAGCCGGAGCAGGCGGACATGCAGGAACCCTGAACCCGATGCCCTTTGTTCAGGAAATACGCAGCTTCTTTAAGAAGACCATTCTTTTGGCGGGCTGCATAAGTAACGGTCGAGATGTTGCTTCGGCCATGCAGATGGGAGCAGACTTTGCTTGGGTCGGCACCCGGTTCATCAATACTACTGAAAGCCGCGCCAGCGAAGGATACCGTGATATGATCATTGCCAGCGGTGCCAGCGATATTGTACATACCGCAGCAGTTTCTGGTGTGGAGGCCAATTTTCTGCGCCCCAGTTTAGAAGCCATGGGAATCACGGAGGAAATGTGGAGCAAGAAGGCGAAAATGGATTTTGGAAAGGAACTGGATGCCGCCAAAGCTGAAGCCAAAGCGTGGAAAACGCTATGGTCGGCTGGGCAAGGTGTGGCCACTGTTCATGATAACATACCTGTTGCGGAACTTGTGGCGCGATTGAAAGCGGAATTCATAGAATCACTGCAGGAGCAGAAAAAGGTATTGGATAAATATTCAGCGTGATGACCTGAACTATTTGTTCCACAGATACACTTTATCGCCATCTCCACCGCACATGATCGGGCAGGGTAAAGCAGATTCCAAGTAAACATCGCTGGCATCCTGAAGATCTCCCTTGAGATAAGTCACGGTGCCGAAAGACATGGTCCGGTAAGAGCTGCCTTCTACATCCAATTCGGCAGGGAAAATGCGGATTCCATCACAGGAAGAGCCTTTAATAAGAGTTTCGAGATCGGATATGCCCATATAGGCTACGAATGGCAAAGTGGATGCTTCACCGTTCTTTACGTTCTTAGTCTGTTGTTCTGCTTCAAACTTGTTCAATCCTTTTGCATAGGTAGGGTAACTCTTATCCAAAGCCTTTACCATAAGATACTGACGCTGAAAGCTCTGTCCCTGAAGTTCGTTGCCGTTCTTGTCGACTGCCACGGCCAACAGGTCAACGTATGATTGGTCTTTCTTCTCCTTGGAAATATAGAATCTCACACCCACAGCGCCAGGTATGTTAATGAGTTCGGCCAAATCCACTTTGCTGAAATACGCACTTCCAAAACGGCAGGATTCACCCAATGCACTGCCTTCTTGTTTGGCAGCTTCAGCATTTACCTCAGTAGGCTTACTTTCTGTTGAGAATGTTTTAGGTTCTTGCGCAAATGCGGCAGAACAGATGATTGTGGAAAACGATACAGCGGCAATAAATTTAATAGGATTCATGGTCAGGGGGGTTACGGTAGGTCGGCTTGAAGCTACATAATGTTTTTGAATACAGGTACGGCACTGTTCAGATTGATATACATTTGAGTCACAGATTCGAACGATTGAAGAACGTTATGCCTTTATTCATGCTATGGTTTCATCGGAAGTTTCTGGTCTTCACCATCGTTCTTTTTAGTCTGGTTGATGGTCTGGCGCAAGAAAGAACTGCAATAGGTCATCTTGTACAAGATGCATTACATGAGCGTAAGCAAGGTAACTATAAGGTTTCCAGCCTGTTGCTTGATTCTGCCTTGGTGATTGCAAAGAACCTTAACGATTTAGAGGCCATTGGTGAGATTCAGACTGCCCAAGGTGTGGTCAAAATGTATCAGAGCAATTATGCTGACGCTCTTAGAAATTTTCAGAATGGTCTTGCCATTAGACAAGAGTTAAATGATTCTTCTCTGTTGGCAGAAAGCTATAACTACATAGCAGCTGTTCATCATAGTCAATCAAATCTTACAACCGCAGCTAAGTACTACGAATACGCACTTGCATTGACCGAAGGAAGAGGAACGAGAAGGGAAACAGGTGTGCTGTATAATAATCTTGGATCGCTTCATGAAGACCTTAAAGAGTTTGATGTAGCCTTAGATTATCATCAACAAAGCATGAGGATTTGGGAATCTATCCCGGATTCATCATGGATCCAAATAGCACTTATCCATCAAGGGATGTGCTATCAGGAACAGGGAAACATTCCAAAGGCAATGGAGTTGTTCACCAAATCATACGAACTCAGTCAAAAGCTCGGAAACCGGATCCAAGTGATGTACGCGAGTCTTTCTCTTGGTCTTATTCATAAAGATCTTAAAGCTTATCAGGATGCATTGAGCTGGTGCAGTTTGAGTTATGATCTATCGATAGAAGATAGAAACTACGAATTTCAACAACGGGCAGCCGATTGCTTGGCAGAAGTGTACGAGAGTCTTAAGGACCCACTGCGAGCACTCCAGTATTACAAGTTGGCATCTCAGATCCAGGACTCAGTCTTCAGTCAGGAAAAGACCAAGGAGCTTACCCAGCTTGAAATGAATTACCAGTTTGAACGACAGCAATTGGCCGATAGTTTGGAATTTTTGACCACATCCCTTAAACAGGAGAAGAAGATATCGAATCAACGCATCGGGATGGTTGCCATCGGATGCACCACATTTTTAATCCTTCTTTTGGCGTTGGTCGTTTATTTTGGCAAACGGAAGTCAGATGCGCTCTTACTGAACATTCTGCCTGCAGAGGTGGCAGAAGAATTGAAAGAAACTGGCACTTCAAAAGCCAGGCGGTTAGAGAATGTAACCGTGCTGTTTACTGACTTTAAAGGATTCACCAGCATGTCAGAGGTATTGTCTCCAGAGGAGTTGGTGGCCGAGATACACTACTGCTTCAGCGCATTCGATGCGATTCTTGGAAAATACCAAGTGGAAAAAGTTAAAACCATTGGTGATGCTTATATGGCTGCTGGTGGTATACCTACGCCTAAAATCGATAATGCCAAAGATGTAGTAAGAGCAGCGATTGAGATCAGAGACTTCATGAAGCAAAGGGCAGAAGAGCTGGCCGCAAAAGGGAAGCAAGCCTTTGAAATGCGAATTGGAATTCACACAGGAACTGTAGTAGCCGGTATTGTTGGAACGAAGAAATTCCAGTACGACATTTGGGGAGACGCAGTGAACACGGCTGCAAGGATGGAATCAAGTGGAATGGAAGGTATGATCAACGTTTCTCAAAGCACCTATGAAATCATTCAGAAGGATTTCCATTGCATTTCCAGAGGTAAGATCAAAGCCAAAGGAAAAGGGGAGATGGAAATGTACTTTGTAGAACTAAAGGAGTTGTCGTTTTAACGCTAACTCAATTCCTTATAAGGAATTCTGGATTACGGACTTTACATCCTACGATCATTTCCCTCTGCCCATTAGCACCGTTTGGATGGTGTAGATCAGGATCTTGATGTCTACAAGTAGACTCATGTTCTCTATGTACAGAAGGTCGAATTTCATTCTTCGTATCATCTGTTCCACATTCTCAGCATAGCCATATTTCACCATTCCCCAAGACGTGATGCCTGGCTTAACCTTTAAAAGGTGCTTATAGTGAGGTGCTTGTTTTACAATCTGGTCAATAAAAAATTGTCGTTCAGGTCTCGGCCCAACCAAACTCATGTCGCCTATTAGGACATTGAAGAATTGAGGTATCTCGTCAAGTCTAACCTTTCGCATGAAGCGGCCGAAGGGAGTTATTCGAGGGTCATGATCGCTTGATAAAGCAGGTCCCTGTTGCTCTGCGTCAACCACCATGGATCTGAATTTGTAGATCAGAAACGGTTTTCCTCCTTTCCCAATTCTTTCCTGAGTGTAGAATATAGGACCGGGACTACTCAGTTTTACTCCCAAAGCGGTAAGCGCATAAACTGGACTCAAAACAAGTAAGGCCAATGTAGAGATGACCACATCACCAACCCGTTTGGTGATGTGTTGCCATGGAGCCATGATGTCTTGTGTAACCTGTATGAGCGGTGTCCCATAAATAGAGTCCATTCTGACCGACCCGGAGAGGATGTCGTACATGTCGGGTATCACTTTCACGATCACATTTACATCCTCCAACTGGTTCAGAATATTCTGCAGACTCTGGTGCTCACTGGATTCAAGGGCAATGATCACTTCTACTATTGAATTTTCTCGGATTACAGAAGGAAGCTGATCGATGGTTCCCAAATGAGGGAGTTTTTCTTCCAACAGATAAACGTCACGTTCTTTTACCCGGATGAATCCTTTGAACTTATGTCCTGAAGATCGCTGCTGAGACTCTAACTCATCGTAGAGTTCAACCGCTTTGGCATCGCTACCGACCATTAACGTTGGAAAACCGAATGTCCGATTGTGAATTCGACTTGCCGTAATGCTAGATAAGATGAATCTCGGCAGAAAAGTGAAGACAAAATGAGCACCGAACAATACAGAATATGATCGGTAATAGGTTGTGTAATTGATCACTTCATCATCCAGTACCAATGCAAAGAAAATGGCCGTTACCCCGATAGCTGTGGTAGCAAAGGTCTGAGCCAGTTCTTTTAATCTGGACTTTCGGTAAACATTGCCGTAAGTGCCCAGAACTGCGTAAAATGTGAGCCAGAATAAAGGAATGAGGATCAAGCCTTGAACAAAGCGTTCGTCCATGTTTACCATTACCTGATAGCCGAATTTCTGGCTCTCAACAAATGTTTTCCGATAGAAGAAGAACAGACTCCACGTGACTGAGGCCGCAAGCCAATCAAATAAAACATACTTGAAGGTTTGGAGTCTTCTATTCATCAAAAATGAAGCAATCTAACGTTGTCGATGTAAATCGTAATATCGCCTTCAGCGTCTTCACTCCTAATGAATCCAAAGAACGGTGCATGCCCTGTTGCGGTAAATATGGAGCTGGCAGTTTCGGTCAGACTAACATAAATGTGGTTCCACTCTTCGGTGGGGTTCACCTGCAGAATGGGAGTTTGAACCGATCCGGTGGAATTGCTACTGAACATTCCGACAATGAACGGGTGGTTGCTTTTGTAGGTGAATTCCAATATGACCGAGGCTCCCGCATCTGGAAGTGGAAAGTATTCCGTGCTTCGACATTCAAAAATATCTTCTCCAACTGGCA
>JBJOHR010000213.1:0-4913 GCA_046047575.1 Bacteroidota bacterium | reverse complement strand
CAATTGATACGATGGCGAAACAAGGTTTACCACAGGCGTTTCATAAACGAATACGGTAACGTCATCAGAATCTGTACATCCGTTTGCTCCGGTGGCCGTAACAGTAAAGGTGCTTGTTGATGTTGGGCTGAACGTTATGGTCTGCCCAGGTGCAGTTCCTCCTGTTCCGTTATCCCAAACGTAGCTAACGCCACCACTGGCACTTAGCGTTACTGATTGTCCCTTACAGATGGTCTGATCTGCACCTGCATCAGCAGTAATGGAACCGGCAGTAATGTTCTCTGTGAGCGTTGCCTGACAGCCTTGCTGATCGGTGGCAGTAACCGTGTACTGACCTACGGGCAAGGCGGATGCAGTGGCACCTGATTGTACCGGGTTGGAATTCCATGAGTAGCTTACTGCACCTACATTTCCCGTGGCGGACACCGTAATACTACCTTCAGCACCACCTGAACAGGCACCGACCAAGGAAACCAGATCCAATTCCAAATTACAAGGAACAGAAGAACATAATGGCACGTCCGAAGAACTTGCTATTTCTATGACCCCGCCTTCACTGTCTACTACCTGAATAGGGTAATTGCCAGTAGGTGTTACCGTAACACCAGTTGCAAACTGCGCCCAACCGGGTATCAGTTGCGAACAATTGGGTGGAAAACTGCACGGAGGAAAGGGAAAAATGTCCTGACAGTCACTGCAATCCTCTATCAGTGTCTCTTCACTCCATGTGTAGGGACCGACACCTCCTGTAACCGTGAAATCACCATTCGATTCCTGGCACACATTGAGTGTGGCACAGGCATTTACGTTAATGGTTACTGATGTGCTATATCCGCAGTTAAGTGTGTAAGTTACAGTGTGGCTTCCAGAACCCGCCACCGATGGGTCGAAGGTTCCGGCATTAGCATTGGTGATACCAGCGCCTGACCACGTACCGGTAGTAGGATTTGAACAGGTTGTACCAAGGCCTCCTATTGCCTGCAAGTTAATTGGAGCATCGGCAGCGCATAAGGTGGCAACCGGAAGAATATCGGCATGACAGCAAGCGTTGGTAGCCACAATGCTTACATCGTCAATGTAGTAATAAGCATATGGGTTGATAAACGTTCCTCCTGGATTGTTGACAATGGTCGTATTGGCATTATTGAAAAAATTTCCGATCATGAAGTACTGTTCGCCTCCTGAAGCAATGTAATTCCACTCCAGTCTGACCCAGTTGGCCGTGTCTGTAATGGCACCACAGTCGTAATTCAATTGTGGCGTGACATAGATGGCAGAATTCGTCTGACCAGGGCATGGGTCGCGCTGGTACGGAGTGTTTCCAAAGTAGACCCCAATGTTATCTGTGGCGTAAAGCACAGCATTGCCTAACGAAACATACATGCTCACACAATAGCTCTGACCTGCTTGCAACGGTGCCGAAGTTCTACCTTGAATGTATTCTCTGTACTCGTCTAAAGCTTCGTGTGTAATGATACCAGCGTGTCTGGTCCCAGTTCTGGAATACTGATAACCGAGCACGGAGTTAGGCATGTTGGTCGGAGAAGGGTTACCGAATATCAGATTACACTGCGAAAAAAGGTCGGGAGACGAACAACTGTCGCCTAGCGCATTATTGCTTGCATTGTCCCAACTTCCTGTCAGATCAGTGAAGAAACCTTCGCCACCGAAGTTTCCACAGTTGCTTGACGTGTTTTCGAAGCTTGGATTGACCACTAGATTCTGGCCAATAGCGGCTACTGTGATCATGGAAAGGAATAGAACGTAAATGTTCTTTTTCATGGTACGTTTTGTGATTAGGGGTTAGATGTCCAAATGTATAAAAATGGAACAGTCAAAAACCTGCTTTCAATCCTTCTATAGTTCACCGAATTCATGGTACGCACCATCTGGAACGATACTATTTTTTCCGTTCTTGCGGACCCTAAATCACTGCTATGAAAATAGTTGTCCTCTCGAGGAACCAGAACCTCTATTCAACCAAGCGTTTGGTTGAGGCTGGCGAGTTGCGCGGCCATCAGACCATTGTGGTCGATCACTCCAAATGCGATATCATCATTGAAAAGAAGCGCCCTCACATTATTTACAAAGGCGAAGAACTAACCAATGTTGATGCTGTAATTCCCCGTATTGGAGCTTCCATTACTTTTTACGGCACAGCAGTTGTCCGTCAGTTTGAGATGATGAAGGTTTTCACTGCTGTTGAATCTCAGGCGTTGGTTCGTTCCAGAGATAAACTTCGAAGTTTACAGATATTAGCGCGTGCTGGGCTTGGATTACCGAAAACAGCATTCACCAACTACTCCAAGGATGTATCTGAAGTGATCAAACAGGTTGGTGGTGCTCCGTTGGTAATTAAATTATTGGAAGGTACACAAGGCGTAGGCGTGGTACTGGCCGAGACCAATAAAGCGGCAGAATCTGTTTTGGAAGCATTCAACGGTTTACAGGCCAGAGTGATCGTACAACAGTTTATTAAGGAGGCTGGCGGTGCCGATGTGCGTGCCTTTGTGGTAGATGGTGTGGTGGTAGGCGCCATGAAAAGACAGGGAAAGGAAGGCGAATTCCGTTCGAACCTGCATCGGGGTGGAACTGCTTCTTTCATCGAGCTATCTGAAGATGAAGAGGCTGCAGCTTTGAAGGCCGCAAAAGTGCTTGGACTAGGAATTGCCGGAGTAGACATGTTGCAGTCCAAGACGGGCCCAATGATCATGGAGGTGAACTCATCTCCAGGCTTGGAAGGAATTGAAAAGGCAACCGGGAGAGATATTGCCGGTTCAATAATCCGCTACATTGAGCGCAGTGTCTAAAGAGGATCTTGTCATTTTCAACACACCGATCGGCTACGGTCGCACGGTGGTGAATATAGAGATTGCAAAACTGCACACACGGTCCCCACTTTTCATACCCATCATTATTGAACGTTCAAGAAAAGTGGGCCCCACCGTGCTGCTTTCGGCTGGCATTCATGGCGATGAGGTGAACGGGGTTGAGATCGTTAGACAGGTGATTACCAGAAAATACAACAAGCCGGACAAAGGAATGGTGATCTGCATTCCGATAGTGAATGTGTTTGGTTTTCTGAATCAGGACCGGAAATTTCCTGACGGACGCGACCTGAACCGTTCTTTTCCGGGAAGTCCTAAAGGTTCGTTGGCCAGCCGGTTTGCCCATCATATAATGACCGAGATCGTACCGCATGTTGATTACGTGATAGACTTCCATACCGGTGGTGCCAGCCGCTTCAATTATGCTCATGTGCGCTACAATGCCAACGATGCCGCGTGCGAAGACCTGGCCAAGACCTTTGGCACCAAATTCATCATGCGTGCATCAACCCGCGACCATTCTTTCAGAGATGTGGTTTCATCATTGGGCAAGAAAATACTGATGTTCGAAGGCGGAAAATCCATGCACTTGGACCGCATAGTGACCAAAGCAGGTATAGACGGTACGATGCGAGTTCTTCACAAGCTTAAAATGCGCGACTTTTCCAAAGAATTGGCCAAAGATGACAAGCCGAATCCGATCATTGTGAACAGTAGTTCGTGGGTCAGAGCAAAGTATTCAGGAATGTTTCGCTCGTATAAGGCCAACGGATCGTTTGTCACAAAAGGAGAACGGATTGGAACCATAACCGACCCTTTTGGTGATTTTGAGAAAGTTGTGAAGGCCAAATGGGATGGTTACATTCTATGCATTAACCACAACCCGATTGTGAACCAAGGCGATGCGCTTCTTCACATCACCCAAGAATTGGTAGCTAACGGGTAAACACCCATGTTGAATCGTCTGATAGTTCTGCCGTAAAACGGTATCCGCCTTCAGAAAATGCCTTAAGTTCTTCGGCTGTATTGATCCTGTTTCTGAGAATGTATCCGGTCATCATACCTCTTGCCTGTTTGGCATAAAGGAAAATGACCTTCAGCTGTCCGTTCTTCAGATCCTTGAACACAGGAGTAATGATCTTTCCCTTGAGTTTCTTGGTGTTCACAGCCTTGTAATACTCCCCACTGGCCAAATTCACCAACGTTTGGTTGCCAGAGGATTCAAGCGCCACGTTCAATCTGCTGGTGATCTCATCACCCCAAAAACCATAGAGGTCTTTTTTTCCACGGACTTCTAATTTGGTTCCCATTTCCAATCGATAGGGTTTGATCAGATCCAACGGACGAAGTAAGCCATGTAAACCGCTCAGAATACGCAGGTGTTTCTGCGAAAAATGTAGGTCGTCCGGTGTCAACTCATCATTCTTCATTCCTTGATATACGTCACCTTTAAAGGCCAAAATAGCTTGTCGCGTTTCACCTTGGGTAAAATCTTCGGTCCATTGAGCGTAGCGTTTCATGTTCAAATCTGCCAGGTCGCTACTCAGATCCATCATACTGCTGATGGTCTTTTTTGAACTTCGCTGCAACTTATTGATCAGTTGGGCCGAACAATCAAGACCTTCAGGAATGGTGAATTCCTCGGTACAGATGACTGATTGATAGTCCAGTTTCTTGGCAGGAGAAATGACGGTGATCATGTGCTTAACTTTTTATTCTTGCGAACACAAGTATAGAACCCAAAGCAATAGAGAGTGTTCAAAATCCGAATATTCTTCAAGTAAGACTATTTTCGCTTCAGATTATGACACCAACTGACATAGATTACGCTGCATTCGCCTTCATGCTTTTGCGTTGGACGGCCATTCTATTTGTTGTGTTCATTGTGGTCGTCATCGGGCTCAGATTGTCAAACTATTATAAGATAAGACGATGCCCGAATTGTGGTGGTGAATTGAAGCGCTCTCAGCGATCAGCTGGAGACAAGTTGATAGAATCGATCACATTGGGAATTTTGCCCCTGAAGCGCTACCGCTGCTATACCTGCTATTGGGAAGGTCGGGCACTGAGCATCAAGAACAATAA
>JBJOHR010000212.1:0-16743 GCA_046047575.1 Bacteroidota bacterium | reverse complement strand
CCAGCTCGTTATTGTTCCGCGCTTGAAAGTCTGCCCAGGTAAACTCACTGTCCTTGTTCTCAGGTAGAATGGAAGTAATGCAGTATCGTAGCGCATCAATTCTATCGGGATATTCCTCCAAGTATTCATGCAGCCAAACCGCCCAATTGCGCGAAGTGGAAAGTTTCTGTCCTTCCAAATTCAAAAACTCGTTGGCAGGAACATTATCTGGCAGGATGAACTCACCATGTGCTTTAAGAAGAATCGGAAAGATGATGCAATGGAAAACGATGTTGTCCTTGCCGATGAAATGCACCAATCGTGTTTCCTCGTTCTGCCAGTAATCCTTCCAATCCTTGCCATTGTCGAGTGCCCATTGCTTGGTGGCGCTGATGTAACCGATAGGAGCATCCAACCACACGTAAAGCACCTTTCCTTCGGCACCTTCAACCGGAACACGCACGCCCCAGTCGAGGTCGCGGGTCATGGCGCGTGGTTGCAGACCGCCATCGATCCACGAATTGCATTGCCCGACCACGTGGTTCTTCCACTCTTTCGGGTTGTGATGTTGCTTGCCCTCTAGCGTTCCCTGATTGATCCATTCCCGCAGCCACTGCTCATGGTTCTGCATAGGCAAGTACCAATGCTTGGTTGTTTTCAAGATTGGTTTGCTACCACTCAAAGTTGATTTCGGATCAATCAGATCGGTAGGGCTTAAAGCGCTTCCACACTTCTCACACTGATCGCCATAAGCGCTATCGTTTCCACATTTCGGGCACGTGCCAGTAATGTATCTATCGGCCAGAAACTGGTTGGCCTCCGCATCAAAGTACTGTTCGCTTTCCTGAACGGTGAAGGCATCTTTTTCCAACAGCTCCAAGAAGTAATCGGAAGCTGTTTCGTGATGCAATTCTGATGAAGTTCTGTGGTAGATGTCGAAATCGATACCAAAGTCGGCAAACGACTTTTTGATGACGGCATCGTAACGGTCAACCACTTCCTGCGGTGTAATTCCTTCCTTCTTAGCCTTGATGGTGATGGCCGCTCCGTGCTCATCCGAACCGCACACAAATAGAACATCCTCGCCCTTCAACCGCATGTACCGAACATATATGTCGGATGGCAAGTAAGCGCCTGCCAAGTGGCCCAAGTGGATGGGGCCGTTGGCGTACGGCAATGCGGCAGTGATAAGATGTCGTTTGTATGCGGTCAAAGCTTGTTAATTTGGCCTGCGAAGATAGCAATCCGAACAGGCATGATCGAACCACCATTTCTAAAACCCGGTAGCACAATCGGTATCGTGGCAACTGCGCGTAAACTCACTTGGGAGGAAGTGGAACCGACCATTGGCGTTTTGGCCGATGCGGGTTTCACGGTTCGAACGGGACAACGCATGTTTGGAGCGAAGAACCAGTTTTCGGGGAGCGATGAAGACCGCGCAGCTGATATGCAGCGTATGTTGGACGACCCCGACATCAACGCCATTCTCTGCGCGCGTGGTGGTTACGGAACCGTTCGCATCATAGACAAACTCGATTTCTCTGAGTTCGTGAAGCATCCAAAATGGCTTTGCGGGTTCAGTGACATCACGGTTTTGCATGCGCACATTAACCAGAATTTCGGAGTAGCAACACTGCATAGTTCCATGCCGTTGAGCATGAAAGACCTTCCAGAGGATCACGTTCAAGTCACTACACTCATCAACTCCTTGAAAGGCGAATTGCCGAGCTATGATTTTTCAGCGCATCCGCTCAACCGAAAAGGTGAAATGGAAGGTGAAATTGTGGGCGGAAATCTATCCGTACTGTATTCGATTCTCGGTTCAGAATCAGACATTGATACTGACGGTAAGATTTTCTTTCTAGAGGATCTGGACGAGTACCTCTATCACATCGACCGCATGATGATGAACCTCAAGCGAAATGGGAAACTCGACAACCTGAAAGGATTGATCATTGGTGGAATGAGCGATATGAAAGACAACACCATTCCGTTCGGAAAAACGGCCGAAGAGATCATTCGCGAAGCAGTGGAAAAATACAACTACCCTGTTTGTTTCAACTTCCCCGCAGGGCATATTGACGATAATCGGGCACTTATTCTAGGCAAAAAAGCCGCTGCCCGAATTACGGACAGCGGCTCACAGTTCCAATATGTATTGTAATCAGCGCTCCACTTTCTCAAATCCGGCAGGGATCTGAAACAGCGAATCGGCCAGTTTCTTCTTCTCGATCTTGTCAACCTGAAGGAAACCTTTCTTTTCGCGAAGAAGTGTGTTCTCTTCGGCCATCAGCGGCAACTTGTTGTCCAAACCATCCATTTGTAGGTAGTAGGTAGAGAAGTTGTCTTTCCGCTTAAGTATGTTCAGCAATTTTGGGAAGAAGCTGTAATCGCCTTCAGTAACCCAATACATCACTTCTCTATCTGCCGCCTTGTCCCGCACTCTATACTGCGAACAGTTCATTCCTTGTATAGAACGTTCCAACTGACCTTGTTTCACTTCGGCTCCGCCAGCAGTTGTTTCTTCCTCTTTGTTCGGGCGCTTCATCCAAAGGTTACGTTCGTGACTAAGGGCTACCATTTCTCCTGTTTCCAAATTGACCAAGAGCGTGGCCACCAACTTGTCGCTGCCTTCCACCATTTCGTCTATACGCACCATGTTCCCTTTAACATGATACGCGTACTGAACTACATCCATCATGTTGGATTTGGTGAAGTAGATGGAACCTTCAAAGCCTTGGGCAACAGCCCCAAACGATGCTACGGTCAACAGACAGGCAGCAATGATTTTCGGAATTCGCATGAGAATATTTTTTGTGCGTGGTCTAGAATTGTGTGCGGCATTACGCGATAGATGCCATAAAAGTTTCCATATTCAACAAATAAAGCGTTCGGAAACGTGGCACAACACAATGAAATAGGCCAAAAAGGCGAGACCTTGGCCGCTGAAGTGCTCAGAAAAAAGGGCTATTCAATTCTGGCAGAAAATTGGCGCAGTGGCCGAAACGAATTGGATATTGTTGCACGCATTGCTGACACGATAGTTTTTGTGGAAGTGAAAACACGATCAACCGCTTTCTTCGGTGATCCAAGCGAAGCCGTTTCGGCAGCTAAACAGAAACGCATCATTCAGGCAGCGAACGATTATCTGGAGACCTGCGGACTTGCGTTTGAGGCACGTTTTGATGTGATGTCCGTAATAATCCATAGCAGCCGAATAACCATCGACCATTTGGAAGATGCTTTCTTTCCTTTCGTGTAGCGGAAATTGCGCGCGTATCTTTGCAGCACATGAGAGACCAAGGAAACAAACCATCTGGAAAGGGGAACCGTAGGACCCGCACGACCGGAGACAAGGAAAGTAGGCCGTTCCAGGCATTCAGATCGAAAGAAGAACGTTCTACTGCTCGGCCGGTGAAAAAAACCGCCTCTGATCTTCGCCCGGGCAAACCAGCATTAGGTGGCAAAGGCAAAAAACGGCCTGTGGAACCAGAGAAGAAAACATCGTTACTCAGGCTCAACCAATATATTGCCAAAGCAGGTGTGAGTTCCAGACGCGAGGCCGATGAGCTGATCGCCACAGGAAAAGTCAAAGTGAACGGAAAGATAGTCCGTGAAATGGGCCATAGGGTTCAGATTGACGACAAGGTTGAATATGAGGGGCGCGTGCTGATTGGCGAAGAGTTAAAATACGTGTTGCTGAACAAGCCCAAAGGTTTCATTGCCAACGTTTCTGACGACAAGGACCGAAGAACAGTAATGGATCTGATCAAGCATGCTGGTAAGGAGCGACTTTATCCTGTAGGTCGCTTAGAGCGCGACTCAACGGGTCTGTTGCTGTTCACCAATGATGGTGACCTTGCCAGAAGACTCACGCATCCTGCCGCCAAAGTGAAACAGATATACCACGTGTTTCTTGACAAACCTATGTTGGAAGAGGATATTGACATGCTGTTGGCCGGTATAAAGATTGAAGACGACATGGTGAAGCCAGATGTGGTGAATTATGTTCACGAAGTGGCAGATGGAACGCAACTTGGGGCCCAATTCCATTCTGGTCGGAATACATTTGTAAGGGGAATGTTCGAGCACTTCGGATACAAGGTTCAGAAATTGGACCGTGCCCTATACGCTAACCTTACTAAGAAAGACCTGCCGCGCGGCAAATGGCGCTTCTTAAAAGATAAGGAGATAACCATGCTGAAGATCATTGCCGGTAAGGGGAATATCGACCCGGCATTGGAAAAACCGAAGCCGAAACTTGCCACAGAGAAAAAGCCAAGGAAAAAGGCGGAAGCAAAACCCAGAAAGGCCATAGGAATCAAGCCGAAACCTACGACCAAACCCAAAAAGCGTTGATCTAATCTGTTTTTTTCTTGGATGGTTCCGGCAACGGTATCATAGCGCGTTTATCCTTTCCAGAGCGTTTTCCGATGGTTCCGCCCCAGAGCCCCATCTGTGGTTCCCGGTGCTTTTTTTCAGCCGCGTAAGGTGTTGTTGAACTGGCAAACGGTGTGTATTCGCTTTTGGCCTGCTTGGTGCGTTTCTGCTTGGAATTGAACTCATCCCTTTGATACTTCCCTTTTTTGAATCGCTTTTCGGTGGTCCGTACGGCAAATTGAGAATCTATATTGACGCGCTTTGTGTGCTGTTTTCTTGTGGCAAACTCGTCAACATCTCTGAATCTACCGCTTCCAGAATTCCTTCGGGCAAACTCGTCAAAGTCGCGGTACTGCTTGCTTCTGCGCGACCGGGTGGCAAATTCATCATAACTGCGGAAGCGCCCCTTGCGCGAACTGCGTGAAGCAAATTCATCTTTATCGTAAAAGCTGCCTCTTCCAGTTCGTTTGGCAGCAAACTCATCGTACTCTCTGAAGAGCTTACGCCTACTTTGCTTTTGGCTGAACTCCGTGTGCTCTTTCACCTTTCCTGTTTTTTTACTTCGGAAGGCAAACGGATCTTTGTTCGAAAAGCCGGATGAACTCTTCTTTTTCACCGTGAAAAAGTTGCCCATCTGTGTTTTCTTGGTACCTCTTCGCACGGCCTGGCTGAATCCGGCCAGTCGGTCTTTCTTGTTCACGTTCACTTGCGTCAACCCCATGGCCGGACACGGTATCTGCGCCACCGAATGCTGCGCACACAGAATGCCTAGGATCGATATGGTCAGTAAGTGCTTGAGCACAGGTGTTGGTTCGGTAAATTATTGACTTAATCCAAAGGTATAAGCCTTAACTACGAAGTCCCAGACGTTTGGTTCGGCTAGGGTCGCTTATCCAATCGTTCGCCACAGGTGTGACAGTATCTTGCTTTATCGTAAAGAGATGTTTCTCCACATCTTGAACAAGCCTTCAGTTCATCTTTTGACGCCCTGTTCATTTCCACACTCACAATGCCCGTTGGAACGGCAATGATACTGTAACCGAGGATCATGATCAACGAAGCAACAAACTGACCTAGGACTGTCCCGGGGGCAATGTCTCCATAACCGACCGTGGTAAGCGTTACAATGGCCCAATAGATGCTGCGCGGAATGCTGTCGAAGCCATTTTCGCCACCTTCAATCATATACATCAGCGTGCCCAGAATGACCACAAGCGTTACAACTGCCGTGAGGAAAACGAAGATCTTTTCCTTGCTGGCGTTCAGTCCGGCACCAATGAGTTGTGCTCCTTTGATGTAGCGCACCAACTTCAGGATTCGGAAAACCCGAAGGAGACGAATGGCGCGGATCACCAATAGGAAGTGCGTTCCTCCGACAAAAAGACTGAGGTAGGTCGGAATAACTGCCAGCAGGTCGATCACCCCGAAAAAGCTGAAAGCATAGTGCCGTGGCTTTTCAGAAACCCAAAGTCAGAGAAGATATTCCAAGCTGAAAACACCTGTAAAGACCCATTCGAAAACGAAAAGAATGTTTCCGTATTCAGCTCGAATGTCGGGCACGCTTTCGAGCATTATTGCAAGCAGGCTTATGAGGATTGCCCAAAGAAGCACCACATCAAACCGCTTACCCCAACTGGTCTCAGTTCCGAAGATCACTTCTTGGATGATCAGGCGGATATGCCTCACTGACGGAAGCCCTTTAAAGGCATTCGGGTCTTCCGCAAGAATCTGCTTTCGCAGCGTTGGGCTGATGTTGGGCAGTTTTTCGGACGCCATTCGCTAAAGGTAAGATTCAGCCTCTTTTTGCTGCCTGATTGGCCTCCTTGATCTCGATATTGAGCAGTTTGTGATCTAGTTTTCCACCCTGATTCACCAGATGATCGGTCATTACAATTGCCCGCCTGATCTTGATCTCGGAACTTTTCACATTATCAACCCAGTAGATCAACGTTCGTTGCATTCCCTTGGTAAAATCATGAAAAATGCGGTCGGCATCGGGGTTCTGATCAAGCACTTCGCGGAGTTCCTCGCTCATGTCCATTCCGTACTCGGAATTGTCCTTTTCCAATTCAACGTTGATGGTTTCGCCACGCACCAGGCCTAATTTCTTGCAACGTTCTCGATTGAGCATGATGCGGTAGCCGCCCGATCCATCGCCATGAATGGCGCAATGGTACTTCACCTCACCATTCACTTTGCACACAACACGTCTATTGGCCCCGTCAATCAACTGTTCAGCAATTTCTGCTTGCACAGGAAAGAACCAGTGGTATATGTCAGAGTTGTCTTCCTTGTTGAGTTGCGATTGGAATTTCATCAGTGCTTCCTCCAAAAATACGGAGTGAAGAGAATTAGCACCGTGAAGAGTTCCAAACGACCAACCAGCATGAGGACGGCCAAGAACCATTTGGAGCCCGCTGGTAACCATGCAAAATTGTCAACCGGGCCAACGTTACCAATTCCAGGCCCGACATTTCCGAGCGATGTGGCCACCGAACCCATGGCAGTAAGCAGATCGACCCCGAACATGGTCATAATGACCGATCCCAAAGCGAAAATGATAATGTAGGTCATAATGAACGCCACTACATTGTACGTTATGGACGGATCTACAGCACGCCCATTCAATCGCACCGGAATAATAGCAGACGGGTGTAGTTGGCGCTTCAGTTCCAGTATACTGTTCTTAACCAGAATGATGTGACGCACGATCTTGACACCACCAGCGGTCGATCCGGCCGAGCCTCCAAAAAAGAGTAGGATAAAGAAAACCATGGTGATGAATGAGGTCCAACTGGTGTAATCGGCCGAAACGAATCCTGTTGTTGTAATGAGCGAAACGATCTGGAAGATGGAATCGCGGAAAGCTTTCTCGAAACCGCTTTCCGAAACACTTGCCACCACGGCCGAAACGGCAATACCGGTAATGATGATGATACCGGTGTAAAAGCGGAACTCCTCGTTCTCTAGAACCTTCTTGAAATTGCCCACCACGGCAAAATATGTGAGCGTAAAACTGGTGCCCGCCAAAAACATGAAGAAGGTGATGATGTACTGAATGGCCGGTGAGAATTCTGCCGCGCTGCTGTTCTGGGTAGAGAATCCGCCTGTGGCCATGGTGGTAAGCGCATGGTTCAAGGAATCGAACCAGCTCATTCCTGCGATTTTCAATAAGATCAATTCGGCAAATGTGAGTCCTACGTAGACCAACCAAAGTCGCTTGGCCGTATCGCGGATCTTAGGAGCAAGTTTATCGGCTTTCAAACCGGGCGATTCGGCAACGAACAGCTGCATGCCACCGATTCCCAAAATGGGCAGGATGGCAACAGCTAGCACAATGATTCCCATTCCACCGATCCACTGGGTCATACTTCGCCAGAGCAGAATGTCTTTCGGAACAACGTCAAGGTTGGTAATAATGGAAGCGCCCGTGGTGGTGTAGCCCGAAACCGTTTCAAAGAAAGCATCGGTAAAACTGATCACACTGCCGCTCATAATGTAAGGCAAAGTGCCTGAAAGAGACATGACAACCCATCCGAAGGTGACGATCAGAAAGCCTTCGCGTTTTCGGATGTTGGGTTTTTCTGAGGAGCGCGTAAGTACCCAGGTCATAAGCCCGAAACCTATGGTTGCGGCCGCTGAAAATCCCATTGGCACCACATCTTGCAGATTGAAGATGACCGTGGCCGGCATGCAAAGCAGCATGAACAGCCCGTTGAAGATCAACAGCAGTCCCAGCACATTTAAGACCACTCGGTAATTCACATTCATCAGAAGTAGCTTTCTACCTTATGGATACAGTTCGGACGCGCCACAACCACCACGTGATCCATTGGTTCAAATACGAAATCACCGTTGGGAGTGAAACTTCTTCCATGACGGATAACTCCGCCCACGATGGCTGATTTAGGGAAATTGATACCCTTGAGAACTTTTCCGACCACGGGCGACTTTTCGTTCACCTCAAACTCCACCACCTCCGCATCAACGCCATGGAGGCTGGTCAATGAAACGACCTCTCCTTTTCTTACATAGCGGAAAATGAAGTTGGCTGCTATGAGTTTCTTATTGATCATCGTGTCCACACCAATGTTCTGCGAAAGGTGGATGTAATCCATGTTCTCAACCAGCGCAATGGTCTTTCTGACGCCATGGTTTTTGGCCACAAGGCAGGAAATGATGTTCGTTTCAGAGTTTTCGGTAACGGCAATGAACGCGTCCATCTGATCGATGCCTTCTTCTTCCAGCAGTTCAACATCGCTACCATCGCCATTGATGATGAGTGTTCCCTGTAATTGATCCGCCAGTTCGAAACAACGGTCTTTGTCAGACTCGATCAATTTCACGTTAAACTTGAGGCTCAGCTTTTTGGCTGTGTGGTAACCAACCTCATTTCCTCCAAGGATCATCACATTCTTAATGCGCTTCCGCTCTTTACCAGAAAGATCCAAAATATGATGCATGGCATCTTGCTGCGCAATGAAGTAAACGTGGTCGCCTACATGGAAGGTCACGTCACCTCTTGGAATAATGGTCTCATTCTGTCTGAGAATGGCCACGGTAAGAAAGTTGTTGTCCGGATTGAGGTAGGCGGCTTCAGAAACCGTTTTTCCGGCCAGTGGACTATTTTCCTCAATGGAAATACCGGCCAGATTCAGAAGTCCTCGGTCAAACTCGAATGAGTCGGTAAAGGCAACTTCCTTCAGCAAGCGTTTGATCTCTCGGGCGGCTAACGTTTCGGTGCTGATGATCTCATCAATTCCCAACTTTTCCATGTCCAATTTCTCGCGCTTCAGCAGAAATTCTGTGTTCCTAACCCTTGCAATGGTCCGTTTGGCACCCAAATGCTTACCAATAATGCAGGTGGAAATATTGGCCTCTTCTGAACTTGTTGCGGCTATCAAAAGATCGGCCTTCGTAATGTTGGCCTCTTCCAAAACGGTATACGAAATGGAATTCCCCTTAATGGTTGCTATATCCAAGTGATCCGCAGCGTATTTCAGCTTATCAGAGTCTGTGTCGATCAGAACAATATCCTGATCTTCTTGAGTAAGAAGCTTGGCAAGATGAAATCCTACATCTCCAGCTCCGGCAATAATGATTCTCATGTGTAAATAGTGGTACAAATGTATATGCCAGCACTTACAAATACTATGAACTGAGGTAGCTCAATTAGAACCATTTGCAATACAGATTGCTTTAATCTGCTGTAGATTCTGTTTCGGGTCGAAATCAAACATTGATTAACATTACAGAATCAGAAACAATCGATGAAGGAAACACACGAACATTTTGACGTTGTGGTGGTAGGTGCAGGACTTTCAGGCATAGGTGCAGCATACCACTTACAGCATTCCTGCTCCGATAGAACATTTGCTGTTCTCGAAGGTCGCGATTCGATAGGTGGAACTTGGGATCTTTTCAAATACCCAGGTATCCGTTCCGACTCAGATATGTACACCTTCGGGTTTCCATTTCATCCTTGGAAAGACCCGAAGGCCATTGCTGATGGCCCTGCCATTATGGAATATCTGAATGATACGGTCGAAACCTTCGGACTGAGAAAATACATCCGATTCGGTAAGCGCGTTGTAGCGTCAAGTTGGTCGTCAGATTCGAAAAAGTGGACCCTGACAGTTATGGATTCAAAGTCTGGAGCAAGCTACGGCATGACCTGCAACTTCCTTTTCATGTGCAGCGGCTATTACAACTACGAGAACGGCTACAAACCCGACTTTCCGAACGAAGACACATTCGAAGGCATCAAAATTCATCCACAGAAATGGGATGATAGCCTCGACTATTCCGACAAAAAGATCGTCATTATAGGCAGTGGTGCCACAGCCGTAACCCTACTGCCCGTTCTGGCAGAAACAGCCAAGGAAGTGACCATGCTTCAGCGCTCCCCGACCTACATGTCGAGCGTGCCAAGTGAAGATTCTGTGGCCAACCTATTCAAGAGGGTTTTCCCGAAGCAATTGGCCCATACGCTGGCTCGATGGAAGAACATATTCTTTCAACTTGGCGTGTACAATTTCAGTAGACGTTGGCCCAATAAGATGAAGAACTTCCTGGTCGGACAGATCAAGAAAACGCTGAAAGAAAAGTATGACCCCAAAGACTGGACTCCAAAGTACAACCCGTGGGATCAGCGGCTGTGTGCTGTGCCAAGTGCAGACCTTTTCCGCGCCATAAAAAAAGGTAAGGCACAGGTGGTTACAGATACCATCAAACAGTTTGTGAAAGACGGGATTGAACTTGATTCTGGGAAGAAGCTAGAGGCCGACATCATCATTACGGCTACCGGATTGCAAGTACAACTGTTTGGCGGAATGCAGGTTACCGTAGATGGAAATCCGCTTGATTTTGCCAAGTCGCCCGCGTTTAAAGGTGTGATGATGAGCGACATTCCAAACTTTGCTTTCTCTGTTGGGTACACCAATGCTTCTTGGACCCTGAAAAGCGACCTCAACTGCATTTACGTGACCAAGATTTTGAATTACCTGAAAGCGAATAACCTTGAAGTCTGCACGCCCAAATTCAACCATGAGACCATGGAACAGCAAGAACTCCTTGATTTTGATGCCGGTTACATTCTTCGTGCTAAGCACATGCTACCGAAACAAGGGACCTCGGGCCCTTGGAAAGTGCACCAGAACTACATTAAAGACCTGTTTGCACTCAAGTATTCAGGTGTGAAGGATAAGGATCTGGAGTATGCTTGAAAGGTGAAAAGCTATCTTCGCCCCACATGAAATTCCCAGGTGTAGTACGGTCGAAATTGCCCAAGCAGGGCACCACCATTTTCACGGTGATGAGCGCTTTGGCGCGCGAACACGGTGCGGTCAACCTTTCACAAGGGTTTCCTGATTTTTCCATTCCTGATAGACTGGTTGAATTGACGCATTCGTACATGAAGCGTGGTTTTAATCAATATTCTCCGATGCAGGGCGTTCTTGCGTTTCGCGAAAAGTTGGCCGAAAAAGTGGAAGAACTCTACTCTGCCAAGTTCGACCCTGAGACCGAGATTACCGTAACGGCAGGCGCTACTCAGGCCATTTACACGGCCATTTCCGCTTTTGTCAATGAAGGTGACGAGGTCATCATTTTTGAACCTGCCTACGACTGCTATGTTCCAGCCATTGAGATCCATGGCGGAAAGCCCGTGTATGTTCAAATGAATCTTTCAGGCGATCTCATCGACTGGGAAAAAGTAAAGCGATTGATCAATCAGCGTACACGGATGATCATCATCAACACGCCACACAATCCATCAGGCCGTGTAATGAACGCGGCTGACATGATGAAGCTGCAAAAGCTGACAGATAACACCGACATCATCATTCTGAGCGATGAGGTTTATGAGCACATCATTTTCGATGGCTTCGAGCATCAGAGCATAGCGCGCTTCCCGAAATTGGCAGAGCGTTCCATCATTGTTTCATCTTTCGGGAAAACCTACCACAATACGGGTTGGAAGATCGGGCATGTGTTGGCGCCCGCTGAACTCATGAAAGAGTTCCGAAAAGTGCATCAGTTCAATGTCTTTTCAGTGAATACCCCTGCGCAACATGCTTTGGCCGAATTTCTCAGCGACCGCGAACATTACCTCGAACTGGGCGCTTTTTACCAGGAGAAACGCGACACATTCAATCGATTGCTGCAAGGTTCCAACTTCAGGATCAGACCCAGCGAAGGCACGTATTTCCAATTGTTGGATTATTCGAAGATATCTGAAGAGAAAGACACGGATTTTGCAGTGAAATTGACCAAAGAGATCGGTGTGGCGGCCATTCCCGTTTCGGTGTTCTATCACGAAAGGAACACAGACAAATTCTTGCGGTTCTGCTTTGCAAAAGAGGATGGAACATTGGAAAAAGCGGCTGAAAAACTCATGAAACTATGAGTGATCTGCGTGTAACCGTCTGTCAGCAACCGCTGGTTTGGGAAGACAAAGCAGCGAACCTTCACTTCTGGGAGGAAAAACTCCGACCGTTGAAAGGCCAGACCGATCTGATCGTGCTGCCCGAAATGTTTACTACAGGTTTTAGCATGAACGTTCACCAGATGGCCGAATCAATGGATGGCCCAACGGTGGCTTGGATTCGTGATCGGTCAACTGAATTAGGCGCAACCATTACAGGCAGCGCCATCATCCGTGAAGAATGCACCACAGGCGGTTCGGGCGGAAAGTTCTACAACCGCATGCTTTGGGCCAATCCCGACCGAAGTTTTACGTGGTACGATAAGCGGCATCGTTTCAGTTTTGCTGAGGAAGACAAGTTCTTCACAGCAGGAAATCAGCGGGTTTTAATTGATGGACCAAAAGATTGGCGCGTGATGCCGCAAGTGTGCTACGACCTGCGGTTTCCTGTTTTCAGCAGAAACTTGAGATCGGATAGATATGATGTGCTCGTTTACGTGGCTAATTGGCCCGCTGTGCGTTCGTCAGCATGGAGAAGTCTGCTAATTGCAAGAGCGCACGAAAACCAATGCTACGTGATTGGCGTGAACCGAGTAGGAACGGACGGAAAAGGAATTGAATACGATGGAAGTTCGCTAGTGGTGAGCCCGAAAGGAGAGATTCTTTTGTCTTTTGCAGAAGGCGAGGAGGCCATTGAAACTGTCTCGCTTTCCAGAGTTGAATTGGATGATTTCCGCAGCAAATTCCGACCATTGGATGATGCGGACGAATTTGAACTGAAGCTATGATCCGAGAAGTTGAGAGGAATTTCGCGATGGCTTTGTCCATCATTTTTCAGCCCATTTTCGTGCCGCTGTATTCTCTGATCATTCTCTTCAATGCCGATACCTATATCACCTACGGAGTGCAGCCTGAAGTGAAGAAATTCATTTTCCTCATTACACTGCTCAACACGATTGTTCTTCCTATCGGAGTTTTCTACTATTTCTATCGGGCCAAGCTGATAGAGAGTTTCCATATGCATACGGCCAAAGAGCGTTCGTTGCCGTTTCTCACCACCATCGTGTTCCATATGAGCACATTTTATCTCTTTTCAAAGGCTCCTATGCCAAGCCTTTTTCCAAATCTGGTTTTAGGAGCTGCAATATCGGTTGCCACAGCGTTTGTCATCAATCTCAAATGGAAAGTGAGTATTCATATGCTAGGAATGGGTGGTATTGTGGGCACCATTATCGGACTGATTTTGCGTTACCAAGTGGATGCCGTTCAATTGGTAATGGCACTAATCGTTCTCAGCGGAATTGTGGGCTACGCAAGATTGAGGTTAGACGCACACACGCCACTTCAGGTGTATGTGGGTTTCATTCTCGGAACGTTGATTTTGACCGGTTCGGTCGTTCTACTCTGAGGCCTTGGTCTTAGACCTTTTATCTTTTACTTCTCCCGCTTCTTTTTCCTTCTGCTCGGCTTTGATCAATGAACCCAAAACTTCTGCAGAAAGCTTGTAGAACGTGCTGCCGATTATGTAATTAAAGCGGCTTTCCGTTCCGGGAAATTGAGACGAGGCCAAACCGCCACTTATCTCTTTCCCCTCCTTGTCCATAATGGTGTAATGAATTGCAACCATGCGTTTCGGGTCAAGGAAAGCCGTCTCAGGATCCGTTAGGTCCATTTTCACATCCATCTGGTTGATGAACAGGAATTTGTTGATGCCATAATTCGCGTTTAATTGTTGTAGAACATCGAAGCTTTTGAGCTGAGCGCTCATGTACCGGTCTACGACTTGCCGCTCGGCAACCACTTGACCGTTTCTGATTCCGACTTCCATTTTGGGTTCTGGCTGCTTCTTTTCCTTCCGATGGCTATCGGAATTCACTTTCCCTTTTTCGTCCACTTCTTCTTTAACCGGAACGGGAACGTACTTGTAGCCAAGAACCGCGTAAATATTGATCAGGTCTTGGTCGGTAATGCTATCGGTGTTTAGAAACGTGGCCGTTTCCATGCTGTCCTTCAAAGCAGCTTTCAGGCTGAGTTGAATTTCGTTCCGAAGACGGTCATAGATCTGCTGTTGGGTCATCTGGTTCGCCTCGGTGAGGTCGCGCATGATGTCGCAGTAGAATAGCTTTTCCTCGAATGGAATGATGAGGATCTTTGCTTCCTCCTTTGCGCCTTCCGCATAAACTTCCTGATCTGTTTTTGTCACTTTTTCATCTCCAAGAAGATCTGTCTGAGACCAACCAAAAAGCGGGGCGAATAGGAAGAATAGAACGGAAAGTCGAAGCATTCTACTTGATAAAGTGCTTGTAAATATCGTTGCCGTTGGCGTAAAGAAGCAACCCGAAAAGCAGGATCATTCCGATGTATTGCGCCACTTCCAACACCTTTTCGTTGGCTGGTTTTCCAGTGATCATTTCATACAACAGGAACATCACGTGACCGCCATCCAAAGCAGGGATCGGGAGGATGTTCATTACAGCCAAAAGAATGCTGAGAAATGCGGTAATGTTCCAGAAGTGATGCCAATCCCAAGAGGTTGAGAAGATGCTTCCGATGGTGAGGAAACCGCCCAAACTCTCGTAACCTTTGTTCTTAGGTGAGAAGAGCAGTTTCAACTGCTTCACGTAGTTCACCAAGGTCTGACCTGCCTTTGCAATTCCTTTAGGGAAGCTTTCGAAGAAGCCATATTTGATCTCTTCCAATTCGAAGAATTCGCTCAGATCACCCTTCGGATAAACGCCTAATAGGCCATCTTCTGGAACGGTAACAGCAATGCTTTTGGCTTCTCCATCGCGAAGCACATTCACATTCACCCCTTGTCCTTTGTAATCCTGCAAAGCGGTTTTGAACGCATCGAAGTACATGATGGTACTATCATTCAATCCAACGATCTGATCACCTTTTTCAAACCCGGCTTCTTTCGCAACCGAACCGGGCGTGAATTTCTCTACGTAGAACGGAATTCGAACGGAAATCAGTCCTGGGGCTTTGATCAATTCGCTCATCATCCCTTCAGGAATCTGAACATCAACCATTTCGCCATCGCGTTCCACTTGAATGGTTTTCACTTCGTTCAGAATGATCTCCATTCCGACCTTCGAGAAATTCTCTACTTCGTTTCCATCAAGAGAAATGATCTTGTCACCGTTCTGAAGCCCCATTTCCAGCGCCAAGCTATCGCACATGATGCCATACTTCACGTTCTTGGTAGGCAGGTAGCTTTCGCCATAAACGAACAGCACCATCCAATAGATCAGTGCTGCCAGGATCACGTTCACCGTTACTCCACCGATCATCACGATCAATCGCTGCCAAGCTGGTTTCGAACGGAATTCCCACGGCTCAGCAGGTTTGGCCATTTGCTCCTTGTCCATGCTCTCATCGATCATCCCAGCGATCTTCACGTAGCCGCCCAATGGCACCCAACCAATTCCGTAAACCGTGTCACCGATCTTCTTCTTCACCAACGAGAAATATGGATTGAAGAAGAGGTAGAAACTCTCCACACGCATTCCGAACGACTTGGCGGCAATGAAGTGCCCAAATTCGTGGAGCACGATGAGGATGGAGAG
This sequence comes from Bacteroidota bacterium, assembly GCA_046047575.1. Classification (GTDB taxonomy): domain Bacteria; phylum Bacteroidota; class Bacteroidia; order UBA10329; family UBA10329; genus UBA10329. Next base: position 891 of record JBJOHR010000212.1, on the reverse strand, counting down.
GCTCAAAAAAAACTGAGATGCTTGAATTAGGATTTCCATTTAGTTGATCATTTCGAGTGCCAACACGCGAGTTTCCGCATCTGTTGCCACATAGTCGTCATAGTTAGGTTTTTTTATGAAAGACACGCGCTGCATCGATTGTTCGATGATGTCTGACATTTCGAGGAAGCCGATTCGGTCTTTCAGGAACGCATCAACCGCAATTTCATTGGCCGCATTCAGAATACACGGTTTATTCCCACCTTGGTTCAGCGCTTCGAACGCTAATGCCAAATTGCGGAAGGTTTCCGTGTCTGCCTGCTCAAATGTGAGTTGCGGGTAATTCAAGAAGTTGAAACGTGGGAAGTCTGACTTCAATCGGTTTGGATAGCCAAGCGCGAACTGAATCGGAAGCTTCATGTCGGGCAAACCCATTTGCGCCTTCATGCTGCCATCTTCAAACTGAACAATGCTGTGAATGATGCTCTGCGGATGAACGATTACATCGATCTGTTCATTCTTCAGCCCGAACAGCCATTTAGCCTCGATCACTTCTAGGCCTTTGTTCATCATCGAAGCACTGTCGATGGTGATCTTCGCGCCCATATCCCAGTTCGGGTGTTTGAGTGCCTGAGCTTTGGTCACTGAAGCCAACTGTTCGCGGTTCTGACCACGGAACGGGCCGCCAGAAGCGGTCAAGTATATCTTTTCAATCGGATTGTGGAATTCGCCTACCAAGCATTGGAAAATAGCTGAATGCTCGCTATCCACAGGGTAAATATTTACACCTTTTTTCTGCGCGAGGTCGGTCACAATTTCGCCAGCCACAACCAGCGTTTCCTTGTTTGCTAGCGCGATGTGTTTTCCTGCATCGATGGCAGCCAATGTTGGGCGCAATCCCGCATAACCGAC
>JBJOHR010000211.1:0-4790 GCA_046047575.1 Bacteroidota bacterium | reverse complement strand
AGCAAAATTTGAACCCTTCGATGCCCAAGATTCTGTGTGCCACAACTGTGTGAAGTCTTCAGGCACAGAAGAACCTGCCCAAGCTGCCAACATGGCATCGAACTTATGGTTTCTGGCTCGATCGTAATGAACCGCAAAATCCAACGGGACGATATTACACTTCAATCCAGCTTCATACAGTGCTTCTGCGATCATTTGTGCTTCGTCTTTCCAACTCACCGATGTGGTCATGTAGTGAAGGTTGAACTCAAAACTCAGCTTTTCACCATCCACTACTTTATCTCTCACATTATCACCGTCTGTATCCGTCCATCCTGCTTCTTCCAATAGCGCTTTGGCGCCTTCCAGATCTCGTTGAAGCAATGCAAGGTCGTGATTGTACTCCTTTTTAAGAGGCGAAACAGGTCCCACCATCCGCTTGTTCTTGCCCTTATTCAGGATCACATTGATCTGCTCCACAGGTACGAGCAACCCAACCGCTCTTCTGACACGTTTGTCATCAAAAAACTTCTTATGCTCAACACCATCAGGCCTACAGTTGAAAGCCATGTAGGAATAGTTGTATGTGTTGGTGAAACGTGAATGATAATTGGAATTGAACTTTTCATCTTCTTGCAACTCTAGCAACTTCTTGATTCCCAGATAAGTAGAGGCATCCAAGGCCTGAGTTTTGAATTCAAGACCTTGCGAATTAGGATCAGTGTTGATCTTGAAAATGATCTTTTCCGGATACGCAGTTTCGTAAACTGTAGGATCAGAAAGTTGCTTGGTCCAATGATTCTCCTTTCGGACCAATGTGTAAGATTGACCTGGTTTCCACTCCGCGAACTCGTATGGCCCCATACCTACCAAGAACTCTGGCTTACGGCTGTATTTGGCATCATTGAATTCTGTTGCCCACGCATTAAGATCGGCAGGTGCTTTGGTTTCAAAACCTGGTTCATCTAACTGAGCAAACGTGTATTTTCTCATGGTCTTATTAGGATCCCAATAGGTTTCCTGTAGTAGAGGATAATCAGTTAGAAACACGATATTCTGAATATATTTCTTCTTCATGATGAAGGTAAACCTGCGTGGATTATCCTTATCGACCACGATTTCCTTCACGTTTTCCACATAGGGTTTAGCATGCGGATTGTTTGTCAAAGGGCATTTGACGGCTTTGAAGGTGAATATCACATCTTCAACGGTCAACTGAGTGCCGTCATCCCATCTTGGTTCGTCTCTCAACTCATACGTGAATTCCAATTCATTCTCAGATATTTCCGGCATTGCCTTAACCACATCTGGCCTGGCTCCTTTTAGCTCAACGATATCGCCAGCTAGTATGTATTGCTGCGTGTAGTTGTGGATAAAGGTTTTAGAGTCTGAATTACCATTTGTAGGGTGCATATCATCTGGTTCACCAATTACATGGAATACCACTGTGTTCTCAGTAGACCATTCAGGGTTTATCTCCGTTGCATCAGCAATGTCAATGTAAGTCAGATCGCCTGCCTCTGCCACTTTGCTATTTGCTTCTGTCGCGTTTTCGTCAGAACCCCCGCCACCGCATGCAGCAAGGCTTACAACCGTTGCAGCCAATGCTACAATTGCCAAATGGTTACGCTTATTCATCCTTTGTTCGGTTTTAATTAAGATTTTAAGAAGGTGTGCAAATATAACATTAGCATCATCTTTACGGGTACCGAATATGGTGTAATGACCTGGTCCACGAAACACGGAATTCATTAAATAAATTATGTTGGGAGGAAATGAAAGTATTTATACTTTTGCGACCCGCTCTCAAAAAGGTGTAGCAATTGCACCTGTTTGAAGTTGGTTCTTTGAACTTGGAGAGATGGGTGAGTGGCTGAAACCAACAGTTTGCTAAACTGTCGTACTGAGAAATCGGTACCGGGGGTTCGAATCCCCCTCTCTCCGCCACAAAAATGTCTTTCAACAAATGTTGACAGACAAAAAATATTCGGGGTGTAGCGTAGCCCGGTTATCGCGCCTGCTTTGGGAGCAGGAGGTCGCAGGTTCGAATCCTGCCACCCCGACAAAGGCCAACTTGGTTCTCCACGTTGGCCTTTGATTTTTTATCGGTCCCGTAGCTCAGCTGGATAGAGCAACTGCCTTCTAAGCAGTAGGTCTTTGGTTCGAATCCAAACGGGATCACATTTTTCTCGAAACGAACCCCTGATCATCCCTCCGATATAAAGGGGTTTCGTTTTATTGGATTCATCAGTAATTCTGCTGTTAAATCATATTCCTTGGGCGATTCAAGTCGCTTTCTTTGAATGATCACTTTTGAGCAAAGAGATAATTGTTTGAACATTCTGATCAATGATCATCGCGTAGTGAAGAAATTCATAAAGATCTGAACGAAAAAGGCCCGCTTAATGGCGGGCCTTTCCAGTTTCAGTATTGAAAGATCAATGTGGTTGGCTGCTGTGATCGTGCTCCTCAGCCTTTCCTTCTTCAGTGTGAGCAGCTTGGGCAGCGCACTTTGCCTTCTCCTCTGCCGTGCAGCTTTTCTTGGCAGCGGTACCATCTTTGGCACAACACGTCATAGAACAGCCTGGTTTGCAATCGTGTTTTTCAGTAGACACTTCTGTTGTTGCTTTGGCATCGGCAGCTTTCTTGTCCTGTGCCATAGATGTGCCAATACCAACAAACAGCATCATCAATAGTGTAAATCCAACGTTTTTCATCATTGTAAAAGGTTTTAAATAAGAGGTCGAAGATACAGTAGAAGATCAATAAAGGTTTCAATTGCGACTCATTAATGAGCAAAATCAGGAATGTCCGATTCAATCGTGTCTGTTGATGAGGTATTGACGCGCATCCTCTAACGGCACCTTTCTTCCCTCATTGAACGCCACCACGAAAGCATCTTTGAATCCCATCCGGTGCAACTCGTCTCTGCGCTCCAAGGCTTGACCATAACTTTTATAGTTGCCCACGGTAAGCAGGGTCAGATCTTCCAAATTCTGTTCTGAAATACTATCAATCATCAGATAAAAGCGTGCAGATTCGTCTGGCATTGATTCTTTGAATGCAGCCAATTGTATCTTGAACTCCACCGTTCCACGTATCTGCGCTTTGGGCGATTTTTGATCCAAAGCCACTACCTCTAACGGATAGCGTTGCTCGTCTGTAATGTTCACAATGAACGCGTCAACATATCCTTCATTCTTGACCATCTCCAACATTTTCTCTGCTTGGGATCGGAAAACGAAATTGCCGATGACATAGCGGTAAACTCCGTGCATATCCACAAAAACCTCCACGTTTTTCAGTCTGTCAAACTTGCGGGTCATCTGCGGTTCTAGCAATGCAGCAACTTGAACACCGTATAAGGTTGAATAGGTGGTGAATTTATGCGGTTGGGTTTTAATGCGTAAGTCGGGCTTAACCAAACGGTCGGGAACTTCCAGAAGTTGAAGGGTCGGTTCCTTGCACAGATTGGCCCATTTACGTCCGTCTATTAAATAGTATTCATCGTCCTTCAGGAACTCTTGGTTGTTCTCGAAGACCTCTTCCAAGCGCTGAAGATTGATCTTGGCCTTGTCGCAATCACCCACTCTACAATAGGCCAGAATCATGTAGTAGAACAAATGCTCGGGCGGCCCAACTCCAGGATTGTCCCACAGTTCGGCAAAGTGCGCATGGGCCATTTCAAATAACCTTGCGGCACGCCTTGGTTCTTTACCCACGATGATGAGAGAAACGCCAAGCAAATAGTTCACATTCGGGTTAATGGTATCCTTCGAATAAAGCTCTTCTAGAATACTAATGGATCGACCAGCATTGTGTTTGGCAATGTAAAGCCGTGCTTGATCGAATGTGTCCCAGAAAGCCTGATCTTTTTGGTCTTGAGCTTGAACCCAAGCAGATACAGTGAGAACGTGTAAGCCTACCAGAAGAAAAAACCTGAAGCACTTCATTGAGGAATAATCTCTTCCTCAATTTAGCTCAGTTAACAACGGGCTTGACGTTCGCCCAAGAATGCTTTCAATGATCGGTTGTGGATAACCTCAATCCAAGTTGACGCCCAAATGTTCGAACACAAATGCCCACACATCTGCACTTTCATCTATTTGTTTTGAAAGTGGTTTTCCTGCTCCATGTCCCGCATCCACATCAACACGGATCATGACCGGAAGATCGCCATTGTGCTTATCTTGCAGTTCAGAAATGAATTTGAAGGAATGCGCTGGAACTACTCTATCGTCATGATCGGCAGTGGTGACCAACGTTGCTGGATAGGCTTGCTCTTTCACGTTATGCAAAGGTGAATAGGCATACAAGGCTTTGAATTCGTCTTCGTTATCGCTAGAACCATAATCGCCTGTCCATGCCCAACCAATGGTGAACTTGTGGAAGCGGAGCATATCCTGAACACCAACGGCAGGAAGGCAGACCTTGAACAGATCGGGGCGTTGAGTCATGCATGCACCGACCAATAGACCTCCGTTACTTCGACCAGAAATGGCCAATTTATCTGAACTGGTGTATTTCTCGCTGATAAGGAATTCTGACGCAGCAATGAAATCATCGAACACATTCTGCTTTTTGAGTTTGGTTCCCGCCTCATGCCATTCTTCACCGTACTCGCCTCCGCCCCGCATGTTGGCCTGTGCATAAATGCCTCCGTTCTCTAAAAACACCAGTCTGTCTGCACTGAAACTTGGTGTAATGCTGATGTTGAATCCACCGTAACCGTAAAGCAGACACGGGTTGTTCCCGTTCAGTTCCAAGCCTTTTTTATGCACAATGAACATAGGAACCTTGGTTCCGTCCTT
>JBJOHR010000210.1:0-23639 GCA_046047575.1 Bacteroidota bacterium | reverse complement strand
GATGCTGGACGTTTTTGGGAGGTTTGCGACAAGCACCGGATCAATATTTTCTACACGGCTCCTACTGCTATCCGCGCGCTGGAAGCCTACGGACTGGATTACGTGAAGCCCTACAAATTGGACACCTTGAAAGTGCTTGGGTCCGTTGGTGAACCCATCAATGAAGAAGCGTGGGAATGGTATCACAAGCACATTGGTAAAGGCAATTGCCCGATCGTGGATACGTGGTGGCAGACCGAAACGGGTGGAATCATGATCTCGCCTTTGGCGAACATCACTCCACTGAAACCGAGTTTTGCTACGCTTCCATTACCTGGAATTCAGCCCTGCTTGGTTGATGCCGAGGGCAACGAAATTGAGGGAAATGATGTGCAGGGAAATCTCTGTATCAAATTCCCATGGCCGAGCATGTTGCGTACCACTTACGGAGACCACGAGCGCTGCCAGCAGGTTTACTTCTCTGCCTACAAAGGCAAATATTTTACGGGCGATGGCTGCCGAAGAGACACGGATGGCTACTATCGAATTACGGGTCGGGTGGATGACGTGATCAACGTTTCGGGCCACCGATTCGGAACGGCAGAGATCGAGGCCGCCATTGATGAACACGAAAACGTGGTGGAAACGGCCGTGGTCGGTTATCCTCACGATATCAAAGGGCAGGGAATTTACGCCTACGTCATTTGCAACCAGCCTCCAGCTGACCTTGAAGCCTTCAGAAAGGAAATAGACAAAGTGGTTATTGAGATCATCGGTCCCATTGCCAAGCCAGATAAGGTGCAAGTAGTGAGCGGACTTCCCAAAACCCGGTCGGGAAAAATCATGCGCAGGATTTTGAGAAAAGTGGCTGAAGGCGATGTTTCCAATTTGGGTGATACTTCAACTTTGCTGGACCCATCAGTTGTTGACGAGATAAAAGCAGGCGCTGGGCTATAGAACGCGGATGACGCGGATCGGGCGGATTTACACGGATTGAAATGACAGACCTTCAGCATTCTGAGATTACTGGAAGCATACTTGAATGTTTTTTCAAGGTGTACAATTCTTTGGGATACGGGTTTTTAGAGAAGGTGTATGAACGTGCATTGATTATTGAACTAAGACTTGCTGGACTTGAATGTTCTGTACAATATCCGATCAAGGTTTATTATGAAGGTGAGATAGTTGGTGATTATTTTGCCGACATAATGGTGGAGGGTAAAGTAATTCTGGAATTGAAAGCTGCCGATACCTTGTGTGAGGAACACGAGTTCCAACTCATCAATTATTTGAAAGCCACAGATGTCGAAGTCGGTCTATTACTCAATTTCGGTAAAAAGCCACAATTCAAACGAAAAGCATTCTCTAACCATCATAACTAAAAATCCGCGAGTATCCGCCCGATCCGCGTCATCCGCGTTCCATTAAAATGACAAAACAGAACGAAACCGAAGACAAAAGACTGTTCCTGCTTGATGCCTTTGCGCTCATTTACCGAGCCTATTTCGCCTTTGCAGGAAACCGTGTGGACAAACATGGTAACCGTTCGGCCGGCTACACAATGGTCAATTCCAAAGGGCAGAACACATCGGCCATTTTTGGTTTTACCAACACACTTTTGGAGTTGCTCGAAAAGGAAAAACCATCGCACATTGCTGTGGTGTTCGATATGCCGGGAAGTACGCACCGGGAAGTTGAGTTCACCGAGTACAAGGCCAATAGACAGGCCATGCCAGATGACCTTCGCGATAGCATTTCCTACATACAAGACCTTATTCGAGGCTTTAGAATTCCTGTTTTGGGCGTAGAAGGTTACGAGGCCGATGATGTGATCGGAACGCTTGCCAAGAAGGCCGAAAAGCACGGATACACCACCTACATGGTTACACCCGATAAGGATTACGGTCAGCTGGTTTCCGACAAGATCTTCATGTACAAACCCGCTGCTATGGGAAATGACATCGCCATTCTTGGCCCGAAGGAGATCTGCGAAAAATATGGCCTGGATAGACCCGAGCAGTTAATTGATGTGCTCGGAATGTGGGGCGATGCAGTGGACAACATTCCAGGCATTCCTGGTGTGGGAGAAAAGACAGCTATCAAGTTCATTCAGGAATATGGATCCATGGAAGGGCTTTACGAAAACATTGATCAGCTGAAAGGCAAGATGCGCGAAAACGTGGAGAACAACCGCGAGAAGGCCATCATGTCTAAAATGCTGGCAACAATCATTACCGATGTGCCCATTGACCTTGATGAGGAGGACCTCATTATGGAAGAGCCGAACAAGGAGGCGTTGGCCGAATTATTTGCAGAATTAGAGTTCCGAACCATTGCCAGGAAGGTTCTGGGACAAGAAGTGGCCATTCAGCCAGCCGCCAAACCTGCCACGGCAAAATCGGCTGCGGTCGGTCAAATGGACATGTTTGCAGAAGCAGGCGCAGTTGTAGAAACGGCTGAGGGTTCGGGATACAAGACCTTGGCCAGCACCGATCACGATTATCACCTGATCGATACGGTTGAGAAACGAAAGACACTTGTAGCAACGCTGTCCAAGTCTGAGATCATCTGTTTCGATACCGAAACCACGGGGCTGGATACGCTTACTGCGGAGCTGTTGGGCATCGCTTTTTCCATCGAAAAAGGGAAGGGCTATTATGTGGCGGTTCCCGAAAATGAATCAGAAGCCAAGAACATTTGCGCTGAATTTCAGTCGATATTCTCGGACAAAAGCAAAACACTGGTAGCGCAGAATCTGAAGTACGACCTCTGCGTGCTGCAACGCTACGGTCTGACCATTTCGGCCAGGACCTTTGATACCATGATCGCACATTATCTGATCAATCCGGATATGCGCCACGGAATGGACCTACTTTCCGAGACATACTTAGGATACAAGCCTCAGTCAATCACAGAATTGATCGGAAAGAAAGGCAAGAACCAGGGCAACATGAAAGATGTGGCGCTTGAGGAAGTGAAGGAATACGCAGCAGAAGATGCCGATATCACACTTCAGCTTTACCAAAAGTTCGATTCGTTGTTGGATGAATTGGAGGTGAGAAAACTCTTCAATGAGGTCGAAATGCCACTCATTCCTGTGCTTGGAGCCATGGAAACGGAAGGTATAAGACTCGATGTTCCTGCACTACGTGCCATGTCGGTAGAATTGAACACCGACCTGATCCGACTTCAGGACGAGATCAAAGAATTGGCCGGGGTCGATTTCAATATTCAATCTCCGAAACAATTAGGCGATGTACTCTTTGACCATTTGAAGATTGACTCCAATGCGAAGCGAACGGGGGCCACGAAGCAGTATAAAACGGGCGAAGAGGTTCTGAGCAAACTGGTAGGCAAACACCCGATCATTCCGAAGATTTTGGATTACCGATCCGTTCAGAAACTGAAATCGACTTACGTTGATACGCTTCCAGAATTGGTCAATCCGACCACGGGTAAGATCCACACTTCCTACAATCAGGCTGTTGCTGCTACAGGTCGTTTGAGTTCGGATAATCCGAATTTGCAGAACATTCCTATCAGAACGGAACGCGGACGCGAGATCAGGAAGGCATTCATTCCGCGCAGCGAAGAATTTGTTCTGCTCGCAGCGGACTATTCGCAGGTAGAACTCCGCATCATTGCGGCTCTGAGCAAGGACGGGCCCATGATTGAAGCTTTCAAGCAAGGACAAGACATCCATGCGGCCACAGCCGCCAAGGTTTTCGGGGTAAAGCTGGATGAGGTTGACCGTGAAATGCGGAGTAAGGCCAAGGCGGTCAACTTCGGTCTGATGTACGGCCAATCGGCATTCGGATTGGCAGACAATCTGGGCATTTCCCGAACCGAAGCGCGGGATATTATTGACGAGTATTTCAAGCAATTTCCGACCATTCGCGCTTACATGGATCAGAACATCCAATTCGCGAAGCAGAATGGATATGTCGAAACCATCATGGGCCGTAGACGCTACCTACGCGACATCAATTCAAACAATCAGACCGTGCGTGGTTTTGCAGAGCGGAACGCCATCAACGCGCCTATACAAGGTTCAGCTGCCGACATCATCAAAGTGGCCATGATCAACGTGCATGCAGAAATGGAGAAACGCAAGCTTAGGTCCAGATTGCTGCTACAAGTGCATGACGAATTGGTTTTTGACGCCCATAAGGAGGAATTGGACGAACTCAAAGTACTCGTAAGCGAAAAAATGGTTGGGGCGGTAAACCTTGAAGTACCAATGGTGGTAGACATGGGTGTAGGGAACAATTGGCTGGAAGCACATTAGTCAGCTTGCAGACAAAGTTTGAATTGATAATTTTGATCGACCCATTTAGAAACAGGAACATGAACTACACCATTAAGATCACTGCCGTAACACTGATGGTTGCCGCATTATTTTCATCGTGCGGAACGAACGAACAACCTGCAACTGTAGCCGAAACGACTTCTGCATCCACCGCAGAAGCTACCGAAGCCGATCTGGCTGAGGCCGATGCCATGATCAAGAACATGCCATCGCCTATCGAAATGGCCATTCTGGTAAAACATGCTGGAGGCGAATACAATGCTGGTCTATTGAACGATGTCAAACGCATTGATCAATACGTAACCAACGGCAAAAAGACCATCAACATGGGCGTTTATAGTGCAGATGTTGGCTATACTTCGCTTTACAAGCAAACACAGGAAACGGTATTCTATCTGAACAACGTTCGGAAATTGTCAGACGCCATTGGTCTTACCGATGCATTCGACCAAAGTGTTTTCGACCGAGTGGAAGCGAACATCGAGAATCGCGATTCATTGCTGCACATTCTCAGTGGAGCCTATGACGTGGCCAATGAATACCTTAAGGAGAATGACCGGATGAACACGTCTGTATTGATGATCGCTGGCGGTTGGATCGAATCCATGTATCTGGCCGCCAATTTGGGTGCCGATGGCGATAGACCGGAAGATATCATTTCGCTTAGGCTGCTTGAGCAGGAAGTGGTCTTGGGTAAGATCGTTACCACTATGAAGATGATAGACGATGACCCTCTGGTGGCCGAGTTTGCCGGTAAGTTGGAAGCATTGTCTAAGATATTGGTTCAAAAGGAGATTCAGGTCGGAAGTGGAGAAGAAGCATCGGTCAATAAGGAAAAGATGAGCAAGATCTTTGAAATGATCGATGAGATCAGAGCATGGGCAGTAGCTTAAGATCTGTATGAATTTTCCCATCAAAATCATGAAGCGACCAGTTATCTGGTCGCTTTTTTTATTCCTGTTGAGTTTTTCTTCCCTCGCTCAGCAATTCGATTGGGCTCAGAGCATTGGAGGGTTAGGGCTCGATGTTGGCAGGGCCGTTACTACGGATGTTAATGGGAATGTCATTCTGGTAGGTTCCTTTACGGGCTCCACCACCATTGCTGATACCTTCCTTACCGGAGCCGGTTCCATGGAGTCGTTCGTGGCCAAGTTCACTTCTAGCGGAGACCTGCTTTGGGCACGTGTTATTTCTGGCCCGCTGGAAGACATGGCCAGAGGTGTGGTGACCGATGCTGAAGGTTCAGTCTATGTGGTCGGGCATTTTACAGACACGGTCACCTTTTCAATATCGCAAGGCGACACGGCAGCAGCGCGTTCCGAAGGCGGTCAAGATGTGTTCGTAGCCAAGTACAGAAGCAATGGAAGCTTCGCCTGGTTTCTGACCGGAGGAGGGTCTGATGACGACACCGCCACCGACATTGATTATTACCCCTACAGCGGAAAACTGTATGTGAGTGGAGGTTTTCAGAACCGCGCCAAATTCGGAACCGCGACCATACTTTCAAATGGACTTACCGATGCATTTCTGCTGAAACTGGATGGAGATGGTAATGCGCATTGGGTAAGGAAAGGTGGTGGTTTGGAGCACGATATTGCCTCATCGATAGCTGTGGATCAGACCAATGAATCCGTTTACATAACAGGAGACTTCTACGATCAGGCCGATTTTGACGGGACAACGCTGCAAGCAACCGGTAGTTCAGATATGTTCTTGGCCCGATTCAATGCCGATGGCGAACAACAATGGGCGCTCAGCAACGGAGGAACCACTGTTGATGTGGCAACGGGCGTTGGTTGCGATCTGAACGGCATGATCTACGTTTCCGGCTACTATCAAGGAACAACGTTCTTTCAGGATCATTCGGCTGCGGCACTCAGCTATAATGATGTTTTCCTAGCGCAATTCGATGCAAGTGGCACCTGCAATTGGTTACAGTCGGCTGGCAGTTGGGGACTTGACAATTGCCTTGGCATGGCTGTAGATTGGGATGGTTCCACCTACCTTACTGGCATGTTTGAGGAAACACTTTATGCAGACGGATTGACGGCCAATGGTAATGGTTACGATGTGTTCATTCTTTCCTATGCGCCATCTGGAATGGTGCGCTACATTAAGGTTGCGGGAGCCGGAAGTTCCGATTTCGGAATGGCGATCGGCCTAGGTCAAGATCAAAGCCTATTTGTAACTGGCTACTACAACTTCTACGCAGACTTCGATCAGATAACGCTAGGAGATGCTGACCACGGTGACTGTTTTCTGGCACGATTGACAAACATTCTGGGCACATCTACAAGCAGAGCCGATAGAACAATGAATTGTTTTAAATACCTGCCAATGCAACGTGCCATACAGGTGAATTGCCCCGAAATAGGCGCCTGGAACCTGTATGATGCGGCTGGAAGGTGGGTTGCCAACGGCAAGGTCAGAAACAATGAAATTCAGATTCCGGAAGTAAAGAGCGGAGTCTATTTTTTGAATTCCGGTTCAGAACCCGATCGGCAGGCGATCCGCTTTTCGGTGGTTACTGAATAACGACTCTGACCCGCTCGGACCGTTGCGGGTCGCTTATCCGAAGAAGGTAAATTCCTGCGGAAAGGTGTTCGAAGTTCAGTTGCATGAACCCGCTGGTAGCGCCAACCGAACGGTTCATCAAAACCGAAGCCCCTCTTGAATCAATTAATTCTACTGACGTGTTGCCATTCATATATGTTGGCAATTTGACGTAAAACGAACCCGTGTTCGGATTCGGATAAACAAGCAATTCCAATTCCTTTTGGCGAATGGTTGGGTTGGAAAGGAACAGATCAGAAGAATCGCAGTCGAACGGAAATTCAGATTCTTGAAGGTTGAAAAAACTCAGAAAATGTTCACGCACGTGGCAGGAACGTGTCCTTACCACGTTCATCACTTCTTCATATTTGTCAGTCAGTGTGGTGTTCTCATCCAATGCCTTCCATCGCGAATGGTGCTCATCATATTCAGGTAGGTAGGTTTCGTAAAGTTCTGTCAACCGCATTCCAACGGTCAGTCTGTCAAAACTGGTGTTAAGCAAGTGGGCCATTCGCGAAATGAACTGTTGCTTGAACCCGTTATTCTCAAGCAGTTTACGTAGAAATAGCGTGGATTCCGGTGGATTAGGCCAGCTTGGGCCATTGGGCTCTGTAGCATGCTGCAATGAATTGAACGAGGCGTTTCCAAGACAACCGTCATTATCGAGCAGCAACCACCTGAATTTGCCTGTTTCGCTACGCTCTCTCCACATCCTCACGTTATTTCCTGGCCAATCGTAGCAGCCCAGATAGATGCGCATCAGCGTGTTATCGATAAAATCAGCAATATGCATTTTGCTGGCAACCACCTCAAAATTCGATTCGATGGATAGGTCGTTGCTCTCAATAAAGCTGTACAATTCAGAAAAGGCCACGCCATCGCCTTGGCTTGCCGCACCGTAATAATTCTCAATGATGTCTACCGAATCTTCATGAAGTTCATGGAACGTTGATAGATAATGTTTGTCAAATCGTTCTCTCAGGTTCTGGATGCCCCAATATTCGCCATTGATAAAACAGATGGCCGGACGGTCGGCCGATTTGAATTGGTACATGTTGTGGATCAGCCTATTGGCAAGCACATCTTGAGCGACTCCAGTGATGAAATCCTGTCCCATATTGCGAAGCACCACCACATCAAACTCGTCCTTTTCAAGTTCAGGAAAGACTTCGTCATCCATTTTTGCTTCGCCATAAGCTTCTCTTGCATAAAGGCGCAGCGATTTCTGAGGCATGGCCGTGCTTCCAGAACCATGTATCCGCAGGCCGATCTGTTGGTCCAATTCAATTTCTCCACTGTTGCTGAAGAGTTGAACGTGTGCCAATCGTTCCCATTCATCGCCTGTCTGATGGTAATTCCCGGTTCCCCAAACATTGCCTCCATCTGGATCAATGTCGTGGTGAATTCCTGGTACATATATGCCGGTGTCATAGTCGAACAGGCTGAGACTATCGCTAATGATTGAAACCACCGGCAGGCTGTAGCGCTCATTTTTCAGCGGATGAACAAAGTAACTGGCGCTTACGATATGCGATGTCGGTTGGCCATTGTGAAAGGAGCGCAGACGTAAAACGGTTCCTTTGAACTGTTGAGGTTCTGGTGTTTCCCAAAGTAAGTGTGACCCTAAATTGGGAGCTGTGGTAGGGATACTTGAAAGATTGAGAGGCTCCAAAGACCGGTCGGTCATATCAATTGCAGAGGAGAATAAAGAGTCGCTTATGGTCGGCTCGCTGCCGTCTAACGTGTATCGTATTTCATGATTCTCCGATCCTGACAGCGAAAGCTGAAACGGCCCAGGATGAAAACCTGGTTGATGTGAAAGGTCAATCCGATTATACAATAGGCCATCCAAATTGGTGCTGCCTGGCGTTGGTTGGTAAAACTCTTTCAGATCAGTAGAGCCATCAACAATGCTTCCTTGAGATACATCGTAAGGGATTTCTGAAAGCGGAACCGACTGAACAGTGTTTCCAATAGGGTCTGTCAATACAAGTTCATCGTCATCAGAGAGTTTGAAATTGGTGTGAAGTTCAGGTTGAAATCGGTCCTTATCTGAACAGAATACCAAAAGGAATTCTCCTGGCTGAATCGTAATGGCCGGGAACACCCAACGATATGGTTCGGCTGGCGAATCGGAAAGACCAAAACCGGCCAAGTTCAAACTCTCGATTCCCCCATTGTAAAGTTCAACCCAATCTGAATGGTCGCCATCGGAATCCTCTATGCCGTTGGAGTTCTTAAGTACCCATTCGTTCAGGCGTAATTGCGGAAACACGTTTTGAAACGTGATGCCGACAAGAAGGCACAGAAGAATGGTCTTTCTCCTCATTGAACGCGTGCGGTGGTTCGGTTGATCTGGTCTACGTGTCTAAGCACATGCTGCCGCATGAATTTCACCCCTTGAAGCGCGCTTATTTTACCTGCTGCGGGGTGTTTGAAGAGTTCATGGTCAACCATGCTGTCATCCAGCATTTCGTAAGTGGCTTTCATTTCATTTCTCAATGTTTGCCAGCGCTGAACGGCTTCGGTATAGCTGACCACTTCGCCTGCTTTCAGTTGAGCAACTTTAGGTGCTTTGTATTTTATTGGCAACGCAATGGCCAGATTGAGAAGGCGTTGCTTGATGCCTGCACTGATTGATGCTTTTCCATGACCGCCAACCTCCAGTTTCTTGCGTAGGTAAGCAAGCGCGGCCGATTCAGCAACCACCAGATGCATGATCACCTCTGTCACAGACCACTCATCTGCGCTTGGTTTTTTTTCCAATTTAATGACCTCGAATTTCTCCAGTTCGGTGAGCAGTTGTTTCCGTTCGTTCTCCATTTTGCCGAACGCGTTCAGAAGGTCTTTTTTGTTTGCCATATCAGTGTTTATTACCTGTAAGTACGAAGCGACTTGCATACGTCAACCCAGTGGTTTTCAGTAGGAGAAGATAGGTTCCCTGTGATTCAATCTCATGATGAATGGTCTGCACATTGCTTCCTGCGCGCAGTGCCAAACCTTGTCGGTACACCAGCCGACCGGTCAGGTCCAGAATTTCCAAGTTCGCGCTAGCGTTTCTTGGCGAACCGATCGCAAGCTCAAAACTATTACCATTAACGGGATTCGGGTAAAGCGTTAAGGTCAATAACTCCTCCGATTCTCTGATACCAGTGCCCGTAAAATTGGCACTTCCAGGTGTTCCCGTTCGGCTTTCCCACGCTGCCCAATTGGCTGGGTCGCTGTTGTCAAGTTCGGGCGAAAGCAGTTCGAGCGTTGGCCCATAACCATCTGCAAGGAAAGGCCATGGAAGGGTGTCAGAATAGTTCACCTCATCCACCAGGACCCCAGAACTGTGATATAATCGGATCACATCTCCGCTATTGCCGAATCCGAAGGTCGGAACTCCATAAACATCAGCGGTTGTTGTTACTAAGGCGTTGAACGTGGTGGTATCGCGTGCCACAATGACGAATTGACCAGGGTTGATGTGCGCTGCAGCACCGAACTCAAAAACATGGTCGTTCTGATCATCTTTCAGCAACCATCCTTCCAGATTCACCGCGTAGCTCAGTGGATTATGTATCTCTACCCAATCTTCTGTCGGGTGGTCGAGAGAGGAATTGTAGTTGATCTCATTGATCACCAATTCAGGAACATTGCTGGTTACAACGATCGGGTTGTACGTATCGAAACCATCCACGTAAGTGAATCCATCATAAGCCTGCACCTTGTAATAATACAGACCTTCTGTTGTTGGAGTTGAAAAACTGAATAGTGTATCGGTAATGTTGGACTGAACGATGGAGGCTGTGTTTTCCAGATCCAGATCTGAACCGAAGAAAAACTTATAGGAAATGGGCCGTTGTACCGGACTTTCGGATGGCGTCCAATGCACGGTGACGTTTGAATTGGGTTCCGCAACGCCTATCCGTTCGATGGTAAAGTTACGCGGATATTCATCTATCTGGTTAAGCGCATTGTTTGCCCGTTGCGACAGGATATTCCTGTAATCATTCACCTTGGTCTGCCACTGAAGTGTGTCTGCCACGTCATCTGTCAGGTCTTCCTGAACCGAAACTGCGATCACCGCTTGAAGGCTATCAATGATCGGGTTCAAAAACGTCAGATTGTAAATACTGGCATCCAAAACAATAATTCTACTGCGTATCTCGTTCAAAATTCCATTGTCGTGGATGGCCTTTTCGTGGTAAGGATTATCGGGCATCCAAATGGTTGAACTGCGGTGGTATGGGAAATTACTTCCGTAGTATGATAGGGTCTTGTCCATGTCCCAAGGCAACATCATCCATTTATCTTGAGCGGGTTCGTGGTGCATGAAATAGTTGTGGTAATAGGTGCTACCCAAACTGAGCAGAACGTTCATACTTATGAGATTTACCACTTCGCTGCGGTTAAAAAGGTCGTTTACCAGGTTGCCATAGGTAGCTTGCGGCTCATCATTTATGGCATTTATCAGTTGCTGAAGGTCCAGCATGTTCAGGTTGGCTCCGGTTTCCTGTTCCCAATGGTACTGCGGTTGATCGAAAATGCTCAGCGAACTACCATCCAACGATGCTTTGTAGGTGTTTCCGTTAGGGTCGAGGTCCCGTATTTCAAAGAATCGCTCATCAACCGCCTCAACCATAAGATACAACCCGAAATAGGAGCCGTTGAGATAAATGCGCACGTGTTCGGTGGTAAAACAGGCTTGGCCGCTTTCACGCATCAATCTGCTGGCAATAGATTGTTGAATATAGCTTTGATCTTCCCATTCGGCATTGATATTCAAGTTGGTTCTTCCATCAATGTAAGCGCCTTCATTGAATCGGACCTTCAATGATTTTTTGGGGAATTGGCGACTTCCGTCACCTCGAATCCGAATGGACACATTAGACCACGTTGTACCATCGTATTCGAAAGTGGCGGGAATGTAAATGTCCTGCTCGTAATTGTCGTAAATGAATTGGAAATCTGCAGGATCGCAGTTGATAAAGAACTCCTTTATCTGCGCTGTTGTGTTGGTGAACACAAACGAGAGCAAAGCAAGCATCAGTTTGATCTTCATTGTATCACAGCTACTTTTTTGACCTTACGATGATCAAGGTAAATTTCTTCTACCACATAAATTCCCAAGGGCAATTGGAGCCCTACAACTGAAAATGGCGCTGCACCGCTTTTGCTCTTTACCAACTTACCATCAACGGAGTAAATGTTATAGCTCAGAGCTCTTTCAGAACTTGCCATCGTCAATTCCGCGGTACCTGTAATGACAGGTGGAATGAGCCCCATGTTGAGACCATCGCTGGCCGCACCAACACCGAGACTATTCGGTTCAAGCTGATATGTGAGAGTGAACATGGGAGTGCCAACCAAGCATCCTGTACCGGCATCGTACTCGTTATCATTCGGGATTCCGTAGGTCAGATCTATTGCGCCAACGATGGGGCCATTACTCAGCAGGTCGAAATTGTGGACGTTATCGATGCTGTTATTCACCATTATTGAGTTGGTGCAAGTAATGGTGCCAGCACATCCCCAGTCATACCAGTCACCGAATCGGAGCCCGTAGTCATTTTCCACCATCACACAATGGTTTACCGTTACCGATGGCGAGCCATATCCCGCTTCAATACCCTGTTCGCAATGCTTGAAAAGCGAGTTGAAAACCGTCACGGAATTCTGGTTGGAAGCAGCAATTCCTTCATTCTCAAAACCCTCTATCCAACAGTTTCTTACCGCTAGAATTGCCCCATTGTGATCAATGGCATCGTCTTTACCTTGGATGAAAACACAGGAATCGACCACGCTCGTATCGTTTGTAGCGTTCGCTCCCGAGAAGTAGAGAGCGTCATTGTCGTCATCTTGAAATATCCCATCGTCATTCGGAATATCCAAAATGTGAGAACCAAGAATGATTCCGCGGCTTCCAGTAAATTCTCCACCCATATCGCAGCGAGATATTCCTCCATCTACGAATTCCAAGAAACCATTTTGAGCACCGACCCCTTTTCCTTGACAATCGAATATGAAGCAATTGCTTAATCGAACATTTCCACCATCCGATTTTATCGTTGCCTGACTGTCCGAATGGCCGTACGCCAGACTGGCATCGTTGCCCCCGTTGTTGCATATGGTTAATTGCAGGTTTGCCGTTCCTGATGAGCAGATCAATCCGCCCCAACCAGCATTGTTGTTTGCCGTGAATACCACCGGGCTCGCAGCCGTTCCAAGAACCTTTACATGGCCTTCGACAAGGATATTCACCGCTGAATCGATCAGCACCCAGCAACCTTCTTCTATTTGAAGCGTGTCCCCATAAGGCACGGTGAGATGGGAAGAAATGACATGAACAGAATTGGCCGACCAGGTCTGATTGCCATTCAAGATGCCGCTGTGCATCGCAACGGGATCTGTGTTTTCGATAGGAGCGAGGTTGACTTGGCCAGAACCGATGGTCAGGTTGCTGGAACCATCGGATCTGCTTGTGAGCATGGCCCGTCCCTTTTTTATTTTGAGAACTTGATTCGATTGTTCGGTTCCCAGGCAACTAAGCGGAATTTCTTCCGAATGGAAAACGTCAAGATGATTCTGGTTGAAAACCTCTACCACAAATGGGTAAGTTTTTCCTGGTACGAAGGTCTGAGGCGCTATGGTATTGTATTGTTGAGCCAGCGCCAATTGAAGCCCTAGAAGTAACACGATCCAAGTGCTTGCTCCTTTCAATCTGATATTCGTTTAAGGGGATTTTTTAGGACCAATGGATTCCAATAGCGCCATTTCCTGAAATTCTCAAACGACTGGCCGTTGGCAGCCAGCCAGCTGAGGAATCTAGCTTTGTCAGACTCCAAAAAAATGGTGGCCAAATACGATTCCAGATGTCCGTTGGACCGTATGGTTTTCATTCGTTCCAACAAAGCCGCTATTGGAAAGTCGGTAGTGCCCCAATGTTCGAGAAGGCAGTTCCGTTGATGGATGACCCTGTTAAATCCGTTTTCGTCTGAGGCGCATTTTTCGCTGATCATGAAACGTAATTCCTGGTCCATTTTTTCTGGTTCCGGATTCCACGTCTTGGAGAAAACGGTTTGAGAAGCAGTGGAAATGAGAAGCGCAGCCGTTCTTCTCATTTCGTCATTTTCGCTCATGTTGAAGAACGTTTCCGCATAGATCCAAGCCCAAAGCTGATTGCCAGCTGCGTTCAGCAGTTTTGCTGCCCAGAAATAGTTTTCAGCAAAATTCGGTGCATTCCTTATTCCAGTTTCAAAAACCGCCAGTGCTTCTATAGGTTGCTCCATCTCCAATTTAATGGTTCCAAGGTGCATGTACAGCATTCCCGATCCGGGTAATTTCTGAACGCCATATCTCAAGGTTTCCAGCTCTTTCTTTCTTTCAGAATTCGGGCTTTTCTTGCCCTCTTCCATCTCTCGGTAACAATTGGCCAGTGCAATGAAAAGTTCTGGTTGAACATTGGAGTGGTATTGAAGAGGAAAAAGGTACTTCTCGGCCTTTTTTGCACTTCCGCTTTGTAGGTAGGCTTTCCCTATTTCAAAGGAGTAATCGAAGTCCTGAGGCTCTAGATTGCGTGCTTTTTTCAGCAGCATGATACCCTGTTCGTAATTGCCCTCATCTATTTGTTTGATGCCCTCTATACCAAGCGCAAAAGCGTCTTTCGCCTCCTGAGCCGTTATCGGTTTGGCCAGCACCAAAAGCAGCATCAAACAAGTCCACCAGTTCATTCGGGTAAATGTACAGATTAGCTTACGTTGTTGAGGTCGAGCTAATTTTTCAATGAATTGTAACCCTAGGGCAGCACTGTCGTTTGACACAGAACCAAACCTATCTTATTACGACCAGTTGGAAAGATTATTTGACTACTACAAAGAGCTCGAGAACGATCGATTGAGTTTCATTTTCAATGGTGATGTGAGCGATGACATCACAGATGGAATCATCAGGATCACTGAGTTCAATGTCAACAACTTTGAGGCGCTGAACAAACTGAGCAGAAGGATTTCCTTCATTATGGTGGAATGTTTTCAGAACGTGGTACGGCATGGTGCCAAGAAGTTGGATTCCAGTAAGGATAAATCGGGCGGCCTGTTTGCGGCCCGGTTGATGGGAGATGCCAATTATGTCAGTTCCATCAACCTGATTGATATGAACGAAGTGGAGCTTTTGAGAGAAAAGCTCAATCAGCTCAACTCAATTGAAAAAGACAAACTGAAGGCCCTCTATCTTGAGGTTCTGAACAACGAAGAGATATCAGCCAAAGGCGGTGCAGGTCTTGGTCTCATACAATTAGCCCGAAAGGCAGGGCAGCCCATATCATTCGACTTCGAGGATCTGAATGAACATTTGGCCAACTTCTATCTGTCTTTGAAACTAACAGGCAATGATGACCAAACGCTTCCGGGCGAAGCACTGAGATTCACAAAATCCTTTGATAAACGAATCAAGGAATCGGATGTACTGATGGTTTATAAGGGCGATTTCGGTAAGGATTCGATCATGCCCATCATTCAGATCATTGAGGAGAAGATGCGAGCGGAGAATGAGGTTGGGCCAAAGGCATTCTTCCTTATTCTGGTAGAATTGCTTCAGAATGTAAGCCGCCACAATATTGAGAATGATGGAATGAAGGACGGTATCTTCATGATCACCGAAGGCGAAGACGGAAATTATTGGACATCCGTTGGGAATGTGGTTAGCAGGCAAACGATGGATCTCTTGAAAGAGAAGATTGACCAGCTGAACGGTATGGACGCAATGGAATTGAAAAAAGCATATAAACAGACCCTTAGGGAGGGGTCTTTCAGCGATAAGGGTGGAGCCGGATTGGGACTGATAGAAATTGCCCGGAAAAGTTCAGATAAGTTGGATTACAGCTTTGATGACATGGGCAATGGAAAATTCTTCTTCACGTTCAACGTTAAATTCAATGTAAATGGTTGATTCGCTACGAATTGAGGCAACAGAAGACACCCCGGAGATCGATTTCGATACCGCTACAGGTGTGTTCAAAGTAACCGGAAGAGCATTGCCGGAAAATGCACATGAGTTCTTTAAGCCCATTGAGGAATGGGTTCAGAGCTATGTGGAATCTCCATTGGAAAGCACCGTGGTTGAAATGCGTATCGATTATTTCAACTCGGCTGCCACACGTTACATATTCAATTTGCTCATGTGCTTTGAAGATATTGTGGAAGATGGTGGTGACGCTAAAGTTGTATGGTACTACAAGGACGGTGACGACATGATCGAAACGAAGGGAGAGGAGCTGTCAAGTATCCTAGAGGTACCTTTCGAGATGAAATCGATCTGAGTCCATGTCTTCAGGATTCTCCTCCAAGGACGCAAGGGTTCAGTATGCCATTTATGGTGCTTTGTTCGGCCTATGTTTCCCGATCATTGCTACACTGTTCGATGCATACATGCGCGATATGGGTTTCGGCCTGTCTTCGCTCATTGAAGTTCAACGCACCCAGCCGCTGCACTGGATCATAGATTCTGCACCACTTTTCCTAGGTTTCTTCTCTTGCCTGGCGGGAATCAAACAGCAAGAGGTGATCGAGGCTAATGATGGACTGGAACTCAAGGTGCAGCAACGCACAGAGATGTTGCACGAGCAGAACGAGGAGCTACGCACTATTCAGGATGAGTTGGAAGACAGCTTGCACCGTATTTCGCAGAGCATAAATTATGCACAGCGCATTCAGGAAGCCATCATCTCCAATACACAGGAATTGAAGGCTCAGTTTGAAGATTCATTCGTCATGTTCCGTCCTCGAGATGTTGTAAGTGGCGATTTCCCGTGGTATGTCAGAAAAGACAACTACCATTTTATTGCGGCAGTGGACTGTACAGGCCACGGTGTTCCGGGCGCGTTCATGTCATTGATTGGGTATTTCCTGTTGAATAAGATCGTTAAGGAAGAAGGTATGGTCGATACCAACGACATCCTTTGCGAACTGCACAAAGAAGTCGTGAACGTGCTGAATCAGGAAACTGAATCGGACGTACACGATGGTATGGACCTTGCCCTTTGCAGAATTGATGTGCAGAATGGAGAGATCATGTACTCGGGCGCAGGAAATCCGGTTTACCACATGCGAGATGAGGATCTGGTAGAATACAAGGCCGATTTTTGGAGTATTGGTGGAACTCAGTATAAAAAGCGCAAGCCATACACTGCGCAGAAATTCAAATACAAGAAAGGCGATACCATCATCATGTTCTCAGATGGTGTCACCGATCAATTCTCCGCAGACGGTACATCGAAGTTCGGCTACCGAAAGTTGAAGGATCATTTGATCAGCAACTACGACCGACCGCTGAGCGAAGTACACGCATCGTTCGAACAGGAAATGAACCTATGGATGGGAGACCATCGACAAATGGACGATATGCTGCTCATGAATGTAAGGCTCTAATGAAAACCGTTTCCATTACGGTTACGGGCAAGGTTCAGGGCGTTTGGTTCCGAAAATATACCTGCGATAAGGCTGTTCAACTAGGACTTCATGGAACGGTTCGCAACATGTTGAACGGAGACGTGCTTATTCTAGCTACCGGACACGAATCGGAACTTCAGAAACTTGAAAGCTGGTGTTGGAAGGGTTCACCTCAGTCGAGCGTACGCTCTGTAAGAAAGGAAGAAATAGCCCTAATTGAATTTGCTGACTTTCGTATTCTGGAGTAATCCCTACCAAGGGTTTCTTCCGCGCTCAGCCTCTAAAAAATCTGGAAGTTGTTCCGGGCTCAGGTTACTTGCAATGATCTTGTTGTTCCTGTCTAGAACGTAGAGTTCAGGCGTTATATCAATATGGTATTTGCGCTCGTACCGGCTGCTACGGTCTGGGTCGAAAGCGTTGGTAAAGTTCATGTTGTTCTTCTTCACAAAATCCAACCATTTGGCCTGATCCTTATCTGTTGAAAGAGAGAACACTCCGACCCCGTTATCTTTCCACTGGTTATAGACCCGTACCATGTCGGGTGTTTCCTTTTGGCAGTGTTCGCAATCGTATGAATAGATGAAGAGCACTTTTATCGGTGTGTTCAGGCCATAGAGCGAAACTTCCTGTCCATTCTCGTTCTTAGCTTTGATATCCTGTCCGATCTTGCCCAACAGGCTTGGCCGCATCAGGTTCACTTCGCCACGCAGGCCTTTGATCTCTTCCGGGTTAGACCAGAATGCGAGTTCCTCTGTCCAATACGTATCTATCATGTGCACGTAAAGTGCTTCGGTTCCCATGGTCTTTGGCGTTTTGTATTCTAACGCTATCCAGTTTACCGTGAACTTGAACAGTTCCTTGTTGCCTTTGGTTTTAGCGATCAGTTGATCCGAATATTTGATGAGTGAATCCGCATTCTGAGGAGTCAATTCGCGTATGTATTTACGCAATTTGTTGGCGAAAACTGGAGTACGGATAGTCCAATCGGCATTGAGATCAACACCTTCAAAAAAAGCCATGCGGTAACGGTAAACCTGTGTAACCAGATCCAATTCGCCATTGGGCAGTTTGGGGTAGGTCAATTCCGGATTCTGACCCGATATTTTGAATTGCGTAAAAAAAGCATCCGGATGATTCTGTGAGAACCATGCAACGTGGGCGGTACGCTCAGCTATCAACCTGTCCTGCTCGGCCTTAACCTTGGCGTATTCGGGAGTTCCCTCTGCCAAAGATGCTATTTGCGAATTCACGGGCGTAAGCCGTTTGTTGAACTCGTCTTCGAACTGTAGGTTCTTATAAAGTAGCTCATTGTCAAGGCAGCCTTCCACCTTCATGGTCGGAACGTAATTACCTTTCTGAGCCGTCATTACAAACTCTTGATCATCCGCCAGCAACAACTGAAAATAGCTGTTGTCCGAACCCAACATGATGTAATAAAACCCTTTGGGGAACAACGAATCGGCCTCAAAAACGAACTTGCCATTGGCATCGCTTCTGGCTGAATCGATCAGGAAATTCTGATTTCCGTAAGCACCGAGCATCTTGGCCAGGTCGTTTCCGGCTCCGTTCAGTTGAATTTCGATGCGAAGTTTGCCGTTGGTCGGCTTGTTGTCATCTTCTGTTTTTCCGTTCGAATTCTCTGTAATTCCACTACAGCCTAAAATAATGGCCGATAGAAATAAGTGAATGAAACCCATCATCAGATTCAGTCTATGCATTCTCCAATGTCAGATTCACGCCTTTCCAGCTCCCGGATTTTTGACAATGAAGGTTTCCATGTCGCGGTCAAAGAGGTACATGCCACCTTTGTCGGTACCTATCAGATCGAGTTTATCGATCAGCGTCTGAGCCTGTCTTTCTTCTTCAATTTGCTCGGCAACATACCATTGCAGGAAATTGTGCGTGGTATAATCTTTCACTTTCAGGCAGTTATCAACCAGGTCGTTGATCTCTTTGGTCACGATCTGTTCGTGCTGCAACACCTTGGTAAAGATCTCTCGCGCACCGTTGTATTCTTTTGGAGGTGCACCAATGGTCGGTACCAATGCATGACCGCCACGATCGTTGATGTAGTGGAACAGCTTTAGCATGTGCACGCGCTCTTCATCGGCCTGCGCATATAAGAATGCACTTACACCGTTCAGTCCCGATTTTTCGGCCCACGATGCCATGGAAAGGTAGTATTGTGATGATTCGAACTCCAGTTCTATCTGGTGGTTCAGTAGTTTTTCAATTTTCTTATCAAGCATGATTGTCTGAATTTCTGGTTTCAAAGGTAAAGGTACGCGAGCGATTAAGAAAAACTGTTGAGACAAATGATTTAGGGCGAGTAAGAAAAATACAGATAAAACGTACATGATAATAACATTAGGAGACGTAAGAATAATGGACAATCTATTTCGGAGGCAGGAAATTGCTATGCACATTTGTATCATCAAACTAAAATCAAACGTCATGAAAACAATAAAATCTCTCTGTCTCGTGCTGCTGGTCGCCACAGGCGTTCTTGCGCAGCCCAACCCGAGCAACATGTTCATCCATGGTTATGTTACCGACATGAACGGTGGAGCCGTGGCCAATCAGGTAGTATGTGCAGATTGGGCTTCTAACTCGCCCGCATTGCCAAGCGATTCACTGTGCACTACCACAAACGCCAATGGATACTATTATTTGGATATTACGAACGGGTCGGTAACTGGACCTAACGTAACCTTTACGGTAAGCACGTACGATCCATGCTCATTCTTGCCACTGACCCAGTCAGTAAGCAATAACCAAGGAACCGTAGATCTTGCGACTGTCGATTTTACGGTTTGCGCAAATTCAGGCGGTTGTGATGTTTGGTTCACATCGACCAACGATAGTGTCAACGGCACTTGGACCTTTGTTGCCGATGCCACAGGACAGGCACCTTTCTCCTACGATTGGTGGGTTGACGGAAGTTCTTACAGCACCCAAACAGTGTCTCATGTGTTCAATGGTGGAACCGTAGGGGTTTTTCTGACGATTACAGATGCTAATGGCTGTTCTTCCATGTATGGAGACACGCTCTACTTGGATGGAAACCAAGGTAACTGTAATGCCGACTATACTTACTTGCCCAATTCAAACCCAAATATGCCTGTAACCGCAGGAGAAGCAGTTCAGTTCACTTATACAGGTACAATTGCTCCGTTCAATTATTATTTCTGGTCGGTGCAGGGTGGTGGAATATCAATCGTCTCTTACGGTCAGAATCCATCGTTCACGTTCCCATCGGCTGGTACTTACACCGTTTGTGTTGAGGTTTTTGATAGCATAGCCAACTGTTCTGATACATACTGCGAAACATTGACGGTGCAACCAGGAAACAGTAATGCATGCCAAGCTTATTTCGGTTGGTCAGCAGACTCGCTACTTGGAAGTCCGCTTCCAGCAGCGGCATTCACAGATTTTTCTCAGAATGCGGCATCTTGGTTCTGGGATTTCGGTGACAATACGTTCTCTACAGAACAGAACCCGATACACGCGTATAATGGAACAGGAACGTACTTCGTGTGCCTTACCATTGTATCCGCAGATCAGTCTTGCACAAACACCTACTGTGATACCGTAATACTTGGAAACTCCAATACAGGAGGTTGCAACGCGGCTTTCAGCAACTCAGGTCCAACTCCTATCGGCTACACGTTTACAGCTCAAGTGCAGAGTCAGAGCCCATATTACTGGTATTCCTGGACTGTTGACAATCAAGTGATCTCAGAAGGTTCAGGTAATTCCGAAGCTTATGTTCCAGGACTTACCAATGGAGTTCATACCATTTGTCTAACCATCGTAGACTCGCTTAACATGTGTTCTGATACACAGTGCCAAACCTTTGCGGTAGGCAGCAACAACTGCTACGGTTACATCTCCGGACAGGTTTACGCAGGCTCACCTAACTATCCACTGGATGCGGGCGTGGTATATCTGATCACTTTCGACCAGAACACCAATCAGCTTACTGCCATTGACAGTATGGTAGTAGATTCTGGTAACTTCTACTTCTTCGGACCATTGGCCTGTGGAGATTACCTTATCAAAGCAGCTGCCTATCCAGGAAGCCAGTACTACAACAATCACATTCCAACCTACTACGGAAACTCACCGTTCTGGGGATTTGCACAGACCGTTACCCTAGCGCAGGTGAACACGCAGGTTACGGCAGATGTGACGCTGATCGCATCCAATAATCCAGGCGGCCCCGGATTCATAGGTGGAGACGTAACCGAAGGAGCAAACAAGGCTGACCTTGGCGACCCATTGAGCGGTATGCAGGTAATGTTGTTCAACCTTTCGGGAAATGCAATTGCCTGTACTTACACTAACGCTAATGGAGAATTCGGCTTTGACGATCTGGCCTACGGAACGTATCAAGTGTATGTGGAGCAGTTGGGTGTTCAGACCATTCCAGCAGTTGTGACCATTGGAGCGAATGAACCATCGGTTGAAGACGTTCACATATTGGTATCCGAATCGCTGATCAGCACAGGAATTGAAGAATTTGATTTCGAAGGAGCCATCAGCGAAGTGTACCCTAATCCAGTTCTTTCTGAAGCCACTATTACCTTCAACCTTGAGTCTGAAGTGATGGTCGATGTCAACGTAGTCGACCTTACTGGAAGAACAATTTCGACACAAACAGTTTCTATTTCTGGAGGAAAAAGCACGGTGAGAATAAGTGCCGAAAGATTGAATGGAGGGTACTACTTCCTCAACATTCAGGATGTGGACGGTACCTTCAGCGTAACGCGTAAATTCATGAGAGTCGATTGATGGGTTTCGATTCTTGTTCGGTCGGAAAGGGCAGCCATTTGGCTGCCCTTTCTTTTTGAATCTGATATGGATCAAAGTATTATTTTTGCCGTCCGCCACGGGGGATTAGCTCAGCTGGCTAGAGCGCTTGCCTGGCAGGCAAGAGGTCACCGGTTCGACTCCGGTATTCTCCACCCGACCGGACACTACCAGTTTTTCAGGGAGTGTCCGGTTTTTTGTTTGGCTGAAACCCGCGTCAATACTGAGACACAGGAGGAGCGCCTCGTTGATGGAAGCGGTTCGACATTTCTCACCATCAAATTTGATCATTTCAGGAAAAATCGAACCGAGCAGTCGGGAACGCGTGTCCGTATCCCCGTTTTCGAACACCACGCCCAATGAGTTCATCAGCTCCACGGCCCGTTCCAGCAGTCTCCTTTTTTCAGACACATCGGAAGAAAGCCCCTCCAGTTCGCGCATCGCGGCATCCTTCAATGCCAGATAACGAAGGCGCATCTCACGGTACTCCTCGCCCCCGATCACCCCATCAGCCAAACTATCCTGCAAGGTGGCAAGCCGACCGTTCTGCTTTTCGATCTCCCGCTTCAGTTCCTGCGACCTTCTGGCCCGTTCCACGTCATTCCCGTTCAACAACCGTTCGAAAAGCACGTTTAGGATCACCTGCGCGTCACCCTTCAAGGTCAGCCCGTTCATGATGTCCGTGACCGTGTGGTTCGCCCGCTCGGCCCGGAACCGCTCCGCGCGGCAATGATTGCAATGGTAATAGGCATGCAATGCCCCGTTGCGTGAACGCGATCGGCTGCCCGTCAGTTTCCCTCCGCAGCGGCTGCATTTGAGGATACCACGCAACGGCAACACATCGTTCGTTTGCTTCTGTGTGAGCCGTTTGCGCGGAAAATTCCCTTGCAATACTTGCTGGACCCGCGTGAACACCCCTTCCGACACCAGCGCCTCATGGCGACCCTTGACCTGCATGTACGGCTCGTTGCCCTCTTTCGGCACCTCCACAAGCCCCATGTACATCGGATTGCGGAGCAGGTTCGACAGACGGCTGCGCTGCACCTTCACGCCCCTTCGGTGCAGTTCGGCAAGAACCTCCGACTGCGGCATCCCATCGGCCACCCGTTCGAACGCCCACCGGATCGAAGGCGCATCATCATCCGGCACGATGATCGGACGGTTGTCCGCATCACGCGTGTTGCGGTAGCCGTAAGGCGCACTGCGGCACCATCGGCCCGCCTTCAGCGCGGCACGGATGCCTCCACGGATCTTGATCGACCTACGGTCATTGTCCACCTCCGGCATCACCAGATACATGGCCAGCATCATCTTGTTCTCCGGCACCGAAAAGTCGATCGGCTGCTCTATGGCCTGCGCTTCCACACCATGACGGCCCAGCCGTTCGATCATGCGATACGCATCAAGCGCGTTGCGCGAGAAACGGTCCCACGAGGTGAACAGCAGCAGATCGGCCCCGCCACGGTTATGTTTCATCCAGTCGAGGAAGGCGTTGAAGGCAGGCCGGTCGAAGTTCTTGGCCGAATGGTCTTCGCGGATGCGATGAACGATCTGGA
>JBJOHR010000209.1:0-12173 GCA_046047575.1 Bacteroidota bacterium | reverse complement strand
ATTTGTGTTCGTATGTCCGTATTGAAGATAAACTCGGCCTCTGTCCGTGTCGTAGCCTTTTTTCAGGTTGGTTGAGTAAGTTGAATTCACCTTTTCCACCTCAGCCCAATATTTCAGCCAGGCGCCTTCAGGGTCGTCCGGAAAACGACTCTTCCAGAAGTAGTACAAGAAACGCTTCATCATGGTCGCATCATTGTAATTCATGCGTTGGTTTACCTGAAAAATCTCTTCTTGTGACGAGATAGGGTGTAGACAACGAACATATTCTTCCAGCAATTCCAGACGATTATACTTCCCAACAAATGTCAATTCAATCTCTTGGTCTACGCTTAGATCACTTGCTTCGGGTTGAATGTATTCTTCCGCACCGTTGATTCGTTGAATCACTGTAGATCTGCGGTCAAGTAGTTCGTTGTTAAAATCGCGCAGCTCTATTGCTAGGTTATAGTTTCCGGTCGGTAGGCTCCGGATATCGAAAGAGTGTAAAACTGGAATTACTTCGCTTGAGTCGCGAATCATCCTTGCCGCAAGATCTTGAAACACCTTTCCCGTTTCCGAATCTTCAATCGATAACAGAATTATGAATTTATGAGCATGGCCCTTGTCTTTGAACAGGTTAGACAATTCGCGCATATTCATTTCTGCTCTTACCTTGGTGTTGTACACCTCACAATAGAAAGCGAGCTCATTTCTTGTTCCGGGGTAAAAACTTGAGGCGTATGGAATGATGTCCTTGCCCGACTTGGAGAGAATATTGGGCGAAGTTGTTGCCCTGAATTCATCTACGATCTGAATGTCAGAAAAATAAAAGTCTATAGGGTTGCTCAGTCTTGCCTGTTCGCGTTGCAGAGGAACGACTGGAATGCTTACGGACTCATTCGTTTGTCTAAGTCGTTCTTTGAATTTGTTCGTAGCAGCCCGAATTGCAACGGGTTGAGTGATGAGGACGGATTCAATTGACGGGTCGTTCGCGTCCTTCAATGTGAATGTGAGTTGGTAATCCCCTTTAGCCAGAGGAATTCTTTGAACATCAATGAAATCCATGGGCGAAGATTCATTTGCCAATTTCGGTCCAGTGAGTTTGAAGCGATCGGCAAAAGCAGTGTCCTTTCCGTTTGTGATCAAATAAGATATGATCACCTCAGAGTAAAAACCGTCATTCGAGTTGATCACCTCCAAACTATTGCCTTTCAGTTTGAGGTAAGTTTCTAGATACGGGCCATCAGTTGGCGAAATGAATCGAGCCATATCAAACTCGGCACGAATCTTTTGAGCAATGGTATCAGGCTGAAAACCAGCAAGTAACACAGCAAGAACTAGAACAATCCTTTTCATGGGAACAAAGTTACCAATAGAACAAACAACCAGCGGGATTTGTGCTACACATTATCTCCATAAATAACAGTTCTGAGGCGAGAAAATTCTATTACTTTTGCGCTCGGAGAGATGGCAGAGCGGTCGAATGCGGTGGTCTTGAAAACCATTGAGGGTAATACCTCCGGGGGTTCGAATCCCTCTCTCTCCGCCAGAACGGTTCTAAGGTAACTTAGAGCCGTTTTTTGTTTCTATTTGAATGGAAAAGAAGAAAACACTCGTTGTTGGTGCCAGTCCGAAACCAGACAGGTATTCGTATGAAGCAGTGGTGCGCCTCAACATACACGGTCATTCAGTTTATGCCTATGGGCTCAAAGAATCGGAAGTAATGGGAATTCCAATTCACACCGTTTGGCCAGAAGAATGGTTCGATACGGTGACCTTGTACCTTAATCCTCAGCGACAAAAGGAGTATTACGATAGGATCATGGGGCTTAAACCGAACCGCGTGATATTCAATCCTGGAACAGAAAATCCCGAATTCATGCAGAAATTGCAAGAATCCGGGATCGGAGTTGAGGTTGCCTGTACGCTTGTTATGCTAAGTATCGGTAATTATTGATTGATCGGTTCTACCGTGTATCCAGCAGCTTTCAGTTGCGCTATCAAACCGTTCTCTCCAACCAGATGCATGGCGCCAACGGCAAAGAAGGTTGATTGTTTTGAAAGTAGTTCTTGAATGGCCTTTACCCAGCGCTCATTACGTTCGGTGAGTAATTTCGCTTCTATTTTGTCAAATCCTTCGCTTTGGGTGGATACATTCCCTAACTCGACCAGATTCTGAGCCAAGTAAGCGTCAAGCATCTCATTATAGTCGCGCAGCATGGATGCAGTGGTTGCTTTCAGGTCTTCCATTTGGTCTTCCACAGGAATAGAAGAAACAATTTCCATTTGCTCCTGAATGGTCTCAAGGCCCATAATAGGCTTTTTGTCTTTTTTCGCTAATCCAGAGAGTTCCTGTTCATACATCTTCACTTTCCCAAGTAGTTCGGTAAGTATTAATCCGCTCACGTAAATTGGTCGGATGTTGCCGTATTTCTCCACCTTTTTTTCCTTGATCCCTAAAGAGTCCACAAAGGCAGATATCACTGCAGCATATTCTTCCGCAGTCATATAATCTGCCCAAGTTTTGCCATCGGGCATCATCATCTGTGTTGCCATTTTCATCTGTTCGGCCAGTGGAATGTCAATGTCTGCTTCCAAAGCAAGTACATCGCTGTTATCCAGAGCACTTTGCATTACTTCGGTAAAAAAGTATTTCTCCTGAGGCAGCATGTGAATGGTGCCAAATAGATAGGAAGGTTTACTGATCTCTTTGCCCGAGATCTTCCATAGAAGTGAGTTGGTTTCTTGAGCAAGGCATCCGAAGGTTGATCCGAATACGATCAATGATGTGGCAAAGCGGGTAAAAAATCTGTTCATTTTTATTGGGTTAGTGATTCGTTAATTATTTGGCAAGATTCCCTTATCTCATCTTCAGTAATGGTCAGTGGTGGGGCAATGCGCATGGCGCTATCACAAAAAAGGAACCAATCTGTCACGAGGCCATTTTCTATGCATTTATCAATGGTCGAAAAGAGTTGGTTGCTATCGCGGAGTTGAACGGCCAGCATCAAACCTTTACCTCGGATCTCCTTTATTTCCGGATGATTGAGCAGTTTTCTAAAAAGACTTTCCTTCCAAGGTACCGCTTCCAGTAAACTCTCGTTCTGTATGACAGATAGACATGCCGCGCCTGCCGCGCAAGATACCGGATGACCTCCGAAGGTGGTAATGTGCCCTAGGATCGGATTGCTGCTTAGTGCAGACATCATTTCTCTTGAAGCAATAAATGCACCGATGGGCATTCCGCCTCCCATTCCTTTTGCTAGAAGCAGAATATCTGGAACGATGTTGAAATGTTCAAACGCAAACATCTTTCCGGTTCGCCCAAATCCGCATTGAATCTCGTCTAACACCAGCAAGGCGCCTACTTCTGAGCATCGATTGCGCAACGCATGCATGAATTCCGTGGTAGGAACTCGAACTCCAGCCTCTCCTTGGATGGTTTCCAAAAACACAGCCGCGGTCTTTTTGGTGATATGTTGGAGGTCATCAATGTTATTGAACTGGATCGAAAGGGTTTCCGGTAGAAGAGGGTAGAAGGGATGTTTGAACGCTTCATTGCCCATAAGGCTAAGCGCCCCGTTCGAACTTCCATGGTAAGCATCGTCAAAGCTCACCAGTTGTTTTCTTCCAGTGAATTTCCGGGCCAACTTTATTGCGCCCTCTACAGCCTCGCTTCCAGAATTCACGAAGTAAACCGAGTTGAGCGAATCGGGTAGAATGCAACTCACCGCATCAGCAAATTGAACCTGAGGTGCTTGTACGTATTCGCCATAAACCATCAGGTGTAAATGCTTATCGACCTGCTGCTTAATAGCCTCTACTACTTTAGGATGCCTATGTCCAACGTTGCTGACAGAAATTCCAGCAATAAGATCCAGGTATTTTCTGCCCGAAGAATCGAACATGTAAACGCCCTGTGCCCGATCAATATGTAGCCCTATTGGGCTATGCGAAGTTGGAGCCAAATGCTGCAGAAGTCGTTCTCGTTCGGAGGGCATGGCGCAAATGTAGAGCAAAAAAAAGCCAGCAAAGTGGTGCTGGCTTTGGTTCAGGGCAAAGGAAATGATTATCCTGCCTTTCCTGTTAGCTGCACTTGAAACTGGATGATGTTGTTGATTGCCTTGTCGCCAAGATTGTCAAAGAAAGAATCTGAGCCGTATCGGACATCATATTTGCTTCTATCAACCTCTATGTTGGCCGATGCTTTCAGTTCGCCATCCACAAAACTCAATTCAACTGGGAATTGGACCTGATTTGTAATGCCTTTGATAGTAAGGTTGGCGGTGATATTGCTGCCTTCGACCTTCACTATGGCCAAACTGGCGGACTTGAATTTTTCGGTATGAAAGAAATCTTCTGAGTTCAAATGACCTTCGAGTTTGGTTTTCATGCCACCTTCAAGATCTGTAACATTGATCGTGGTCATGTCGATGGTGAACTTTCCACCTTCAATGGCACCGTTCACAATTTGAAGACCTCCTTCCATGATGGAAACGGTTCCCGTGTGGTTGCTTCCGGTAACTTTTGAAGCTACCCAATTCACAGAACTTTCTGAAGAACTGATGCGGTAGAAACCATCAGAAACAGGAGTAAAGGCCGAAAGGGTGATAAATGCTAAAATTGAGCTTAATACTGATAGTTGCTTTTTCATTTTATGTAAGTTGGATTTATTTTAATGTTAGAACACTGAACTTGCGAATTAAAGGATTGTTCACTTATCAACAGCAATAAATCTGCCAATAAGCTGGTTGTTTTCTGATTGTAAATAGTAGACGCCACTTTCCAGCCCACGGATGTCTAGTTCAATTAATTTTTTCTTCAAAGGATTCAGATCAGAGGCTAGCAATCGCCCGTATGCATCCAATAGCTTGAAATTCTGAGCAACGTTCATTTCGCGGAATTCAATTTGAATGGTCTCAGTGGCAGGATTTGGCCATATATGAGGTTTCTGAACTTCCGTTGCATTCGGCTCTGCAATGCCAACATTGATGAAATTCCGTGTTGAAGATTCCCAAAGGCCTCTGCCATAGGTTGCCGCCCGAATGATGTTTTCAGATTCCAATATCTCAAGCTCGTTAACGATTACATTCGGCAAGCCTGTCATGAATGGAATCCATTCGGTCTGTTCGCTGTCCCAATAATAAACGCCAACATCTGTTCCTACGTAGACTCCGCCTGTTGAACTTCTTTCAATTTCAATACAGTTTACAGGAAGATTGGGCAGGTTTAAGCTCATGTTCTCCCAATTTTCGCCCGCATCCAACGACCGAAACACTTTTCTGCCTTCAGAATAGCCTGAAAGAGTGACCCAAACTATGTTTTCATTGAATGGGTCAAAAGCTACATAAGTGATATTGTTGGTCGGTAATCCGGAAGTGATGTTCTGCCAACTTCCACCAAGGTCTTTGGTAATACTGATGCGACTGGATGCAGCTGCCACAAGAAACTCTGTATTGGATTGTGAAACGTCAAATGCGATAAGCGGACCGGAATTGAACGTTGTCAAGGTTGGTGAAATGTCATACCATGACCCACCTGCATCATCAGACCTGTAGACCCGATTGGACAATGGTGCATAGAGTACCTGAGGATCGTTAGGGTCCATCATGAATGGTGTGACCCATGAACCTGCGGAAGGTAGTTCAACTTCACTGAAACTGTTGCCTCCATTTGTGCTTTTCAGTAGAGCACCGCGCTGATATGATGCATATGCTATGTCCACATCTTCATAATGGTAGAAACACTCCATTCCGTCTCCACCCGCTACGGCCGACCAAAGATTCTCTTTCCATCTCAGCGTACCGTTATCCTGAGCACCCGCCATTAGCAATGCCGGGTCGAGTTGAGATAAGCCAAGTCTGTAGAACTGAGTGATGGACATTTGACTGCTGACACACTGATATCCATCGAAAAAATAGGACCTTTTATACAATCCGCCATCGTTCCCAGAATAGAATTGACCTGTTATGGGGTGATATTCCAATCGATGATGATCTGCATGAACGTAAATTCCATTGGCACCGAACCAATGTGCTTCCAACTGAAAAGTAGCTCCTCCGTCTGTCGATTTCCAGAGATTTACACCACCAACACGCACCTCGTTCGGGTCGGTAGGCGATACTGCCACATCCATGGAGTACCAACCTTGCCCACCATCGCCACTTCCAAACTCGTCTCCATTCATAATGTTCGGACTGTCTGACATAAGTTGCCAAGTTGCCCCAGCATCTGTAGATCTGTAAAGGCCAGCATGACCAGAATCATCGGGGTCGCAACCTTGAAGGTAGATCAGGTTTGGCTCAGCTTTGGTAACTGCGATCTTAGCTCTGTAAATGGAGCCATTCGGAATACCTGATGAAGAGCCGTTCCATGATTGACCATTGTCTGTTGAGATGAAAAATGGAATTCCTGCTCCCTGCACTGTTGCATAAACCGTATCATGACCATAAGGTTTGAACTCAAGATCTGTGAAGTTTCCGGCTTGCACCAGAGTCCAGGTATTTCCTGCATCCTCTGTTCGATATATTCCATTGGTTGAAGCTGCAATCAGCACATTTGTCCGGGTAGAGTCAAGTATCAGACGTCTGATATTTCTAGATGCGCTAACGGCAAAACTCAATCCGGTAGTGTCCCATGTTTGCCCTCCATCGGTCGATCGTAGAACGCCATAGGTATAAGTGTCGCCAGAACTTCCGTCTCCAGTACTCATGTACATTGAATCTGGGAAGTGAGGATTGATGATTATGTCGGAGACTCCCAAATTGGTAAGGCCATCCGTCAAGGTTTCCCATGATTGGCCATTATCTGTCGATTTCCAAAGGCCACCCGATGGAGCTCCTGCCCACATCTGACTACTGTCTGTAGGGTGAAACGCGATGGCGCACACCCGACCAATGGATAGCCCGTTATCATTCTGAGCTTCCTCCACTGGCCCAATCAAGCTCCAATCGCCTGCATTGCCGCGGAACTGTTTTTGCATTTCTGCGCGCTTCACTTCTTGATATATGGTGCGTGAGGATGGCATTTTTCCTCTTTCATCCAAACGTTGTTGAATGAACCATTCCCAACGTTTGAATTGCTTCCAGCCCGAACCTTTTGCGCCAACTGAATCACCGAACTCAGTGTAAAAAGCACTCTGTATTTCACTGAATTCCTTGTTGGGGTCGTCCAGCAAAGTCCTCCAATTCTGTGCTTGCGAACTGTAGAACATGGCACAAACTGCCATTGCGGTCAGTAAGATTCTTGTATCACTCATTTGTTTGTTTCTTGGATCCTTCATACACATCAAATCGCGCCAATCGGCATTCAATTGAACCGTTGAAAAGTTCAATTTTACTTGTGGAACGGAGGCCTACCTTTTTCAGAGCATTTAGATTTCCGGTTATCATGAAGCATGAAAAACCCTTCCAATTCTGTTTGAACGCATCTCCCAGATTCTTATAGAGTTCATCGATGTCCTCTTTATCCATTCGTTCTCCGTATGGGGGATTGAGAATCAGCGTACCTCTTTCTTCCGTTGGTTTCAATTCTAAGAAATCCTTAACAGAAACTTCTATCTCATCTTCCAATTCTGCCCCGTAAACATTTTTCTTGGCCTTGGAAACAACATTGGAACTGGCATCAGAAGCATATATTTTCAATTGAATGTCAGAGATGCGTTCCATGGACGATTCAATGATCGTATCGAACAGTTTCTGATCGAAATCGGGCCATTTTTCAAATGCGTAGCCCACTTTTCTGAACAGACCGGGTGGCATGTTAAGTCCTTTGATGGCTGCCTCAATGGCAATGGTGCCCGATCCGCACATGCCATCGTACAATGGTGTGGTCGGATCCCACCCTGATAACTCCACGATTCCCGCTGCCAGCACTTCGTTGATAGGCGCTTGCCCAGTAAGTTGCCGATATCCACGCATGTGGAGGGAAGGACCGGTAGAATCCAATGACACGGTTACCAATTCACGGTCAATACGAATGTGAATCGGAACATCTGGATTTTCTAGTTCAACATTTGGACGCGCGCCCGTTTTTTCCCGTAGGCGATCCGCTATGGCATCCTTGGCCTTAAGGGCCATAAAGTGCGAATGATGAAAGGTCTGCGAATTGACCGCGGTGCGAATGGCAAAGGTTTGCTCTGATGTCAGTAGATTTTCCCAAGGATATGCTTTGATCCTAGCATAGTAGGCATCTTCGTCAATGGCCACGAATGTTTTAATCGGTTTTAGAACGCGTAAAGCAAACCTGGACCGGAAGTTGACCTTATAAATGAACCCTAGGTCGCCTTTGAACATGACGGCCCGTCTTCCTTTTTCAATGTCTCTAGCACCAAACGATCTGAGTTCATCCGCTAGAATGTCTTCGAAACCTGCAAGGGTAGTTGCTGTAAGTTGATGGAGGTCTGCGCTCAACTTATAGGATTGTTGGTGCTAAAAGCATTTTCCAAGCTTCTTCGGTTTTTCCAACTTCTAGGAGATGTTGCGCATTCCTATGTAGAATTCGCTCAACCTGTTTGGGGTTTTTAGAATGATCCTTGATCAATTCTTTCACGTTCGGCTGACTGGCAAAAGCTTCAATTTCCGTTCTGGATGGCAAAACCGGTTGCATGCCCAACATTCCCAGGTCGTTGCCCGTCAGAACCGTGCTTTTTCGAATTGATTCAGGCATGGCATCTACGCCCATGCCCAATTCCCTGCCTGGCTTAGGTACCTCGAACACAGCATCACCAAAGGCTCTGCAATACCAATTCTGTCCCATTCGCGAAACCAGATCGAGCTTTTGCGGATCCAGATTACCGTCTTCTCCGAATACAGATTCAGAAAAATGCATTCGAACCACCTCAGCAATTACCAGGTTTCCTGCACCAGCCTCGCTACCTAGTTTGATCACTTCTCGAACCTTGCATTCAAATTGAGCTGGCGATTCCAACACTCGGAACGGTCTGACCATCTCGGAACTGATCGGAGTCAATCCGGATTTATCGAATTCGTTCACGCCATCCTCATATTCACAGCTTGCAAGGTTCATCTGATGCAGCATGGAATGACTAACTACATTGATGACGCATTCCTTAGTAGCCTCTACATTATCCAATGTGTGCTTGGTGGTGTTGCCACGAACTCTACGTGCCGGAGAAAAAATCGCAATAGGAGGCTTGGCGCTGAAGACATTGAAGAAACTGAAAGGAGCCAAGTTAGGATTGCCATTTTGGTCCACGGTACTTACGAAAGCTATTGGCCGGGGAGCTATGGCGCTCAGTAAGAGTCCATGCACCTGAGAGGTTTCCATTGTTTCTGGTGTGTAGCTTCTCATGCTTAAATCAGAGCGTTTCGCACAAAGGTAACGCAAGCCGGGTGTTACAGTTCAATGCGTAAATTCATTTCTCAAAATGACCATTTGTTTTTCAAAGAAAAAATTACCTTTGCGACCCCGTTTTTCGGGAAGGTTCTTTTAAAATGCGGATGTGGTGAAATTGGTAGACACGCCAGACTTAGGATCTGGTGCCGTGAGGTGTGTGGGTTCGAGTCCCTCCATCCGCACTTATAAAACGAAGAGGGAGCTGTTGAAAAACAGTTCCCTTTTTTGCTAACAACAATCTGTAAATGAGCACAATGAACATTACAAAGGAGACCATTGATCAACTGAATGCAAGGGTAACCATCAAGCTTGAGCCAACCGACTATCAGCCTCAAGTTGAGAAAGCACTTAAGGAGCACGCACGTAAGGCGAAAATGCCTGGTTTCAGACCAGGGAAAGTGCCAGTTGGCGTGGTCAAGAAGATGTACGGACCTTCGGTGCTTGTTGATGAGGTAAATAAGATGCTCGGCAACAAATTGTACGAGTATATTGGAAATGAAAAACTTGAGATTCTCGGAAATCCATTGCCTTCGGAATCGGTAGAGCCAAAAGCGGATTGGGAAAATCCAAGCGTAATGGAGTTCACCTACGACCTTGGCCTGGCCCCCAAGATAGAATTGGACCTTGGAAAGAATTTCAAGTTCGACCATTACGTGATCGAGCCAACGGCTAAGGATATCGAGAATTCCTTGGAGAACATATCCAAGCGAAGCGGGCAGATGGTAGAACACGATACCATTGCTGATAACGACCTAGTGCGTGTGCAGTGGGTAGAGTTGAATGAGGATGGAAGCATTAAGGAAGCGGGGGTTCTCAACAGTTCCAGTGTATCGTTGGACAATTTGAATGAAGACCTTAAAAAATCGTTGATCGGTAAGAAGCTCAAAGATGTACTTACGGTCAATTTCCGTGATTTCAGTTCCAATGAGGCAGATCTGGCCGCCATGTTGGCCGTATCGAAAACTGAACTTCCCAACGTGAACGACTCATTCAAGATCACCATTGAAAAGATTCAGAGACTTATGCCGGCTGAATTGAATGAGGAACTTTTCAAGAAAATGTATCCTGATGGTTCGGTGAACAATTTGGACGAAATGAAAGCAAAGATCAAGCAGGATTATGCCGAATATTTCTCTAAAGAAAGCGACAGGAAACTCAAGAACGACATGGTTGTGAGCCTGTTGAAAAACACCAAGATTGAACTGCCTGATGAATTCTTGAAGCGTTGGTTGACCACGGTAGGAGAGAAGAAAGCTACCAAAGAACAAGTAGAGCAGGAATACCCAAACTACCGCGATGGATTGAAGTGGCAGTTGATTGAAAATAAGGTCATTCAGGAAAATCAGATAAAAGTTACTCAGGAAGAACTGAAGGACGGAATCAGAGAACAGCTAAGACAACAGTTTGCTTACTATGGCATGCTTCAGGCAAATGATGAAATGATGGAGGATATGGTCCAGAAGTTCATGCAGCGTCAAGATGAGGTCAGAAAGATCAATGACCAACTTTATGATAAAAAAGTGATGGATTTCTTTAAGAGCAATGCTACGTTGAACGAATCGAAAACCACCAGCGAGAAGTTCTACGAAATGCTATCCATGGAAAACGATTAAAGAACAATTGACGGTTAAAAACTGTCTATTTATTGGAATGCCGGGTATTGTGTTTAATTGCGATATTCAGCATTCTCGTTTACAAACACAGCAAGGAGATAGAAATGGACGGATACGAATTCAGGAAGTACGCAATCAAACACAAAGGAATCAGCAGCACCACTTTTGATGCTGTTATAAGTTCAATGACACCTTACATCATTGAAGAACGTCAGCTCAATGTAGCACAAATGGACGTCTTCTCCAGATTGATGATGGATCGGATCATTTTTCTGGGAACCGGAATTGACGATACGGTTGCCAATATTATTCAGGCTCAGCTATTGTTCTTAGAAAGTGCCGATGCCAAGAAAGACATTCAGGTTTATCTGAATTCACCAGGCGGTTCGGTGTACGCGGGCTTGGGCATTTACGACACCATGCAGTACATAGCTCCTGATGTAGCGACCATCTGCACAGGAATGGCGGCATCAATGGGCGCAGTTCTGTTGTGTGCTGGAACCAAAGGCAAGCGAACTGCATTAAAGCATTCCAGAGTAATGATTCATCAGCCATTGGGCGGAGCTCAGGGTCAGGCATCAGATATCGAAATAACTGCCCGTGAGATAGCCAAGTTGAAGAAGGAGCTTTATGACATCATAGCAAATCATTCTGGTCAACCTTATGATAAGGTTTGGGAAGACAGCGATCGTGATTATTGGATGACAGCTCAAGAAGCCAAGGATTATGGAATGATTGACGAAGTACTCGTCCGAACCAAATAATCCCGTAAATTGAAACTTATAACTCTGCATGGTGTAGACCAAAGGCAGAGAGAAAAGGCATTGGAATATGAAGGCAAGTAAAGAAAAAGACCACATCAAGTGCTCATTCTGTGGTCGAGATAAGCAGGATACGGCAGTGCTTATTGCAGGAATAAATGGACACATTTGTGATCGCTGCATAGGTCAGGCGTACCAGATCGTCAACGAGGAGTTTGCCAACAAGCAGGATAAATCTCTCAACCAATCGCTCAACTTACTCAAGCCAATTGAGATCAAGACTTTCCTCGATCAATACGTAATTGGTCAGGACCAGGCCAAGAAAGTACTGTCGGTGGCAGTTTACAACCACTTTAAAAGGTTGGTTCAGAAACCGGATAATGATGAGATCGAAGTGGAGAAGTCCAACATTATCTTGGTTGGTCGTACGGGAACTGGTAAAACATTGCTGGCTCGCACCATC
>JBJOHR010000208.1:0-27221 GCA_046047575.1 Bacteroidota bacterium | reverse complement strand
CTGGTTCCGCACTTTCGTGGATAAATGCTTCGAGTATATCATCTTCAGCGCAATAAGCCTGTGGTAAAAGCCCTTTGCCAATATCCTTGGCTGCTTGATGATGCACGGAATTGATCATTGGGTTTTCGAAATCTGCATAAAGCTGTTCCATGAACGAACCTTCCACAAATCGAACACCATGATGTACTCGATCATACTCAATGGCATCTCTATGTTTGATGCTATCGGGGCGCTGAGTTTCGATGTCTTGAAAGAGCGTTCCTCCATAATAAGCATTCATCAATTGAAATCCGCGACAAATACCTACAACGGGCTTGCCTTCTTTCAAGAAAAGATCCATCAACTCCAATTCGTATTCGTCTCTTATCCTATCACCTAACCAACGTCCGATAGGTTCTTCTCCATAGGTCTGGGGTGCCAGATCGGCACCGCCTTGAAGCACCAACCCGTCCAATTCACGCACCATGGCCAATTTCTCTGCTTTCGGAAGTTCGGGAATGAGAACAGGAAGTACGTTTGGCCTGGCAACATAGGCTGCCATATCGTTTTCGATATATGAAAGGGTTTTCGGCCCGAAGGTTGTCCTACTCAGATCCGGATGGAAAAAGCATGCGGATACACCAATTTTGATCATGCCGCAAAGATAGTTCTGCAATAGGTCGGTACGCGCTGCGTTGGTTAACTTTATCCTTCATGAAAACCTACGTTTCCATCTTTTTTTTCGTGTTTGCCCACCTGACGGGCACAGCCCAGAAAGTCGATTGGGAACAGACAGAGGTCAACTTTGGAACCATTGCAGATTGGAATAGCCCACCAGCAAAATTCAAGTTCACGAATAACGGAAGCAAGCAGTTGCTGTTCCTACCGCAAAAACACGGACGTGATATTCTTGTCAGATATCCAAACCGAGCGATTGAATCTGGGGAAAGCGCGGAAATAGAGATCCTTTACTATACAAGCGAAACAGGTTCGTTCAATAAAACAGTTGAGGTTTATACCAATGCATCGCATAAGCCGGAGCGTTTGGTGCTAAAAGGAAACATCAGGTCAATCTATGCCAATGCCTTAACAGCTTGCCCGTCATTTGATGAGCAAACGCAGGTTAGGAATTCAACTCCGAATGTGGTTCAAGTGGTCGATGCTGATACAAGGAATCCGATTCCCAATGTTCAGGTCGAGATATTCGACCGAGGGATCCGTAAGACCTTGAACGGAACCAATCTGGA
Organism: Bacteroidota bacterium; assembly: GCA_046047575.1. GTDB lineage: Bacteria > Bacteroidota > Bacteroidia > UBA10329 > UBA10329 > UBA10329. Next base: position 25,995 of record JBJOHR010000208.1, on the reverse strand, counting down.
TGGTGTGGCTGTGAATTGGATCGTTCCGGATAACTACACTGTGGTCGCATCCAAAAATGGATATCAGCGGGTTGAGCAGGACATAGCGTTTACCAATAGGAACCGGACCGCTGTGGTGTACCTGAAGAAAAGCACGGAACGTGCAGATGACAATTTGCAACAAGTGGCACCAGTTGATGTTGAACCCGAGATCGATCGGCCACGAGCTACTCGTAGCTCTAGAACGATTCCAACCGGATACGAAGAATCTGCTGAAGAGGAACCGATTGATCTGGGTATAAATACCAACGATCAAATTGAGGAGATCCGTACTGAAACAGTGGAGGAATTCGATCTGGGAATTTTAACCAATGAGCAATGGGACGCGCCTGTGGAAACTTCTGCCGAAGCTGAGTTGGTTGTTGCTTTGAATGAGCAGATGGATGAGCAACCCGTACGGGTAGAAAATGAATTGACGGAAGAAATAGATCTTGGCATTAACACCAATGAGACGATTTCAGAAGAAATACTGGAGTCCGAACCAATTTCGGTTACCGAAACCAGCGTGGAGGAAATGGTTGAAGCGGCTTTGGCTGAATCCGCTGTTGAAACAGTCAGCGTTCAACCTTTAAACGATACGGAACCCGAATTCTCCACAGAAAAGTATCGCCCCAATAACGTTCTGTTGCTGTTGGATGTTTCCGGATCTATGGATGATGACGGGAAGATGGACAGGTTGAAAGCATCCATCAGAAGGTTGGTAATGATGCTGCGCGAAGTGGATGTTTTAACGCTCATTGCTTACAATTCTACTTCGTGGGAAGTGTTACCTCCAACTCCTGTAACAGATAATGCCGCGATCATTACGCTCGTGGATAGCCTGATGCCAGTTGGCTATACCAATGGAGTTAAAGGAATGGAATCGGCTTACCAGAGCCTACTGCGGCAACGTATTGAGGGAGGAAACAACCAACTTATCATTGCCACTGACGGCAAGTTCAATTCTTCCAAATTCTCTGAACAGCAAGCCATTGACATTGTAAATCACCATTCGGACAAGGGGATCGTGTTGTCCATTCTAGGGTTTGGCAATGACAGGGAAGCAACCAGGTTGATGAAAAAGTTGGCCAACACTGGAGGAGGCAGTTTTCTTCAAATAGAAAGCAATGAAGACCCTACAGAAGTGCTGACAGAGGAAATAAAACTGCGTTCGTTGAAATAAAAAAGCCGATACAATTCTGTATCGGCTTTCTGTTTGATCTTGTTTTTGATCAATGGCCGTGACCGGAATGGTCAGTTCCATCATTGGGATCATGCGCAGGCGCATTTACGTTTCCTTTGATTGTCAACACCTTTGTGGCTTCAACAGCATTGGATGTAAGCGTAACCGTTTTGGTGAAGTTGCCAGTACGCTTTGTATCGTAATGAACCTTGATCTCTGCAGAAGCTCCTGGAGCGATCGGTTCTTTTGGCCATTCAGGAGTGGTACAACCGCAAGATCCTTTTGCATCAGAAATGATCAATGGCTCCGTTCCTACGTTCACGAACTTGAATACTCTGTTTCCATCAGATCCATTCTCGATTGTTCCGTAATCAAGGGTTTCGGTTTCGAATTTGAAAGCTGCTCCAGCGGTTTTGGCGTCCTGTGCAAGAGCAAAAGTTGTTGTTGCGAAAAGCGCGATCAATGCAAAAAATGTGTTTTTCATTGTTGTAATGTTAAGTTCAATTTTCTTCGGCAATTATAATGCCGAGGTGCAAATGTCGCAGAAATTAATGACATAAAGTTCAATCGATTTTGAAACGGTCAAAGCGCAATTACCAACTTGGTCAGCGTTGCATTTCAAACGCAGCTCTCTCCAGATCTTCGCGATGATCGGGATGCGCGATATCAATAAGCAGTTTGGCGCGCTCAGCCAAGGTTTTGCCATAAAGGTTGGCCACGCCATATTCAGTTACCAGATAATGCACGTGAGCACGGGTTGTAACCACTCCAGCCCCTGGTTTCAGCACCGGAACTATTTTGCTTTCTCCGTTCTTGGTAATTGATGGCAGAGCAATTATCGGTTTCCCACCTTCAGAAAGCGAAGCTCCACGAATAAAATCCATCTGGCCGCCAACGCCAGAGTAAATGCGATGGCCAATGCTGTCAGCGCACACTTGGCCGGTCAGGTCCACTTCAATGGCGCTGTTGATAGCTGTTACTTTCGGGTTTCGGCTTATAACGCGTGCATCGTTCACGTATTCAGACGACAACATATTCACTAATGGATTGTCATCAATGAAATCGTAGATCAACCGGTTTCCCATCACAAAAGACGATACGATCTTTCCAGGATGGTTCTTCTTGTACTTACCGGTAATGACCCCTTTTTCTACCAGAGGAAGAATACCGTCTGAGAACATTTCGGTGTGAATTCCAAGGTCCTTATGATTCCTAAGAGACGCCAGAACCGCGTTAGGAATGTTTCCGATTCCCATTTGCAGCGTTGCACGGTCTTCAACCAGTTGGGCAATGTTCCGCCCAATTGCCAGCTCAGTTTCCGTAAGGTTGCTAGCATCCACCTCAGGAATCTGCTCATCGAATTTTACCAGATGATTGATATTGCCAACGTGAATGAGTCCATCTCCGTGGGTTCGAGGAATGTGCTTGTTCACCTGTGCGATGACTGTTTTCGCAGCCAGAACGGCAGCCAACGACACATCGATGGATGGACCTAGGGAACAGAATCCATGCTCATCCGGTGGTGAAACAGAGATCAAAGCAACATCGATCGGCAGTGTTCTGCTCGAAAAGAGTCGAGGGATTTCACTGAGAAATACTGGAATGTAGCTACCGTGTCCATGTTGAATGGACTTGCGGATGTTGGGCCCAACAAAAAGGCACTTCACTTGAAATGCATCGACAGAATCATCGGCATAAGGAGCAATTCCTTCGGTGTGTATCTGATAGATGGTCACATTGTGCAACTCATCCCTTCTCTCAAAAAGCTTCTGAATAAGGTGTTGCGGTGCGGCAGCAGCTGAGTGGATGAAAATGGAATCGCCAGAGCGGATGTACGCAACCGCGGTTTCAGCAGAAATACTCATGGTCCGAATTTACAGTACCACGGGTTCTGGACAAAGCGCAAGGTAGAATTCAGCCTCCGCTTCGGTAGAAACCCCAATAAAATCGCCACAGCAACCCATCATATCTGCAATGAACTGGTAATGCAGGTGAGGGGGCCAGTTGCCATTTTCCTGTGCAGAACCAATGGTTGCAAAGGCTTCTCCTTGCTTTACAAACTGACCCACCGTGAGTGCCTTGATGGAACTGCGCGATAGATGACCGTAGAGCGAGTAGAAATGATTCCCTTCTAATTCGTGCTCCAGAATAATGGTTGGCCCGTAGTTTCCAACACCTGCGTTATCCGCCAAACTGTGAACGGTTCCATCCAGCGGTGCATAAATGGTTGTGCCCGAACTGATCCATATATCCACTCCAAGGTGTATGCAGCGCTCGTCTTTGCCATCACCGAACAATGTTCTATTTACGCGATACGCGGTTCGTTTTTCCGCATAGCCGCCAATGGCAGCGATCTTGTCCTGCTGTTTTAAGGCCGAATCGATCACACTCCAGCACCGGTCGGCATCTGTTGGGTCGCAATTGGCAACAATATTATCCGGTTCAGAAAGGTTCAGTAAAATGGTGTTCTCAGCATTCAATGGCGGCCGTGCTACGCTGGCAAACGCATTTCTATGCTGCTCTATTAACGAACGCAGTCTAGCTCCTTTCTGAATGAGCTCGGGGCTCATCCCGATCACAACGCTTTGCGGTAAAGTGCCAAGAATTCGTTTCGGGAAACTGGCTTTGGATTATTTGGATGGCAGAAATCCGCGAATGCCAGATCGGCCAACGGTTCCAAATGTTCCTCCTTCACCTCAATTCCAGAAAGTCTAGTTGGCAATCCCAATCGCTCATTCAGTTTGAAAAGCGCATCGATCAACTGCGTGCCATTTCCATTTTTTAATCCGAAAGCATGTGCCATGGCTTCAAATCTATTCTCGAAACCTGAATGATTGAATTCCATTCCGTAGGGCAGGTTTACCGCGTTTGCTAATCCATGGTGCGTGTCCAACAGTTGAGAAAGTGGATGAGCCAAAGAGTGAACAACGCCCAATCCTTTCTGGAATGCCACTGCACCCATTAAGCTGGCAAGCATCATATCTGCACGCGCTTGTTCATTCTGACCATCGTGAGTCGCTGTTTCAATCGACTTTGCCACCAATTTGATCCCTTCCAACGCAATGCCGTCACACATCGGATGGTAGTTCTTGGCCACATAAGCTTCCATGTTATGCGTTAGCGCATCCATGCCAGTTGCTGCGGTTACAAATGGCGGAAGACCGAAGGTCAAACTCGGGTCGGCAAAAACGCGGCTCGCCAACAACTTTGGAGAGAAAAGAATCTTCTTCTGATGGGTCACGTCATCAGCAATAATAGCGCTTCGGCCAACTTCGCTTCCTGTTCCGCTGGTGGTAGGAACAGTAACGAAGTAAGGTACCGCTTCGGTGACATATTGGTCGCCACCGATCAGGTCGTCATAATCGAAAAGGTCACGATGGTGGTTAATGGCCAAAGCTATAGCACGGGCCACGTCCAATCCTACACCTCCGCCAATGCCTATAATGCTGTCGCAGCCGGCCTCGGCAAAAGCCTTTTTCCCGTTCAGGACATCCGATTTGACCGGATTCTTGTGCATTTCGGCATAAACGGTAGGCGCCAATCCAACCTTTTTCAGGTCCTCAACAATTTCGAGGAAGAACGGGAGCTTGGCAACAATAGGGTCGGTAACCACTAAAGGGCGCAATTTGCCTTGTTCCTTAAGGTGACCTGAAAGTTCTTTTACAGCACCGCTCCCGAAACGGATAACTGTCGGGAAATTGAATTGAACGACTTTACTCATGTGATAGAATAATGAAATTGATGTGGGGCAAATCTAGCTCTAAGAATGATTCATATATTCGTAACTACAAATTCAGGATCATGAAGTTTTTAACCGCCTTTTCGCTTGCCGCGCTTCCTCTGTTTGGAATCGCCCAATCCATTTCTCCGGAAGTAATTGCCAGTGCCGGGGAGCATTTCGATAATGGGACTGTGCAGCTAAGTTGGACGCTAGGTGAGGTGATGGTCGATACCTACGACAACGGCACGAATATCCTTACGCAAGGTTTTCACCAGACCGATCTGACGGTTACTTCCATTGAAGAGACCTTGGCCGATATTAGAATGAACCTTTACCCGAATCCGACTTCGGAGTATCTGAACATCGAGTTGGGAAATAATGAGCAGAACATCAACTTACAATTGTACGACATGAACGGAAAGTTGATCCATAAGGACGTGATCAATGCGTATGATACCAAGTATGTACTTCCAATGCATTCGGTTGCTACCGGGAAGTACCTGATTCAGATGCAGTCTGAAGATGGAAAGATGAACACAACACATCAAGTTGTGAAGGTGGGGATTGCCAGATAGGTAATTTCGAACAGGAATTCGAAGGCCTCGGACCGCTGGTTCGGGGCCTTTTTTGTATTTCCATATGGCGGAAATGAATCGGATAAACTCAATAAGTTCGTGATTCTCATCATGGACTCCTATGTCTAAAGGATGCTATTCGGTTGACCCTGATCATAGGTTTTAATTTATCCGATTAACAGCTTGCGGTGTTGAACTAAAACAAAACCGCATGAAAAAAATCTTAACACTAATAACGTGTGCCGGGATGGCGACACAGGTGAGTGCCCAAAGCATTGCACCTGATGTGGTTGCCTCGGCCGGAACACATTTCTCTAATGGTGCTAGCCAACTCAGTTGGACCATCGGAGAGACAGTAATATCCACCCACGATAACGGGACAAACATTCTGACCCAAGGATTCCATCAACCCTTGCTAACGGTTACCGGAATAGAAGAGTCTTCGACCCAATTGGGGGGTGTAAACGTTTATCCGAACCCATCCAGTTACCAACTGAATATCCGATTCAACGATTTTCAGTCAAAGGTGGTGGCCGATGTGTATGACGCTATTGGCCAATTGGTGCTATCGGAACAGATTGCTCCTGCAACCTCCCAGTATCAGCTTGACCTGACTGGCATTTCCAATGGCAGCTACATTCTACGGCTCACCAGCCTTGATGGGCTTCAAACATCATTCAATATTCAAAAAGTACAACCCTAAAACACAGTTCAATTATGAAAAAGCTAACATTTACTACACTATTTTTCTTTGTCTTTGCCGTTTCATCAATGGCCCAGACCTGGCAGAAATTCAACTATCAGGGAGTTGCTCGAAACGCTATGGGCGAAGTTATTGAGAACCAAGTCATTGGAGTACGTATCAGTCTGCATGAAGGTACGGCTGTTGGTGCTTTAGTTTATCAAGAGACCCATTCCGCAACCACGAATGAATTCGGTCTTTTCAATTTGGAGATAGGAGGCGGAACGGTTGTTTCTGGAAATTTCGGAACCATTGATTGGGGTAATGATGATTATTATGTTGAAGTTGAAATGGATCCTGTAGGCGGAACGGCCTATGCTGATATGGGCACCACGCAACTTCTGTCTGTTCCGTACGCTCTGTATGCCGAAAACGCTGGTGTACCTGGAGTGCCTGGTCCGCAAGGCCCAGTAGGGCCGGTGGGTCCGACAGGACCATTGGTAAGTGGTGGCGCCAACCAGACACTTAGACACAATGGTTCTGACTGGGAAGCAGCATTGAATCTATACAACAACGGAACTAGAGTTGGTGCTGGGGATATTGGTGCCAGCAATGAACTGGATGGAGTATTTACCGTGCGTGGAGCAAATAGTTCCACAGACGGAATTGAAGGAGTATTCTTGGATGTGATCAATGATGAAGGAAACACGGCTGGGACACTTGCCGGTATCCGCTTTTGCAACTACCCGGTCACAACAACAAACGATCATATTCCAGGTGGTATTTTCTGGAAATCCACAGGTCAAACCTTTGGACGAGGCGATCTTGTATTTGTAACTGGTACAGCCGGTGGCTCTGCCAATGTCAACACTAATGATAGAATGACAATCAGTAATGATGGCTATGTTGGAATAGCAGAAAGTACACCTATCAGTGATCTTCACATTAATCAATCTGCTGGCGCTTCCACTAATCAGGGAACCGGAGGTATTAACCTACAAGAGAATGTAAGTGGTAATGATCATTGGCGCATATACAACAGTGACCCATATATTCGATTCAATTACTCAAATGACAATGGTGGAACCTATACGCCAAAAGCTTATGTGAACTCCACTGACGGAAGTTGGAATCAGCTTTCAGATGCTTCGGTGAAAAGGGACATCAACCCTTTACCAGCGGTTCTTTCTTCGGTTATGAAACTCAATGCGGTCGAATACTACTATATAGACAATAAGCCGAGCGATAATCGATCAATAGGCTTCTTAGCTCAAGAAGCGGCTAAGCTTTTTCCAAACACGGTAAGCCATGAAGAAGGCGAAACCCTGTTAGGAATTGACTACAGCAAGTTTGCCGTTATCGCCATCAAAGCAATTCAAGAACAGCAGCAATTGATTGAGCAACTTCAAGTCGAGTTAGAAGCAATGAAAACGAAATAGGGTTTTTCTATTATATCTACCAAAAAGCCCCACGCTATACATGTGGGGCTTTTTTTATTCAGTCAACGGGAATTGCTTCGTAATATTCATCGGTAGTCATGCGCAGATCATAAGGAGGGTCTGGACTTTCAATGTAGATCGTGTCTCGAACCAATTCGCCCTTCGTGTAGCCTTGAGCAAACAGCAATGAATCATTCCGTAGGATGTTCACCTTAAACGGACCATTATGATCTGATCCAGTTACAACAATGAGACGACCATCATCTCGTTTCTTCTCCAATCGGTCTTTAAAGGATGTTGGTAGGTAAACCTTCCAATCGAGAACACGTCCCATTTCAGGGTTTTTTGGGTGAGGAACCCAATTGTCGATTTTAACAGGGAAGTCTTCTTGAGCAAAAAGTAAGCTCACGGTAAAACAAAGCAGCAGAGTAGAACTTAAAGATTTCATAGTGGTAGGTTTGGTTAGGCTGCTATAACGTTGATTGCCCAATCAATATTTTGTAATGAATTTTACAAATCGGCTTATTCCACAAAAACGCGGTCGGTGCCATCAAAGAAGGGCGATTGCACCGAAAGCACCTTCATCACGCCTTTGGTTTCGTCCACAATTACAGAATGAACGGCATTGGTTGGAATGAAAACGTAACTGCCAGCTTTGATGTGGAAAGTGTCATTGGCAAGCGTCATCTTGCCTTCACCTTCCAGAATATAGACATTCTCGGAATGGAATTCATGTCGGTGGGCAGGAACGTTCTTTTTTATCCAAATGAGAAAACCGGTTGAAAGACTATCCAGCGCCAACTTCTGAACCTTGATGTTTTCGAAATCACCATCAGGTCGGGCTTCCATCAGATTGAAACCGTGCTCCACCTTGTGTTCCGGGAAGATGCAGCCCTTGTGTTGGGCTTGTGCCATGAAGAAGGGATAAATGAAAAAGGGGAAAAAGAAAAACTTCATCATTTCGGTTCCAGCTCGATCATGGTAAGTTGGGCAGCTGCGCAAAGTGTTTCCACGTCATCTTTCACAATGAAGACATCGGAACGGCAAACAGTGAGCGTTTTACCATATTTCAACACCTGACCTTTACCAATGAGCTTTATGCCTGCTCCAGGTCGAAGCAAGTTCAGTTTGAACTCCACGCTCAGAACCATCGAATGTTCTTTCATCAACGATAGGCTGGCGTAACCTGCCGTGTTATCGGCAACCGTGCTGATAACCCCAGCATGGAAAAAACCATTCTGCTGGGTTAGGTTTTCGTTGAATGGAACATGAATTTCGCAATAACCGGGCTGCACACTTATCAATTCAGCACCAATGTGTGCCATGAATTTCTGCGAAGCAAAGCTCCGCTCAACCTTGGTCTTAAAATCTGCGAATTGAGGCTTGAAGTACATGATTTAAAAAACCAACGCCAATCCAATTCCTCGCGAAGCTGGCTTAAGTCGAATTACCGGTTCATAGGAAGAAGCTCCAAGTGTTTGGTTGTAATTCTTGACCGCGTTTATCCGTTGATTTCTTCCATGTATGATCATAATTGCGCCCGGAACCATTGCCCCAAGGCCAGCGCCAACCAGCGTCCAACCCAGAGATTCGTCCACTTTGACGGACGCATCCAATCGTTCATAATTAACGGTGTAATCAATAGCATAGGCCACGCCCGAAAGCAGCACAATGCTGCCTGCTCCCGTAGTTACAATGCCGCCAATGTTCCAACGTTGTCCACTTACGAATTTGTTCCAAGCGGCTTTATCATTGGATATTCGCTCCTTGACCTCTTTCTGTTTGAGCACGGTTGAACCTAGCTGGTAGGTCTCTTTGGCTCTTGTGGTATTAATGTCAATGGACTGAGCCAATAGATCTGCTTTTCCAAAAAGAAGGAACATGCCCATTGAAATGATTAGGGGAATTAGTCTCATGATCAAATGATTTCGAAATAGCGTTTTGTTTCCCAATCGGTAACAGCTTTGGAGAATTCGCGCCATTCCCATTCGCGGGTTGAAACGAAGTGGTTCACAAATTCTTCCCCGAACAACTGCTTCGGAATGTCTGAGTTCTTCATGGCCTGTGTGGCGTCCCAAAGGTTTCTAGGGAGTGTGCCTGCACCATTGTCGCGGTAGCCATTGCCGATGGTTTCTGGCACAGGCAGCTTCAGTTTGTTCTCAATCCCGTACAATCCAGCAGCTAAGCAGGCCGCCATGGCTATGTAAGGATTGGTGTCTGAACCCACCACGCGGGTTTCCAATCGGCAGGATTTGGCACCTGCAGGAAGCGCACGGAGGGCAACAGTTCGGTTGTCAACCGCCCAAGTGAGCGTGGTTGGTGCCCAAGCGCCTTCCACCAAACGTTTGTAGCTGTTGATGGTCGGAGCGATCATCGGTAGAATGAACGGCAGACAGGCCAATTGCCCAGCCATGTAGCTTTCCATCAGCTTGCTCATTCCTTTGTTGCCCTTGGCATCAGAAAAGAGGTTCTTCTTCTCATCCCACAGACTTTGATGGATGTGACCGCTGCAACCGGGAAGTTTCGGGCTGATCTTGGCCATGAACGTTGGAATCACGCCATGTAAATGCCCTATCTCTTTCACGCCTCCCTTAAAAAGCACCGCTCTATCGGCCGATTCAAGAATGTCTCCATACATGATGGCCGCTTCGTAAACTCCAGGACCTGTTTCGGTGTGAAGCCCTTCTATTGGCACATCAAACTGGTCCATGTAATCAAAAATGTCGTTGAAAAATTCCTTCTCCTGTGAACTCCTTAGAAGCGAATAACCGAACATACCAGGCGTCAGCGGTCGAGGCTTGACGAATTCATCTTCATGCAGGTCGTGAGCATTCTCCAAGAAATTGAACCACTCGAATTCCTGAGAAAAGAACGGTCTGTAACCCATCTTCTCCGCCTTTGCTTTCACAGATTTGAGCAGACTTCTAGGGCATACACCCAATGGTTTTTCCTTGGCATTGACAAAATCGGCCAAGAAGAACGGCACATCATCATCCCACGGAACGAGACGGAATGTGCTAAGGTCGATGCGCGCCTGAGCATCAGGATAGCCAGTGTGCCAACCTGTGTAGCTCACATTGTCGTAGGCCACATCCGAGCTGTCCCAGCCAAAAACCACATCGCAGAATCCGAAGCCGCCTTCTACGGCAGAAAGGAACTTGTCTTTACGCATGAGTTTGCCACGCAAGACTCCATCAATATCGGTTATGGCCACCTTGACCTTGTTGTGTGATGAGTTGCGAACCTCGTTCAGAATGTGTTCGATAGAAAGGTTTTTATCGTTCATGACGTTTTACCATAGATCAGTTTGTAAAGCACAAAACTTCCTGCCATCAATGCAAGGAAAATAAGTGCCAGTTGTTGGTTGTAGTAACACATCGCCACCATGGAAATGATTGCGATCATCAGTGCTAAGGCTGGAAAAACAGGGTAGAATGGGACGCGGAACGGCCGTTCCAAGTCAGGTGCGTTCTTTCTCAGAGCGAAGAATGAGATCATGGAAATGATGTAGAGTGCCAAAGCACCGAAGACCGCAATGGTAATGATCTCGTTGGTCTTTCCTGAAAGTAGTGCCACAATGCCGACACACATGTTGAGTATCAATGCATTTGCAGGTGTCTTGAAGGAGGAATGCACTTTCCCCAAGGCTTTCGGGGCCAGATTCATACGGCCGAACTCGTAAGTGGCGCGGCCTGCTGCGAGGATGATGCCATGGAAAGATGCCACCAGCCCAAAAATGCCAACATAGATGAGCAGGTTGTAAAGGATGCTGTCCTGACCCACTGCGTTAGAAAGTGCAAGTAACAGGGGTTTGTCCGTTGTGACGCCCGATGGTTCGTAAACGATGGCTTCCCAGCCTGCAACCCCAACAGACGACACGAAGGTGAGGATGCACAGCACCACCAGCGTGAGAATGGCAGAACCGAAACCAATGAGCACGTTCCGCTGTGGGTTGATGGTCTCTTCGGCAACGTTGGCAACGCCCTCAATCGCCAGAAAGAACCAGATTGCAAAGGGAATTGCGGCAAAAATGCCTGGAATTCCGTTCGGGAAGGCGTTAGTAGTGAGGTTCACCATTTCGAAGTGGGGCAGACTGGCCCCAGAAAAAATCAGTAGTTCGACAACGGCAATTACCGTAACGAAAAGTTCGAAGGAGGCCGCCAACCGCACTCCGATGATGTTGATGGTTGTGAAGATTAGAAAGGCCACCATGGCCACGACCGGTATGTGGGTTTCGCCTAGCAATGGCAGAACCGCCACAAAATCGATCTGAAGTTTGGTGTTTACAAATGCGCCAATGGCGGCAGCAATGGCCGGTGGCGCAAACACGAATTCGATGATCTGCGCCATGCCGCCCAAGAAACCCCAGTTGCGGCCAAGCGCACGGTCTGCATAATCGAACGCACCGCCTGCCTTTGGTATGGCACATGCCAACTCTGTGTAGCTGAACGTGAAGGTGACGTACATGATGATTATGAACAGCGTGGCAATGGCCAACCCAAGCGTTCCGCCTGCTTCAAGGCCGTAGTTCCAACCGAAGTACATGCCCGAAATGACGTAGCCTACGCCCAAGCCCCACAGCATGAGTGGGCCGAGGGTGCGTTCTAACTTTGGTGATTGCTCCATACTTTCTCCTGTGCGTCACCCTGAACTTGTTTCAGGGGCTAAACCAATTCTTCAAAGATGCTGAAACAAGTTCAGCGTGACTGAAACTTTAAATGTGCTTGAATTCCGCCTAATTTAGACAAATTGCAAACTCTTGACAGAACAACATGGAAAACAAGGAAATCATCATTTACGGAGCGTACGGTTACACTGGCGAACTCATCGTCAGGAAGTGTCAGGAGTTGGGCATCCGACCGCTGCTTTCGGGAAGGAATGAAGCGAAACTGAAGCCAGTTGCAGACAAGTACGGATTTCCGTACCAGGTGGCCGATCTGAAAGCGGATGATCTGGACAAGCTGCTTTCGGGCGCGAAAGTGGTGATCCACGCTGCTGGACCGTTCATCCATACTTCGAAGCCAATGGTGGAAGCGTGCATCCGCAATAAGGTTCATTACACGGACATCACAGGTGAAATTGCGGTCTTTTCCCAGGCGCGGAAGTATGATGATCAGGCGAAGGCCGCAGGCATAATGCTGCTTCCCGGAACGGGTTTCGATGTGGTGCCAAGCGATTGTTTGGCAGCGCATCTCCATTCGAGAATGCCAGAAGCCGATGATCTCGTTCTCGCTTTCTACGGAACTGGCCGTGCCTCGCGCGGAACGAGCCTGACCGTGGTAGAAGGATTGGGTTATGGCGGAACCATCCGCGAAAAAGGAAAGTTGAAGCAGGTGGCCGATGCCTACGATGTGAAGAAGTTCAACTTCGGCCCACACAAAATGCTAGGCGTCACCATTCCGTGGGGAGATGTGTATACCGCGTTCTTCAGCACTGGAATTCCTAACATCAAAGTGTACATGGGGCTACCCGAAAAGGTGATCAACGGCATGAAGTGGAGCAAATGGTTGGGTTGGTTGATGCGCACCGAGTTTGTGAAAAGCCGCGCCCGCGCTAAGATCATTGCAGGGAAAGCAGGCCCAAGCGATGAAGCACGTGAAAAGGCCACCACGTATCTGGTCGGAACTGTAACCGACAAAAACGGAAGGTCGCTCACATCAACCATTCAGACGCAGGAAGGCTACACGCTAACCGCCATGACGGCTGTTGACATTGCCCAAAAGATAATTTCCGGGAACTTCAAAGTCGGGTGGCAAACCCCCACTTTGGCTTACGGCAAGGATCTGATCTGCGAGGTGAGTGGAAGTCAGTTTGAGGATTTCATATGAATATTCGAATCTCTGAATGCCAGGATTGATTCCGCTTCTACTCGGATGTGAATTTGGATAAAACGAAACTTGGATTTTCTTTGTGTTCAACTATAACCATTCTAACTATAAATCATGATCAAATTGAAGTATTCCATTTTTCTATTGTTTTTCACACTGAGTACAGCGCTTATTGGCTGCGATGAGGGTGGTTCTGTTTGTGATCCAGCTACGGAATTGACCGGTACAAAGTGGTATAAGTTCACAACATCTACAGAGGACCGTGCGGTATATGAGTTCAATTCGTGCGGAAGTGGTAAGTATTCCATTCAATATTTGGATGGAGGGTCATGGTACAATGTGACAGGTATGCCTCTGGAAGGAAGCTATGAGTCTGAGAATGGTGTTTGTACCTTCTTCGCAGCATCTTCCAATTATGGATTTGAATACGATTATTCTGGCGGAGTGCTAGTGATCACGAACAGTTATGTGAATAGTAACCTTGAAGGAGCCTGGACTCAACTATAGATCCCAAAGAAGTTTATGAAGACAGCCTGGTCATTTGACCGGGCTGTTTTGTTTTTAAACGAATTCAATTCGATGTCTTGTAGCTCTTTCGGAACGGAAGCAGAAAACCCACCCCGAAATTGACGTTGAGCAGGTAATAGGTCATGAGTCTAGCCTCGGTATGAGCTCGCAGGTCCTGTTGTTGGGATCCACGTTCAATTCCTTTGTCCAATGATTGTAGGTAAGGCGAAATGCCAAAGGGTACGATTCCGACCTGAATTCCAGTGCGTAGTACAAGGAAATCCCAAAGGATGCGCTGCCTGCCGAAGGTGATGGAGATAACGGTAGAGAAGAATCGGTCGGAATATTTGCTGTGGGGCGCGCCACCAGCCTTGTCGAACGGACGGGTGCGAACATCCAACAGCATGACATCGAATTTGGCATAGCTGCCAACCGGTGCAATACCGCCTTTGCTTGGGTTGCGGAAGATCTTGTAGTTGATGCCGTAGCCGTAACCGAAAATGCGCCCGTGGTCGAATCTCGCATCAATATTCGGAACGAGCAGTTCTTCATACTGTGGCGAATCCCAATCGTATTTCATGCCTGTGTAGAACACATCGAATGTGGCACCGATGGTTCCATTGCGGGCAATAACGTAGTCGAGGTCGGTGGTGGATCGGAAGTTGAAACTGAACTGGTCAAGCCCTTCATTCATGTTGTGATTCGGATTGAAAAGTGCGTTCAGAAAACTGACCTCTCCGGTAATGAGAAATTTCTTACCCATGTAGCCAGGCGCCTGTCCGAAGCAGGAAACGGCCACTAATGACAATATGATGGTAAGCCATCTCATTGCGGGCTTTTTGATGGTCGCCTCATTTGCCAGAACGAGTCGTAAACGCTGCTGTTGATCATATCGCGCGCATCGCGTTTTCGGTAGTTGCTGTAGTTCACTTGTTCGGGCTGGCCTGTGCGCAGATTGAAGGTGATGCAGTAATAGTACATGTCGAAATTCGGTCGGGCCAAGTAGTATATGGCAAAGGGGATGGCAGGTGGAATAAGTGCATACAACAGATAGAAATACATCAACGGTTTGTTCTCGCGGTAGTTGATCACACCTGTCCAAGTAAAATGCTCGGTGCCATATTTTTCTATCAGTTCATTGACACGGTGTGTAGGTAAATTGACCATGCCGACATCTATGTCTGTGAATCGCGCATCGACCCATTCATTGAGGAAGGTGATGTCGTTAAAGGCGTCAATGTCAGAAGAATCGAGCTCTGAACGGTCTATTATCTGAACATCCAGGTTGAGCAATTTGGCCGACCGACCGATCTGCTTGATGAGATTGTCCTTGGCTGACTCGGAATGCAAGAACATGTGCTGCTGTTTCTTTCTCAGATCCAGCTTTGAATAGGTGGGCGATACCACCACTACTTTGGTGGCACCAAGCGAGAATCCGTGATTTTTCCATTGGCGCAGATCGCTTTTGCCTTCCTGTTTTATCTGTCCGATGTTTACCGCTTGCTTATCCGAGCCCCAATAGTTCAGTTCCAAGCTATCGAACTTCAGTCGGAAGTCATCGTTCTGAAAAAGATCCACCAAAGCGTAGGTGATCATGCTAAGCCGTGGGTTGTCTTTCGCTTTTTCCTTTAAACGGTCGTACTTGCTGGCAATGTTCGTGGTATCGGGCGTGTCCCATCCTTCTGCGGGTTCGGAGCGGGAGAACATGCCTGGCACATAGTACTGACGCATGAGGTCGTGGAGCAGATCGTCCGCCATCCGTTCAAGATCCTTGTTCTGCGGATAAGACAGCAATGTGCGCCAAACATGACCTGTGGCAAGCACACACAACTCTTCCGGCTCAAGACGGTAAAGCATATGGAACAATTGCTGCGATTCGCCCTCGATGTGTGAAAAACCCGGATGTACGAAACCGTAATTCCCACCCGATTTGTATTTGGAAAGTCGATAGAGGCTTCGGGCGATCGTTTCCTGCAAAAACACGTTATCCGGAAAACTGCGCTGAAGCAGGTAGCTATTGTAAATAGACCTTATGGGGTTGTTGGCCTTGAGGTAAAGGTCAGAGAGTTCGAAGCGGCAGATGTTGCGAATGTGATCGAAACGTTCCTTTCCTAGAATGAACGATTGCCCGGTCCTTGACCCATGCCTTGCAAGGACAGTGGCCAGCAGTTGTTGACGCTCCAACGGGCTGGGGTGCGTTTCTGATGAAAGATCCGCATCCAATGCTTCCACGGGCCTGACCTTGTTGAGATAATAGGATTCGTTGATGCGGTAAAACCCATGGTCGAAGAATTTTCTATCGAAAGGCAGATCATCGAACGGAAGATGGGCATAACGCATTACTTCGAATACATTGGAAACATCTGTTGTGGTGTATTCCGTATTCAGAAAACGCTGTAGCCCAAGCCTGTCGGCCTCCTTCTCCAATTCCTTGGAATACTGACTCTGGCCAAGCAGTTTCTCATCAAAGATCGAGCGTTTTACTTGGCCATCACTCTCCTTGATCTCTTCGCGCTTCACATACGCATTGATCACATGGTTTTCTGTAAAATGACTTATCTCGTGGCAAAGGATAAAAGCCAATTGCGCTTCTGTTTCCAATTGGGCCACCAAACCCACGTTGACCAGAATGATCCCATCATCGGTGGTAAAGGAGTTGACCATTGTGGAACGGACCGCATACACTCTCAATTTCTGCTTCAGTTCCGGTTCAGTTTTAAGAATTTCGGAAAGAATTCCATCCAAGTATTCAGAAACAGGATCGTTGAATAACACCCGACCGCTGTTGAGAACCTGATCGATAAGGAAATTGCTTTCAAGCAGAAAGTTGACTTTGGCCTTCTTGGTCTGCGTTGCATCTGCATCGTTCCCAAGATCTCTTTTTGCCTGTTCGTATTTATGGGTTGAGGAGGTGGTGAAGTCGGCAGGTATGATGCCCATTGGCCTCAAAGGCGAATAGTGATCCAGCTGCTGCGAGTACGATTGTGCGCAGAACAACAGACTGCTACAGAAGCAGAATACGAAGTAGAGGACAAACTGCAATAGAACGTAGTTGATAGAGTTGCCTACAAGGTACTGAGCAAAAACGCAACCACCGACAGACTCATCATGAACAGACCGACAATTACAACCACGTTAACGCGCAGCAATCTGCTGTTGGCAGCCTTTTCCATAGAAACTTCCTTGAGCAGATCGGAACCCATTTGCGTGTAAACATGCAACCAACCTTTATACCCGCCAGCTGCCAGTCTTTTACGTGCCACCAGCATAAGCGAGGCCAGTAAAATGACCATCAGTGAGGTGAACAGGGCCAAGTAAACAACAGTTTTTGAGTTTGTCCCGCTGTTTATTTTCTGAGCGGCCAGCCGATCAATGGTCTCATCGTAGCTTTTCATGATCGCTTCGTCCAACTCAATGATCCTGCCTTCTAGGCTGTCTACGATCAGCTCTGCCGCTTTCGATGTATCCTTGTTCAAGGCACTTATCCGAATGAGCAATTCCGAACGTTCCTGTTTGAGTTGATGCGTTTGTCCAACATCGGCCACGGCAGTAGAACAGACCGCAGCAAGAAGAAGGATAATGAAAGGTCTGTAAAAACGCATTTCCCGAATAAAAAGTGGGAGGAAGTCATTTTCATGATCTCCTCCCCGATCTGTGAGCATTACTGGATTCGAACCAGTGACCCCCACCCTGTCAAGGTGGTGCTCTGAACCAACTGAGCTAAATGCCCTAACTCGGGCGCAAAAATAGGTTTATCGCCCGAAAAACAGACGGTATACACCGCTTATTGTGTATTTTTCGGCATTGATCGATCGGATGACGATCGTGCTTAATTCTTAATCGCTTAAATCGAATGTTGCGCAATACGTTTACTGCTTTTGCCACGCTTCTACTGGGTTTTATCGCAAGCACATCCTGGGCGCAGGACAATGTGGGTATCGGAACCATTACTCCCGATCCCAGTGCCTTATTGGAAATTCAAGCTCAGGATAAAGGGCTTCTGATACCAAGAACGGATACATTGTCAATCGCCAGCCCGGCAACAGGCCTCTTGATCTACACCGTAACCGATAGTACGTTCTATTATTTCGATGGGATCTACTGGCGAAGAGGAATTGGACCTCAGGGCCCTCCCGGACCGATGATTCCTGCCCTGCAGGGTCAGACCTTGCGCTACGATACCGTTTTCTTTAACGATTGGGTGGCCAACAGTTTTATTTGGAACAACGAATACCATGTGGGTATCAACACCGATCAACCCGATTCAAGCGCTATTCTGCATCTGGTTGCTGAAGGAAAAGGATTCCTGGCTCCGCAGATGGACGAGGCTTCCAGAGACAATATTCTGAATCCAGCGGTGGGTCTTGTCATAGTGAATACCACCGATAGCACCTTGGATTATTTCAATGGCGATTGCTGGCTACCATCGTTTGCCGAGGACTGTAACGCGTGTTATCTGAACGTTACTCCCAGCAGCACAGCCGACACGATCGATAGGGTTGTTTCGCAATACGAGACGCTTTCGCTTGGAATTGTACAGACCGCAGGAAATCCACAGCAGATCGCGATTACCATTTTGTCAACACTACCTAGTGGCCTCACAGCTACTATAACGCCAAATCCTGCCCCATCAACAGGCGTGGTGGATATCGAGTTTTTTGCTACTCCGTTCGCGCCTGCTGGCACATACCCGATCGTCATTCAGGTGCTTTGTAACAACAGCACCTACAACATCATTTATTCGCTTACCATACTTCCATGCTACGAAGTGCCCGTTATCAATACTGCAAACAACTATGATCTGGGCACCGAATTCTACAATCTCTATCCGAATGCCCCAACAAATACTCCGGTCTGCGTGGTATGTATGGTCCAACCTGGAGTTACAGTGACAAGCCCTCAAGCAAGCGATCCGGCTTTCACAACTGGAACAGCATTGCCTGCCGGTTCGTTGGTCGCCATTGTAAACGAAGGGAACATTCTTGGTCGAGGAGGAGATGGTGGAATTGCCTACGACCCAGCTTTAGGACTTACCGGAGAGGGTGAAGATGGTGGTACCGCTATTGAATTGACCCTCGATGCAGACATCATCAACAACTTCAACATCTACGGAGGTGGAGGTGGAGGTGCTTCCATGGCATTTTCCATCTCTACAGGAAACCTGATCCCGCCTCCGGCACCTGCATTCGGATTCTTTTTAGGATCTGGTGGAGGTGGAGGAGCCAACTTGGGGCAAGGTGGCCAACAGCCCAATAACCTTATAGGTTTGGCCTGGTACAGCGATGGCACTGATGGGACCGGAGGCCAGTTCGGGGTTCAGGGACAAGGAGGACTTCTCAACTATCCGATCATTTTCGCCATTGGGCCAGCACAGATCGAGATCAACCCGAATGCATGGGCCGGTGATGGTGGCCCTTACGGTTATCCTGGAACACAAGGCTATATTCAGATCCTGATCTCTGTGAGTGTGGTTGTGAACATACCTTTCATTGGACCTGTGGTTATTCCGGTTGTTACCAACTTGGCCATACCTATTCCGATTCCACCGCCTGCTGCCGGTGCCGGTGGTTATGCTGTTAAGCACAATGGTTTCACCACCAACATACCAGACAACCTTTACAACACATCATTCTTACGTGGTACTGTAGGACCGTAATCGCATAATGAGAACACAAATGAGAAAGCTTAAAACCACGCTAGTTCTACTGGCATTTGCAGTATCGTTCAGCTCTATTGCCCAGAATTTTGAAGGAGTAGTTACCATGTCGACAACCAATGCCGCCATGAAGGAAGATGCTTCTGTTTCATGGTTCCTGAAAGGCGATAAAAGTCGAATGGACATCGTTTCCAAGGCCGATGGTCATACATCGGAGTATGCCATCATATCCGATGATAACGGTATGCACATGGTGTCTGAAGGTCACGTAACAGAGATATCGCCCGCTTCCCTCAAGGTAGACCTTGCCACGCAGATGTTGGTTTCTGAGAAGCAAGGTGTCAGCATGAATGGATATGATTGTACACAACTGGTCTATACCGATGGTAAGAATCAGACAATCTATTGGGTGACCAATGGGCTGGGAATTGCATTTGATGACATTCCATTGGTACTACGCAGGAACATGCCTCAGATCAAGACGGCCGGATTTCCGGTGCGGATGGAAAAACGCGATGCCGAGGGAAAAGTGGTAATGAGTCAGGACGTGGTTTCAGTAACGGTGAGTGCTGTGAACGATTCCAAGTTCAATAGAAACTGAACTTTGAAATGAATTACATGAAAACGGTGCGCTTTGCGTGCCGTTTTTTGTTTTTGAAAACGATAAATAGATGAAGACAGTCGCAAGGATATTCACATGGGTGGCAATCGTTATTGCCGCGTTGGTGCTAGGTATTTACGTCACGGGCAATCAGTTCCTACTTAAAGGAGTGTGGGCTGCGTATCTGCACGGAAACACTTCGGCAACCATAAGTGATGCGCAATTCTTCGATACGCGAGTGGTCGAAACCGGAACACCGGCACCATGGAAGGTTTCCGATTTCTATTACGAATGGGACATTACAGGCGATCTCAGAAAATCATTGGAAGAAACCGAGACCGTTGCGTTCTTGATGATCAAGGCTGGCGAGATCGTGTTTGAGGAATATTGGGATGGTTACTCCGATTCATCGCGTAGCAATTCCTTCAGCATGGCCAAGAGCATTACCACCATGTTGGTGCAGTGCGCCATTCAGGATGGCTACGTAAAAGGCTGGGACCAACCTGTGAAAGACTTTCTACCCGAACTGAAAGGAGAATACGCGGATGACCTGACGCTGAGAAACCTCAGCACCATGACCGCAGGGTTGGATTTCAATGAGCATTACACCAATCCGTTCGACATCACTGCCAAGCTCTACTATGGGCCGGATGTGGAGAAATTGATGTTGGATAATGTGCCAGTTATCCGAAAACCAGGAAAGGATGCCTTTGATTATCAGAGTGGTGCCACACAGTTACTCGGTCTGTGCCTCATGAGTGCCACGGGAAAAACAGAAGCGGAATATGCCTCCGAAAAACTCTGGAAACCACTTGGCGCGGAGCATGCAGCCGAGTGGCACTTGGACAGCAAGAATGGAAAGGAGCTTTCATTCTGCTGCTTCAATTCCAATGCGCGCGACTTTGCCCGATTTGGACAGATGATGTTGCGGCACGGAAACTTCAACGGTACGCAGATCCTCGATTCTGCCTTTGTGGATACGGCCACCGTTCCGTTTGCCGTTCCGTATTACGGACATAGTTTCTGGATATGCGATGACTATGGAACACACGTTTTTTATCAACGCGGAATCCTTGGTCAGTACATCATTGTGATTCCTGAGTACGAGATGGTAATAGTGCGATTAGGACACAAACGCTTGGGAAGCGATATGAACCACTCGATTGATTTCAGAGTGATTCTTCAAGAAGTCCTTGATCAACAGCGGGGCAATTAACCCAAAAACATCCCCACCAGCACGGCCGTGAAGAGGCAGGCCAACGTTCCGCCAAGTAGGGCGCGAAGACCAAGCTTGGAAAGCAAGCCTTTGCGGTTGGGGATAAGTGTGCCGATGCCGCCAATTTGAATGCCGATGGAAGCGAAGTTGGAGAAACCACAAAGAATGTATGTGGCCATGATCATGGATTTCTCTGAACTGAACATGCCGCTGAATTTCATTTCGCCCAGCGTTTTGTAGGCATAGAATTCGTTCAAGATGGTCTTCTCACCAAGTAACTGACCCACCAGGAAAATATCACTTGTAGGCACTCCCATGAGCCAAGCAATGGGCGCAAAGGTGTAACCGACCAAGAACTGAAAGCTTAAGCCATCATAGCCAGTGGTGGAAGCAATGATGTCATTCAGACCCGTTGGTCCACCAATAAGGTCGCGGAGAATCCAATTGCCCATGTACACGAAAGCGGTGAAAACCAGCAGCATGGCACCCACATTCACAGCCAGCTTGACACCATCCGAAGTACCGTTGGCCACGGCCTCCAATACGTTGGCTCCCATCTTCTCCTTGCTGATCTCCATGTTCTCATCGAACTCTTCCTTTTCAGGGATCAGCAATTTGGCTGCCACCACCGCGGCCGGAGCAGACATGACCGAAGCAGCCAACAGATGCTTCGCAAACAGAACTTGCTCCACCGGGTCTTCGCCTCCCAGAAAACCGATATAGGCAGCCAGAACGCCACCGGCAATGGTGGCCATGCCGCCCGTCATCAGGCACATGATCTCGCTCTTGGTCATATTGTCCAAATAGGGTTTGATGAGGAACGGAGATTCGGTCTGTCCGAGGAAGATGTTGCCTGCGGCAGCCAGACTTTCGGCCCCACTGAGTTTCATGGTCTTTTTCATGACCCAGGCAAACACATAGACGACCTTCTGTAACAGCCCAATGTAGTAGAGTAGGCTGGTAAGGGCCGAAAAGAACACAATGGTGGGCAGAATGCGGAATGCGAAGCTGATGACGGCCGCCTCTGAACTGCCCGTAACGAAGGACGAAAAGAGGAAATCGGTACCGAAATCGGTGAAGGAAATGAGTTTAACGAAGCCTTGGCCCACCACATCGAATCCTGTCTGTATCCATGATATCTTGAGAATGCCAATGGCCAACACCAATTGGATGAATAGACCGATACCGATCAGTTTCCAATTGATGGATCTGCGGTCTGCACTGAACAGATAGCCAATGGCCACCAGAACAAGCACTCCGACCAGACCGCGGCCAATACTTAGGAAAGAAACACCCACATCCAGCAAGGGTAATTGGAGCAAAAGACTTGAATCGTGCATAGTCATCCTTTTAGTGATTCCAGTTGAACCTTTCAAGGATAAGGATTTTTACGGTCTCTGGTCAGAATGAGAAACTCACGATCAAAGAACCGTTCAGCTCCGGCCACGGAATTCCACCCCGATCAAGGTGCCGACTGGTGCCAGTTTTCAGACATCCTGTTTTAGAAAGATAAGGTCTTCAATTAGGATCTGAGAGATCAGGATCTGTGATGAATGCTTGGTCGGTGAGCGACCCAAGAAATGCTACCAGATCGGACCTCTCCTGTTCTGTCAATCCTAAAGGACGCACCAGTTCGCTCTGATTGACATGGCCAACGCCACCCGAATTGAAATGCGCTACCACTTCTGCAAGCGTTTCAATACTCCCATCGTGCATGTAGGGGGCGGTCAAGGCCACATTTCTAAGGGTTGGGACTTTGAATTTGCCATTATCTGCAGATACTTCACTTATACGTGCCCTTCCGCTATCGACATAGTTTTCGTATAGCCCAATGTTTTCGTATTCGAAATTGGTGAACAAAGGCGGAACATGACAATCAGTACAGCCTGTGGCGCTGCTGAAGAATAGGTTCCGACCACGTTTCTCCGCTTCAGAAAGGGCATTAACATCTCCCTGATATTCAAAGGCATCAAATCGTGAATGAGCGCTGATGAAGGTGCGTTCGAACGCTGCGATGGACCGGGAAAGCCCAAATGCTCCGGGTTCTTGGTCGTATGCTTCACGGAACATGCGCTCATACTCCATGTCACCTGCAATCCGCTGTAAGAATCCAGCAATGGTAAAATCCATCTCCACATGCGTGAAAATGGGCGATTGCGACTGTAGTTCAAGTGTTGTAACGCCTCCATCCATGAACATCCTATCGGTGTAACCAATGTTGGCCAGTGTTGGGGTGTTGCGCAATCCCAATCGGTCTTCAATTCCTAAGGCGATCTGCAGTCCATCCGTAAATGCATTTTCCTGCCGATGACAACTTCCACAGGAAACCGTCATGTCTCTAGACAAACGGGCATCGTAGAACAGTTTTCTGCCCAGGTCGATCCGTGCTTGTGTCAGCTGATTTTCCACCGGAATTTCCATCTCTGGAAACCATGATGGGACCTGCGGATAATCGACAGGTATTTCCGGGTCTTTCTGGCATGCCGCCAGAAAAACAATCGAAAAAAGGAAGTATTTGAGCCGAATCTTCATGGTTAAAAAAGGGCGGACGGAATATTTCCATCCGCCCTTCAATCAAGTACAGTCTAGAAGTTTACTCTAAAGTTACAGCGTTGGGCACGTTATCTCGTACGGCCATAGCAGCTGCCATGTTATTCATGGTGTGTGTGTCCTGATTGGCTCCTCTCACCACAATTCCATTGAATAGCTCCAAGAAATCGAATTCAACGTTCATCATCATGTCTTCGTCCACCTCCATGTGGTTCATGAACATGAGGTCGTTGCGCATCATGTCCATTCCAATGTGATACACGAAGGCAGCATTTGCTGTACCACTCATGTCTGCTGTGGTATCAACCAGTCCTTCCATTTTAATGAAGATGTAACCTGAGTTCCAGCTCCAGAAAGCATGGTCAGGATTATTGGATGAAAGAGCATTGGACGATGGCCAACTTGCAGGGTCACTGTGATTGGCAACGCTATCCACCCCTACGCTGAATCCGAATGAATGATAGTGGTCGTTGGCAATCGTGCCAAGATCATACATCATCGTTCCAGCTTTGGCAAGCACGTAAGAATCTTCAATCATGCTCTTGTTACCATCGTGATCGTAAAAAGCAAAACCGCTCAAGTAAACCTGCGCAACGTCAAATTTCATCTTACGCCCTTCCCAGTTGGTCACTTCGGTACCGTAGGCAAAGTCAGCTGTTCCCAACTTGGCATGAAAATGCAAGCTGATCTCGCTTGTGGTGTCTGTGTCATAAACGCAGCTGCCGTCATCTTTCTTGGCGTCCTCATCATAGTTGATCGCGTTGCTGTCTGTGCATCCTTCTTTCTGACATCCGCTAAAGGCAAATGTTCCGGCCATAATGGCCATTGATATGAATAATTTAGTTTTCATTGTTGTGTGTTATTGTTTGAATCTGTTGAAATTATACGTGTGGATCGGGCATCACGTAACCCTTAAAATGTACTGATATAGGAATGGAAACGATGGCTGTGGTGGTCGGAATATGGAACTTGAATATTCGAAAAGGGTTCTTTCCACATAGTTGAAACGTGCCTTTTCGCTTTCTGAAACAATTCGTTTGAACGAAAACAACGCAATTGGTAGAAAGTATTCAACCATATATCGAACCGATTCCGCTTGTGCATCCTTCTGTTCGCTTTCAGATTGGCGAATGTCCTTTTTGAGGTAACATTTTCCCTCGCACTTTAGTTCCGGCCTGTCCTGATTTTCGCATAGCACCGCTGCCACGTATTCCCTGTTCATCCAATAGTTGACATGCGGAACGTACGCTTGCAGTAGCGTCAAGGCATACAACCCAATTAGTGCTATGGAAAGAATTCTGCTCAAGGATTTGGGTCGCTTAGATTGGGATCACTGAGGAATTCCTCATCGGTGAATGTTTTAAGGAATGCGATCAGGTCCTGCTTTTCCTGTTGTGTAAGCTGTGCGCCTCCGTTTCCAACCAACTTCATCAAAGGATCAAGGGTCGGAGAATCCAGAATGTGCTCGCTGTAATGATCAACAACTTCCTCTAGAGTAAAGAACCTGCCATCGTGCATATAGGGTGCTGTCATTTCTATGTTCCGAAGCGTTGGCGCTCTGAATTTTCCCTTGTCGGAAGGATTGCCCGTTACCAGATATCGACCTTCGTCAGCACTGAATTCCGCGTCTAATCCGTTGTTTCGGAAATTATTATCGGTAATCAGCCCACCTAATCCGTGACAATGGAAGCAATCGGCCCCTTCGCCATTGAACAGCACAAAGCCGCGTAACTCCGATTCACTTAATTGTATGGACTGCTGATTGTACCATTTGTCAAACTTTGAGTTGCCTGAAATGAGGGTTCTCAGAAATTGAGAAATAGCTTTAACGGTATGCACCGAATCGATCTTATCGACATTGAAAGCTTGCGCAAACAGACTCAAATACTCGTCACTGGCGTTCAACTTGGCTTCAACTTCAGGCCAGGTCGTATTCATTTCAATTGGATTTCGCACAGGCTCAAACACCAGTTCTTCAAGGTTGGCGGCTCTGCCATCCCAAAAGAAACCGTTCTGGTT